>DXMX01000003.1:16877-50475 GCA_019413955.1 Collinsella sp.
GAGGTCGACCGCCTCTACGACGTGGGTGTCGCCGGCCTGCACCGTCTGCTCGCGCATGCCGAGGAACTTGCCCAGGCACAGGTGGTCATCGCCATTGCCGGCATGGAGGGCGCACTGGCGAGCGTTGTCGGCGGCCTGGTAAGCTGTCCGGTCATAGCCGTTCCCACCAGCGTGGGTTACGGCGCGAGCTTTGGTGGCGTAGCCGCGCTGCTCGCCATGCTCAACTCCTGCGCCAGCGGCGTTTCGGTCGTCAATATCGACAACGGCTTTGGTGCCGCCTACCAGGCAAGTCTTATCAATCATCTGAGCGCCGGCACGCCCTGCGCCCGTTAAGGAGCATTTCATGTCCAACCATCAGCACACGCTTATCATCGACGGCACCTCGGGCATCAGCGGCGATATGACCGTCGCGGCCCTGCTCGACCTGGGCGCCAGCGAGGAGCACCTGCGCGAACAGCTCGCCACGCTGCCGGTCGACGGCTTTTCGATCGCCGTGACGCGCGTAAACAAGCATGGGATCGACGCCTGCGATTTCGACGTCCAGCTTGCAGAGGAGCTCGAGAACCACGATCACGATATGGCCTGGCTCTACGGCAACGAAGCAGCTGCCGAGCACACGCACGAGCATGAGCACCACCATCATGATCATGGCGAGCACGAACACGAGCACTGCCACGAGCATGACCACGACCACGAGGGCCACCATCACGCCCACCACCATCACCACCGTTCTTTGGCTGACGTCACCGCCATCATCGATGGCTCGCAGTTAAGCGATGGCGCCAAGCGTCGCGCCCTCGCCATCTTTACCGCGCTCGCCGCTGCCGAGGCCAAGGCTCACGGCAAAACGCCCGAGACCGTCATGTTCCACGAGGTGGGCGCCGTCGACTCCATCGTCGACGTCTGCTCTGTCGCCATCTGCCTCGATGACCTGGGTATTGAGGACATCGTGGTCGAGTCGCTCTCCGAGGGTCACGGTACCATCCGCTGTGCCCACGGTCTCATGCCCATTCCCGTCCCCGCTGTCGTCAACCTGTGCCAGGCGGGCAATATCGCCCTCACGCCCGCACCGGTCGCCGGCGAGCTCGTGACGCCCACGGGTGCCGCCATCGTCGCCGCGCTACGCACGTCCGAGCACCTTCCGGTCCGTTACCGCATCGAGGCCGTCGGCTACGGCGCTGGTAAGCGCCCCTACGAGGGCTGCTCTGGCACGCTCCGTTGCCTGCTTGTTCACATGGATGCATAGCTATGGATGCCCGCAAGGCAAAAAGCCGCGCCGCCATTGTCACGGCGTTTTCCGAGCTCCTTCGCGAGGAGGACTACGGCAAGATCACCGTCGGCGACATCATCGCGCGCGCTCACGTAGGCCGCGCGACTTTCTACGGCCTATTCAAGAGCAAAGATGACCTACTGTCCGAACTCGTGAGCGACATCTGCACCCACGCCCTCGACGACGATGGCACACCGCTCGATGATCCGCTCGTACAAGTCGAGCATATCCTCAACAACCTCTGGGAGCGCCGCCAGGGCGTACGAGCCCTCGTAGCTGGCGCCGGCTCACGCGTCTTCGCCGACTGCTTACGCAAGACCATCATGTCACGAGCAGCCGAAACCGTCCCCACAGCCCCTGCAGGCCCCGCCGGCACCATGGACCGCAGTTTCTTACTGCACCACATAGCCTCAAGCTTCGTAGGAATGGTCCAATGGTGGGCCTGGCATAACTTCCAAGCCCCAAAAGAGGACGTAGCCAAAGACTACCTATCAGCCATAAAACCCCTCTTCAACTAAGTAAGAAGCTCATCCCAAAGCACCGCCCTACGCCAAGGCGCCACGCATCCCAAAGTGTCACTCGCACCTCAAAGCGCCTAACAACAAAGTGCCCACCACATCCAAATTCAGATATATATGTTGGTTGCTTGTTCGAACGCAACTGGATTCCCGCAGGGTCCGGCATAGGTTAACTTTCCGCCGCATTCCGCAGGACGCAAGAAGCTCCCGCCGCACGAAGTGCGCAGCGGGAGCTTCTTGCATGTCCGAGGACGCGGCGGAAAGTTAACCTATGCCGGACCCGGACGTTATATCAATTGCCTTGGACTAGAACATGCCCAAGAAACCATGCACAAACAACGCAGCCACGATGGCACCGACAAACGGCGCGATGCCAGGAACGAGCAGGCCGTACTTCCAGTTGTTGTCGGCCTTGTTCTTAATCGGCAGCACCTGATAGGCCATGCGAGGGCCAAGGTCACGTGCCTGGTTCATGGCGAAGCCGGTGATGCCGCCCATGCCCATGCCAACGGCCCAGACAATCAGGCCGACGCAGATGGCGAGCATCAAAACGTCCTCACCAGCACGGCTAGCAGCAGCAAGGATGGCGCTGATGAACACGAAGGTGCAGATAGCCTCGCAGAAGAAGTTGCGGGCATAGTTCGTGCCCTCGGTGGTGGGGTTGGTCGAGAAGATGTTGCGCTGGGCAATGGGGTCGACGACGCCCTCGGAAGCCTTGAACTCATCGGCATACATAAGCCAAGCGATTACGGCGCCCACAAAGCCACCGAGCATATCGGCAATCATGAAGGGGATGCAGCTGCTCCACGGCACCAGGCCTACGATGCACTGGGCAAGCACCATGGCCGGGTTCATGCACACGGCGCCGCCAAAGACAAACAGGCAGACCGAGATGCCAAAAGACCAGGTGGTGATGGCAAACATATGGCCGGAGCCCTGATACTTAGTGCCCTTGAGCACGGTATCGCAGTGAACACCCACGCCAAAGACGATCATGAGGGCAGTTGCGCCGAATTCGCAGAGGAGTTTGGTAAGCATAAAACCTTATCTTTCTTGTCGGTTAAAAACGATTCGTTTAGGCCGCGTGCTAGTGCTGCGCGACGACAACGCCCAGGCCATCGGGAATAACGGCAACCTTGGCATCGGCACCCTTCATCTCAAAGGCGAGCTTGAGCGCCTCCTCGATAGTGTTGACCGGCGTCATGTGCATATCCTTGAGCATCTGGTGATCGCACAGGTCGGTGACCATGATCACGGGGTGATGCGCCAGGATGCGGGCAAAGATCTGGCTCGTCCACTGATCGGGCAGGGTCTCGTCCTTGGGACGATCGATGCAGGCACGCTCAAACTCTGCCGGATCGTTGTCGGCGATGTTGTGATAGAAGCCCTCGCCACCGTGGCCGTCGGCACAACCGGCGACATCGATGATCACGCCGCCCTCGGGAAGCGTGGCCTCGGCAGCGCACATGCCCTTCACGGCCTGATAGATGTTCTGATCGAGCGGGTAGCCGCCGTTGGTGGTGATGGCAATCTCGCACTCAACGGGCTCAACGCCGGCAAGGCTCTTCACGAACTCACAGCCAGCCTCGTGCGCCTTGTGGATGTCGCCGGCAAAGGAGCCGATGACCTCGTGCTTGCCGTTGAGCACCACGTTGAGCACAAAGGCAAGGTGAGCCATCTCGGCGGCGGCGAACATGTCCTCGCTCACGTGGTTGTGGCACAGGTTGCCGGCACGCGAGTGGGAATCGTTCACAAACTGACCGTTGTGGTTGTACATGATGGTCTTGTAGCTGGCGATGCCAGGCAGGACGGACTTGCGGCTACCAGAGAAACCGGCAAAGAAATGCGGCTCAATGAAGCCCTCGGCAAGCAGCAGATCGCAATCGGCAGCAATCTTGTTGATGATGCACTCGCCACCAGAAGGCAGGGTACCGATCTTTTTCATCATGCTGTCGTCGGTCGCGACATGCATAACGATTTCCTCGTTGGCAACGATCTCCTCGCCATATTTGTTGACGAGCTCCTCGTGCGTCGACGGACGGTGCATACCCGTAGCAACCAGAATGCGAACGCGCGCCTCGGGCGCAGCGGAATGGATGTGATGCAGCAGAATAGGCATCGTCACACGCGAGGGGACGGGACGCGTATGATCGGAGCTAATGATGACAATATCCTTCTTGCCAGCACAAAGCTCCTCGAGCGAAGGCGAGCCATAAGGGTTGGCAAGCGACTCCTCTACCAGCTCTTCCTGAGATTTTGTAGTCTTAAACTCGTTTTGATGACCTTCCATCACACCCGCGAAGTTCTTATCCTCGAGCTCCAGATGCAACGTTTTGTGGTCAAACGGCAGTTCACATTCAAACAATGATGAGCGCCCTCTTCCTTTCAACTGACACACTAGATAAACCGTTGGAAGGATACGCCGCTCACCGAAAAACACCACCGTCCACCGACTCATTAACACAACGTTCATATTTGACCCACAACAAAACAACCGCGATCCCAAACGGGACCGCGGCCGCTACAGTCGTAAGTCAAGAAGCGCCACATGCATCTCAAACCCGATCGATAAGACGCGAGGCGCAAAGCGCACTTTAATCTCTTCAGCCCCAATCCCAGAAGACCGAGGACAAAGAGGCCCGACGGGTTTCCCTCTGAATGCATTCCGCAGCACGAAGCCCCT
Source organism: Collinsella sp. (assembly GCA_019413955.1). GTDB lineage: Bacteria > Actinomycetota > Coriobacteriia > Coriobacteriales > Coriobacteriaceae > Collinsella. The sequence goes on from DXMX01000003.1 coordinate 21,349, forward strand.
TCCAAACGCGCGAAGCGCACTATATTCCCTCAGCCAGTATTCCGCCGAAGACAGGACATCGCAGGGGCTGCCGTATGTTTACTTTCCGGCGCACTCCGCAGGACGCAAGAAGCCCTCGCCGCACGAAGTGCGCAGCGAGGGCTTCTTGCATGTCCGAGGACGCGCCGGAAAGTAAACATACAGCAGCCCCGGACAGCGACTACAGGGCTATCGATTACCCCGTGTTTTGCAATCCTGCCGAAACGCCGGTCACAGTCGAAAGAATCAGGCTCATGTACTCGGCCTTCTTCTCCTCGGCCATCTCGTCCTGGTTCATACGCACCTCGCGAAGGGCGCGGACCTGGGCGATGGATAGGGCGTCGACATAGGGGTTACGCACGCGGACGGCGCAGCCGAGCACGCGACGACGCTGCAGCGGCCACTCGTCACCGACGATAGCAAGGACCCACTTACGGGTGAGCTGCATCTCGGTAAAGACCTTCTCGGACAGATCCTGGCGATCGCCCAGGTGCAGATACATCTTGGCGATGCGCTGGTCGGTCTTGGCGATCGACATCTCGATGTTGTCGATAAAGGTGCGGAAGAACGGCCACTCCTGGTAGGCAGCCTTAAGCTGATCAAGATCGCCAAACTGCTCACACGCAGTGCCTAGGCCATACCAAGCGGCCAGGTTAATGCGCGCCTGGCTCCAGCTAAAGATCCACGGAATGGTACGCAGGTCGTCGAGCGACTTGGCACCCAAACCGCGCTTGGCGGGACGCGAGCCGATCGGCAGCAGACCGACCTCGGTCAGCGGCGTCACGGTCGAGAACCACGGTGTAAAGTCCTCGGTGTTCAGCAGGTCCAGATAGCGCTCGTGGCTTACGGCGTTGAGCTTCTCGGCCATATCCCAGAACTTCTGCGTGGTCTCGGTGTTGGTCTTCTCGACGCTCGGGGCCGACTGCAAAAGCGTTGCGGCGGCAACGGACTCAACATGGCGCTGAGCCAGCGTGCGGTTGCCGTAACGGGCAAAGATGACCTCGCCCTGCTCGGTGAGCTTAAAGAAGCAGTTGACCGAACCCTTGGGCTGCGCCAGCACGGCCTTGTTGGCCGGACCGCCGCCACGGCCCACGGCACCGCCGCGACCGTGCATGAGCACCAGGTCGATATCGTTCTTCTCGGCCCACTTGGCAATGCGCTCCTGCGCGGAGTGCAGCGCGAGCATGGCCGTGGTAGGACCGGCATCCTTGGAGGAGTCGGAATAGCCCAGCATGACCTCCATGCGGCGGTTGGTCTGGGCAAGGCGCTTCTGCACCACGGGCAGCGTAAGCATCTGGTCGAGCACGTCGACGCAGCCCTCGAGGTCCTCGAGCTGCTCGAACAGCGGGATCACGTCGAGCTCGGGGACATCCTCCTCGTGTGCGAAGGACAGGTGGGCAAGCTCAAAGACGTCGGCCACATGCTGGGCACTCTTGGTGAACGAAATGATGTAGCGGTGCGCCATCTTCTTGCCGTAACGCTTTTGGATGGAGCCGATAGCGCGGAAGGTGTCGATGACCTCGCGCGTCATGGGCTGCAGGTCGCCATGGATACCGTTCTCGTGGATATCCTTGAGGGCGCGGGCATGCACCACGGAGTGCTGACGGAACTCCATCTCGACCATATGGAAGCCGAAGGACTCGACCTGCCAGATGATGGTCTGGACCGGGCCGTAGGCGGCACGGACGGCACCGCAGGCAGCCAGCGAGCGCTGGACGACGCGCAGGTCATCCAGGAACTCATCGGCGCTGTGATACATGGTGTCGGTGATACGGCGCACGGTGGCGTTGAGTCGGTCTGCCATGACGAGCATGACGGCGCGATGCGGCTCGTGCTCGGAGATCAGCTCGGCGCGGGCCGTGTACCGAGGGCTCATCTCGACCTGATGGTTCCACAGGTTGATGAGTTCAGCAGAAGGCTTGCTGTAGGTGGCCTCGAGCGTGAGGTTCCGGCCGATGCGGCGGCACTTGTCCTCGAGCTTGAGCACCATATGGGTGAAGTACTTGGCGGCGACCTCACGGCTCACCTTGGCGGTGACGTTGGGGTTACCGTCGCGGTCGGAACCGATCCAGCTGCCGGGATGGAAGAACGCCGGGCACAGCGGCGGCACGGTACCGGCCTTGTCGCCCAGTACCCAGTCGTCAAAGCGACGATAGATGACGGGGATGACGTCGAACAGCGTGTTATCGAAGATGTCGATGATGGTATCGGCTTCCTCGACCGGCGTGGGCTTCTTGAGCGCGATGGGGCTCGTACGCACCAGGGCGTCGATCTCCTGCAGCATATGGCGCTCGTTCTCCACCAGGTCGGAACCGCCCAGACGCGGACGCTCCTCCAGCAGATTGGAGATACGGCGAATCTTGCCCTCGACGGCCTTGCGACGGGCCTCGGTGGGATGCGCGGTAAAGACAGGGTGGAACTCGAGCTTGCCGAGCAGCTCGTTGGCGCCCTCGACACCCATCTCGTTTACCAACTGGTGATAGGCGACGGTGAGCTCGTTGGCGGGATCGACCTCGGTATCGGTCGATGCGCCGGCCTCGCGCTCGCGCAGCTGCGCCACACGGTAGTTCTCCTCCGACAGGTTTGCCAGGTGGAAGAAGCTCGTAAAGGCGCGAACGATGACCTGCTGCTTATCGAGCGGCAGGCTGTCGATCAAATCGACGACCTCACGGAATGCCACGGCGGTGGGCTCGTCGGCGGTGGGCACGCCCTGCTCGTCGACGGCCTCGTCGGCAGCGCGGGTACCGGGGTTGCCGGCATTGGCCACAATCTCGGCCGACAGGATCTTGTCGAACAGGTCCGCGATCTCAGGATCATACTCGCTAAGCACACGACGCTCCAGGCGCAGGAACAGCGCCAGATTGTCGCGCAGCTCCTCGGGGATCTCGATCTCGGCGAGACGCTCCCTGGACTCGGCATTCGAGCCGATTCGGTTAACGAGGCGGTTGACCACGGCAGCGACGCGCGCCGCGGCTTCGGGTACAGACTGGTTGCTTAGGTTCTCAGCCACGTTTCCTCCCATTCCTCCTTCTATGCACGTAACATGCGGTATTCATTATAGGCGCTTGCGAAATACTTTCGATACTGATTGCGCTTTACCACACAAAAGTATTTTCTGCATTGCAAGGGTTTTTGCTCTAAATGGTCGTATTTCTCGGTGGACGGCATACACAAACGGGGGCATTCCGCATAAATGCGAAACACCCCCGTAACAATCGCTCGCAATGGACGGGACACTCAAGCGGGTCCGCAGCTCAAAAAGATGCGCTACAGGCGCTCGCGAACCGCCTCGACCACGTTGGCCAGATCGACGAGAACCTCGTCATGGCTCTGCATGTCGCGTACCTTGACCTTGCCGGCGGCAAGCTCGTCGCCACCCAGGACCAGGATGAGCTTAGCGCCCACCTTGTCGGCCTGCTTAAACTGAGCCTTGAGCGAACGGCCCTGATAGTCTGCCTCGGTCACGATGCCCGCGGCGCGAAGCTCCTGCGTAATGACAAAGACGTTCTGGCGCAACTCCTTGCCGACATTGGCGACGTAGACGCACGGGGCCTCATCGGCACCCAGGTCGCTGCCAAAGGCCTGCAGGGCCAGCAGGGCGCGCTCAAAACCGACGGCGAAGCCGACGCCGGCCGTGGGCTTGCCGCCCTCGAGCTCGACCAAGCCGTCGTAGCGGCCGCCGCCACCGATGGAGCCGACGCCGGCACCGGGAGCCTCGACCTCAAAGACGGTGCGGGTGTAGTAGTCCAGACCACGCACCAGGGTGGGATCCTCGACATACTCGATACCGGCGGAATCCAGATAGCGCTTGACCTGCTCGTAGTGCTCGCGGCACTCGTCGCACAGGTTGTCGCCCATCAGCGGCGCGTCGGCCATGATCTCGCGGCAGTGGTCGTTCTTGCAGTCGAAGGCACGCAGCGGGTTGAGCTCGGCGCGCTCGCGGCACTCGTCACACATCTCGTCAGCGTGATCGAGGATAAACTGCTTGACCTGCTCGCGGTAAGCCGGACGGCACTGAGCGTCGCCCATCGAGTTAATGAGCAGACGGAGCTTGGAAAGATCGAAGCCCAGGCGCTTGTAGAACTCCATGAGCATGATGATGCACTCGGCGTCTGCCGCCGGATCGGGAGCGCCGAGCCACTCGATACCCACCTGGTGGAACTGACGCAGGCGGCCCTTCTGGGGACGCTCGCCGCGGAACATGGCCTCGGCGTAGTACGCCTTAAACGGCGTGGAGCCCTGGGGCACCAGGTTGTTCTCCACGACTGCGCGCACCACACCGGCCGTGCCCTCGGGACGAAGCGCCAGGCGCTGCTTGGGCTTGAGTTTTGTGTCGGTGCCCTCGGTAAAGACGCGCTCCAGGTTGGCGCCGCTAAAGACGCGGAACATCTCCTTGCGCACGACGTCGGTCGACTGGCCGATGCCGTGGACAAAGACGTCCACCTGCTCGATCGCGGGCGTCTCGATGGGTTTAAAACCAAACGGCTCGAACACGCCGGCAGCGATCTGCTGCATCTTTTGCCAAGCGCGCATCTCGGCGCCGATAAGGTCGCGGGTTCCCTCCGCCTTCTGTGCCTGCATGGGCAAACACCTTTCTTTTGTATCGCGTCATAGGTAGTGGACATTATACGGCACAAAGCAGCAACGCGGCGGCGTGTCTGACCGAACGAGGGTATGGGGACTCGTTCGGCCAGACACGCCGCCGCGGTTTGTGATCCCTTTTCCTCCGTCCCCTTCGGATTACGTGATCCCTTGGGGACGGAGGAAAAGAGCTCATTTCGTAGACCCGTGGCTGCCCTGGAAACCGAATGACAGTACGGGCATCCATTCGGCTTCCAGGGCAGCCACGGGCAGAACAGGCAAACAGGAATAGGCGGCGACCCGCTACTCCCCCGCCACGCTTGCGCGCAGCTTGGCGGCGATGGGCTCGGATGCCAGCAGGAACACGAGCATGACCACGGAGCACGCCAGGCACACAATCCAGGTGCTCGCAAAGGAGCCCGTGGCATCGAACAGCACGCCCGAGACAATGGCGCCCACGGTGCCGCCGACCATCTCGAGCGAGGTAATGGTGCCCGTGACCTTACCCAGGTCGGCCATGCCAAACTGCTTGGACGCGGCGATGGTAGGCGTGATGGTGCCCATGCACGTTCCAACACCAAAGCTCACAGCGGCGACAATAGGACCGAGGTCCGTCGTCGGGAAACACAGCGCCACGCAGGCGATAATGCACGCAACGGAGCCAAGGATATTGCCAAAGCGCAGGCCAAAGCGGTCATAGATCGCACCGAGCGAAATCTTGGCAATAACGACGGTGACCATGTAGGCCGAAAGTACGGTACCCGCCCACATGGGATCGTGGCCGCCCGTGACAATCTTGGCACCGTTGACGGTAACACTCGTCATGTTGGTAACCTGGTTGGGCAGGATGGCGCCATTGACCAAGCCCATAAAGAGGAAGGCGACGACAAGCAGCCAAAATGCCGGGCTCTTCTTGATACGAGACCAGCCGACGCTAACCTCGGGCGCCGTGCGCTCGTCCTTGTCGCCAGCCGTCGAGACGGACGGATCGCCCGGGTTCTCGCCGAGCGGCTTCAGGCCAATCTCGGAAGGCTTGGTGCGGAAGGAATAGTCATGCAGTTAACGAAAATGGTGTAGCACGTGGCCATGATGACAAAGCCGGAGGCCACCACGAGCCAGCCGGGGAAAAATTTACTTTGCTGGGACATGGATTACTCCTTGTGGTCCGCAATGTATCCGAGAGCGACGGCGGCATAAGCCGCGGCGCCGAGAGGAAGCTCGGCATCGTTAAAGCGCGCCTTGGGATGATGCTGGGCAAAATGCTCGTCCGTATCGGTCACGGCCGCGCCCACGGTAAAGTACGCACTCGGAATCTCGCTCGAGATAAGCGCGAAGTCCTCGCTCGCCATGGCGTGGAATAGCGGCAGGAAGGCAGCCTTGGGCAGCACCGCGCCCACGTAGCCAAGCGACGCCTGGGTCATATCGCTGTCGAGCACGAGCGGCGGAACGTCCGAAAGCGTCTCGATGGCTGCCGGCGTACGATATGTTGCGGCAACGCCGTTGACGACCTCCGCGATACGCTCCTTGAGATGAGTCATGAGCTCGACATCGAAGCCGCGCAGCGTTCCCTCGAGCACACAGGTGTCGGGGATGACGTTGGCCGCCAAGCCGCCAGCGAACTTACCAACGGTAAGTGCGACTTCCTTGGCCGCTGGCACCTCGCGGGAGATAAGCTCCTGGAGCGCCAGGTGCACATGGACGCCGGCCGTGATGGGGTCGATGCAGATCTCGGGGCTCGAGCCATGGCCGCCCTTGCCCTGCAGCGTGATGCGGAAACCGTACACGCCCGAAAGCGCCGGGCTCCCATAGAGCACCAGGCCGAGCGGCGATTGGCTGTTGACGTGCATGGCAAAGGCAGCCTGGGGGCGCGGGTTCTGCAGCAAGCCATCGGCGATGGCAGCGCGGGCTCCCTCAAAGGTCTCCTCACCCGGCTGGAACAGCAGTTTGACGGTGGCATTGGCGTCGACAAGCTCGGCCTCGCGGGCCTTGAGCAAACGGGCCGCGCCGAGCAGCGCCGTCGCATGCATATCGTGGCCACAAGCGTGCATGCACCCGTTGGTGGAAGCGAAAGGCTCGCCCGATTCCTCGACAACGGGCAGGGCATCCATGTCGCCGCGAAGCATGATAACCGTACCGGTTTGCTCGTCCGCGCACGTACCATTGCCCTGAGCAGCCGCGGCCGCACCGGCACCGATCAGGCCAACAACACAGGAGCCGTCGACAAGCGTGGTATGGGGGAATGTCCATCTCGTCCAGACGTGCCTGGATATAGGCAGACGTCTGCGGAAGATTGTTACCGAGCTCGGGCGTCTGATGGAGATCGTGGCGCCATGCGGCAAGCTCACCGGCAAATGCCTGGGCTTCTTTGACCAGACCATCGCCGATAGCGGTCTGCGCCGCTGCGGTAGCCTGAGGCGCTGGTTGCGGTTGAAGATCGGACAGAGCTGATGCCATAGATGCCCTCCAGTAACGTTTTTGCAGCACGCACTTTGACAGCGTAAAGTGCAAGGTACAACTGTAAGGGCATGACATAAAAAATGCCGCCCCGGGAGGGCGGCGCAACAAGTTGTTTACAAATGCGGGTGTGATTTTCGGCGCAAGAAATCGAAATGCGTCTCGCTCAAGATAATCGACAAAAAGATGAGCGCAAAGCCGGAAAGCAGGCGCGAGGTGAGCGCCTCCCCCATCAACAACACCGAGAACAGCACACCCGAGGGCGACTCCATCGAAAGAAGCAGCGAGCCCGTCGAGGCCGGGACGTGCGCCAGACCGACGTTTTGGACGAGCAGTGCCACGCACGTGCAGCCCACCGAGAGGAAGACCATCACGCCGATAAAACTCGGCGTCCACACGGACAGAGGCGCCTGAGTCTCGAATAGTAGCGACGTGATTAAGCTCAAAACGCCATTGCCCACAAACATCCAAAACGTGATGACGTTGATATCCATCTTGCGGCCATACTTGGCGGTCACCGCCATCTGGATAGCAAAGAAGACCGCGCCGCCCAGCGTGATGGCATCTCCAGCATTGAACTCGACGCTATCGAGTGCCACCAGGCCAATGCCCGCCAGGCACAGCAATGCAGCGCCCAAGTTGTAACGGGTAAGCCTTTCTCCGCTCAGGACATAGCTCGCAAACGGCACGAGGATGCAATAGGTACCCGTCAAAAACGCGCTCTTGCCCGCCGTGGTCTGTGCCAGGCCAATCGTCTGCAAACCGTACGCGCCCCACATAAGTGCGCCCATACCAAGCCCGACGATAAGGTTGCGAACATTAAAGTGTGCGATGATGCGTTTGCGGAAGATGGCGAACATAACCAGCGAAGCCGGGAGAAAGCGAACGTAGACCAGCTCGAACACCGGAATGGTGTCGAGTGCGTCCTTCATAGTGGTAAAGGAGTAGCCCCAGATAATCGCCACCGAAAGCAGTAGAACTTTCCAGAACAACGGCGAGCGTGCGCCGGCACCCCGGGGAATACCACCCGCGCCCAAATCCTCACGGGCTACAGGGCTATCGGGCATGTTTTCGATTTCGTTGGCAGCGTATTGGGCCATGGAACATCCTCGCGCTCAATCTGGGCGTGGTGTCCGCACGCGCGTGACCGCATGCCGCCTCATGGTCAAATAAAAACGGGGCGCACCGGACCCCCGGTACGCCCCGCTACTGTAGCAACAACCAAGTAACCCACGCAATTCACTACGCTAAAGCGTCGGTACAGAAAACCTCGATGTTCCGGCAACGTCAGCGAAAACGCCCCTAAGCGAGCAAGGTGACGTGAAATGGAAGGGCGCTGACCTTCTGGTCGCGCCCTTGAAATTGAACGTCAGATTGCCGCTTAGGGACGTTTGCAGCGTCGAGCCGTTACGCGGTTTGGTAAAACCGCGTAACTAAATAAGCTTCGTGCTTTCAAGCTTTTCGATGATCCAGTCGTTGGCTTTGATGACCGGGCGGCGGAAGACGACGCCAAGGGCCAGCGACGGAATCAGGTAACTCGCCAAGATACCCAACTCAATCCAGTACTCCATATGGTAGGCGCCGGCCATGGCGGCATGCATGGCGTTGATGCCGTGGGTAAACGGCAGGAACGGGTAGATCGCCTGGAACACGGGGCCGGTCATCTCGATGGGGAACGTGCCGCCCGAACCGCCGACCTGCATGACCAGCAACACGACGGCGAGTGCCTTACCGATATCGCCAAACGACACCGTAAGCGTGTAGACGATATTGGAGAACACGAGACTCGCGATCCAGCCCGCCAGCACAAATTGCAGCGGGTTGTCGCACTGGATGCCAAAGAACAGGATGTCGCCCGCGCACACGAGCGTTGCCTGCAGCAGCGCCAGACCGCCAAAGAACAGGTAACGGCCCAGGTAGATCTCGTGCAGGCGCACGGGGATAAGCTCGTTGATGAGCTCATCGTCAACCGACACCTTCATCATGGCCGCCAGTACAATCGAGCCGACCCAAAGCGACAGAATCGTGTAGAACGGTGCCATGGCCGAACCGTAGTTGCGGATCGGATAGACCGGTTTGCGGTCGAGCGCGACGGGACCGGAAAGCGACACGGCCAGACCCTCGGGATCGTTGCCGATCATTGTCTTGATCGTGGCCAGATCGTCCGACATAAGGGCACCGTCGAGGTCGTCCTTAAAGGCGCTGATCTTGTCCGACGCCTCGCCCAGCTGATCGCAAGCCTTGTTGACCAGCCTTGCGGCCTTAGAGAGACCCTTTGCCAGCGAACCAGATGCGTCGGTCAAGCCGTCTACGGCGCTATCCAGGTCGCCCGAGATGCTGTTCAGCGAATCCAAAACGCCCGAAATGGTCTTCTTGAGCTCCTTGGCCTTAACCGAGAACGTGGAATCGTAGTCGGACTTGGCGCCCGAGATACCAGCCTTGGCATCCGCGATTGCCTGATCGACCTCGGCACGCGACTTGTTAACTTCTGCCATGCCGTCAGAAAGGGACTTTGCGGTTGCCGTCAGGTCCTTGGCGTTATTGCGATACTCCACTGCGATTCTGCTCAGCGATGTTGCCACAGACTTGAGGCTGTCCTGGAGCTTTTCGTCAGTCAACTGATCGGCAAAGCTGCGGAGCTGGTCAGCAGTGGCGTCGATATCGTCGGCACGCGTGTTGAGCGCCGCCGCGGCATCGTTGAGCTGGGACACCGTAAGGTCCACATGTTGATTCGCGGCATCGAATGCCTTCGCAAGCTCGGCGGACACATTGTCAAACGAGCCCGCGCTTCCGTCAATCGCGGCGTTGATGGCGTCGTTGGCGTCCTTCAGCGCTTCCTTGGAATCGCTCATACCGCTCTTGGCATGCTCCATCAGCTGCTTAGTCGACTCATCGACCGTGCCCGTCTGCTTGAGCATACCGCCCGCCGACGTCAGCGAATCGGACGTGGAACTCAAAATGCCCGCCAGCGACGTCGCGCTGGCCTGAACGTCCTGCAGGTCCTGGACCGAATCGCCCAGCGTCGAGGACAGGTTGGCGATAAAGTTGCTCACTTGGTCGGTGCTCATGTAGTCGAGCAGGCTGGACACGGTTTTAAGACCGATGGTCGTGATGGTCTTGGTAAAGGTCTCGTTGACCTGACTCTGGACGGCGCTCGAACCCTTTTCAGTCACGATCTGTGCGATGGCGTTGGCCTTCTGGTTCTCATAGAACTCGATATCGGCGTGCTTCACCTCGGTCGAGAAAAGCGTCATCATGTCGGCGCTAAACGTTTTAGGGATAACGACGGCAGCGTAGTACGCGCCCGACTTAACGCCCTCAATCGCCTTATCGCGGTCGTTGAGCACAACCCAGTCGAAGTTCTCGTTGCCGCGCAGGGTGGCGGTTACGTTTTCGCCCACGTTGACCTCGACGGGAATCAGATCGCTCTCGTAACCCTCATCGGTGTTGACCACTGCAATCTTAAGGTTGCCGGTATTGCCGTAGGGATCCCAGCTTCCGGCGATGTTAAACCATGCATAGAGACATGGCACGATGATCAGGCCCATCACGACGACCATGCCGATCACGGAGCGAGACACGTTTTGGACATCGCGCTTAAACAGGTGCAGGTTGTTTTTCATTTATGCCTCACCTCCTTTAGAGTGCTTGCCAAGCGGGGTGGTGTCCCCGTCGTTTCCGTTTACGTTGTCAGCGCCGTCGGCATCTTGAGCCTTACGATGCGCACCGATATGCGGCAGACGGCTCGTAGGCTGTTCGCCTCCCTTGGCGCCACGCTCGCTGGCGTTGAGACCAAACATGCGACGGGCGGCAGGGATCGCCGCCGTGTGCTCGCGCATCTCGCGGCGAAGGTCCTCGTCCGAAAGCGCCGAGATACGCATCTGGGTATTGAGGCTCGCACGGATGTATTCGATGTTGATGAGCCAGCCGCAGATGGCGATAACCGAAATGATCCAGATAACGAGCAGGATGATCTTGCCGTTATTGTCGATATCGAGCACCGTCGAAAGCACAAAGAGCAGAACCTGCACGCCTACCACGGCGGCAAAACCGCCCTTGATGTAGTACGGGTAGCGATGCTCAAACGCCACGGCATGATCGAGCAGCTCGCGACGGTACGAATCCGAATCGAGCATGACGCGCATGGCCGTGCGCAGCGAATAGCGCTGGCGCGGTAGGTCGTTGGACTCGCAGATCATTAGGCCCGTCGTGGAAAGCTGCTTATCAAAGAGCAGATTGAGGTTGAGCAGCAACGGGCGCAGCTGCAGACCGATAAAGAGCGCGATGGCAAGGAACACGCCCAGGACGCACAGGTTGAACAGGTAGTTGAACGAATACATGCCACCGACGGTCTCGCGCAGCAGGTTGATGCCATAAGTGAAGGGCAGCAGCGGATGCAGCCATTGGAAGAAGCCGGGCATCATCTCGATGGGATACATGCCCGACGAGCCGGGGATCTGCACAATGACGAGGATGACGCCAATGGCTTTACCGATATGCTTAAACGTGGTGGACAGCGCATAGATGATATTGACGTAGGTGAATGAAATCGCGATGCCGCCCAGCACGAACAGCAGCGGGTTAACGCACTGTACGCCAATGACCAAATCTCCCACCGTAACGATAATGGCCTGGAACGCGCCCAGGATCACCAGCAGCAGCCAGCGGCCAAAGTAGCCCTGACGCGCCGTAAAGCTACCGATGCCCTCGCGGTCGACCTCGAGTTTATAGATAGCGATGAGCACATAGCCGCCCACCCACAGCGCCAGATTGGTGTAGAAGGGCGCGATGCCCGAGCCAAAGCTCTTGACCGGATAGATTGACTTGGACGTCAGCTCAACCGGAGATGCCATGAAATCTGCCACGTCATTGACGTCGACGTCCATGAGGTCGGCTAACTCGCCCATAGACTCAGAGGTCTGCAGCGCCGCAATGTCATTGGCGGCGGTCGCGAGCTTGTCCTGAACCTTGGCAAGGGAGGCGTCGGTTTGGGATAGCGTGGTCTTTGCCTGCTTGAGCGTGGCGTCGAGCTGCGCTAGCGTGCCGCGCGCGCTCGCTATCGTGGGGGTCATACCCGACACAATGCCGGTCAAATCGCCCGAAACGGCGGCAAAGGAGTCAAGCGCGCTCGAAGCCTTCGGAAGTGCGTTCTGACCCAGATCGGTCTGAGCCTGACCGAGGTTAGCCGTACCGGTCTGAATTGCCGCGTTGAGTGCGTTGCTCGCGTTCGAGATTGCCGTAGCGTCGTTTGCCATGGCGCTCGACTGTGCAGAAAGGCCATCCTTGATGCTCTGCAGCTTCTGGTTTTGCTCGCGAAGCGAATCGATGGTCGATACAATGCGCGCGTCAATTTCCTCGGAACCTGTCGACGTGTCATTAACGAGAATCTCCAAGTGCCCGATAACGGCCTTATTGTGATCGATCGTCGCCTGGAGAGACTCGAGCGAGTTGTCGATGCGGGTGGTCGTAGATGTGACCGTACCCGTTAGCTTGCCAATCGCAGCGTTCGCGGAGGCTGACGTCTTGGTGAGTGCAAGGCTACCTTCCGAGAGTGCCTTGGAGAGCGAGGTGATAGAGTTGCCCGCCGTGGCGCGAGCCTCGCCCAGCAGGTCGTTGCCCTGGGAGATCGCCTGCGTTAGAGAGGGCGCCTGCCCCTGCAGGCCCGCCAGCGCAGCATCGGCCGAAGCAATCGAGCTGCTCGTCTTGTCGATGGCGGTGTTCATGTCGCCGATGGAATCGCGTACTTCGCCCAGGGTATCAGACGCCTCGGACACCGAGCCCGCCAGCGAATCCCGGGTCTGGTTCGCCTTGTCTTTAAGGTCGATACCAGCATCTTTGGCAATGCCCGCGACGGTCTCGCCCACCGTGGAGACAAACTCCGAGTTGATCTGCTCCTCGATGGTATTGGCACCAGTGTCGGTGACCTTGGGCGCAATAGCGCTCTTCTTCTCGTTGACGTAATAGGTGAGCTTCGGCTGATGGTAATTGCCATCGAGCATCGAAACAAGATTGTCGGAGAAGTTCTTGGGGATTACGATGGCCGCATAGTACTCACCACTCTCGACGCCCTCTTTGGCATCGGCGGCCGAATCGACGAAGGTCCAGCCCAGCTGATCGTTCTCCTTGAGCTGATCGACGACCTGGTCGCCCGCGTTGAGCTCGCCCACCAAGTCATTCTGAGTGCCCTGATCGTTGTTGGCGATGGCAATCTTGATACCTTGGGTGTTTCCGTACGGATCCCAGTTTGCCACGATGTTGTACCAGGCATACAGCGAGGGAATAACACACACGCCGAGGGTAACCACCAAGGCGACGGGGTTCACGAGCAATCGCTTGATGTCACGCTTAAAGATCGCAAAGGATACCTTTGCGTTGGATAGTTTGCTGCCGAGACTCACGCTTAGACCATCCATCCTGTCGTTGAATCGAATCGTACTATCGACAACCATTGTACGTAGGCGCTTTAGTGCCTCGCGGCACAATGGTGCTGAGTTTTGCGGGTAGCAATATACTACGAAGATTAGTTAACGTACAGTTGTACAGTATCTTAAATTCCCGCAACTCCCAAAACCACAACCCGCACAAAATAGCAGTTCGAATAGTCATTGGGGACGTTCTTGAATGACCAGTCGAACAAGAACGTCCCCAACGACTAATGGTGCAAGGAATGTCCCAAACTGCCGGCAGAAAAGGAACGTCCCCAAGTGCCACATTCCCCAACGACTAGTCATTTAAGAACGTCCCCAACGACTACCCATAACAACGCCGATGTTTTGGCGCGGACAGCGAAAGCCCGCCAGAGCGAGCAAGGTGCCTTGAAACAAGGCGGCATTGACCTTCTGGTCATGCCGCCGAAGTTGAAAGGCAGATTGCCGCTCTGGCGGGCTTGCAGCGTCGAGCCGTTACGCCGTTCGGTAGAACGGCGTAACTAAGTTACATCAGCTCGCAGACAGCCGCCGCGAAGGCAACGGGGTCCTCGGGGAGGATACCCTCGACCAGCAGGGCCTGATCGTAGAGCAGGCCGGAGTACTGCTTGATCTTGTCGGCGTCACCTGCCTTCTGGGCAGCGACAAGCTTGTCAAAGACCGGGTGCTTGGCGTTGAGCTCGAGCACGCGCTGGCTCTTGGGCATGCCGTCGGGCGCGCCCTCGGGCCCCTTCTGGAGCACCTTCTCCATCTCGAGCGAAAGCGGACCCTCGGTGGTGATGCAAGCGGGGGCATCGGTCAGGCGCGCGGAGACGGCAACTTTCTCGACCTTGTCACCGAGCGCCTCCTTCATAGCGCTAAAGAGGTCCTCGTTTTCCTTGGTGGCGTCCTCGGCCTCCTTCTTCTCGTCCTCGGTCGCCAGATCAAGATCGCCAGTCGCAACGTTCTTGAGCTCCAGGTGACGATCCTCGACCTCGGGCTCGGCACCGTCGGCAACGGCCTTTTCGGCAGCCTCGCGGGCGGCGTCGTCCTCGTAGATCTTGGGCATATCGGCGGCCACGTACTCACGCATAGCCTGGAACGTGAACTCATCCACATCCTGCGTCAGCAACAGCACGTCATAGCCGCGCTCGAGCACGCCCTTTACCACGGGCATCTTGGCCAAGCGCTCACGCGAGTCGCCGGCGGCGTAGTAGATGGCCTTCTGATCCTCGGGCATGCCCTTGGCATACTCGGCCAGGGTGATCATCTTCTGCTCCTTGGCAGACCAGAACAGCAGCAGGTCGGCGAGCTCGTCGGCCTTCATGCCGTAACTCGAGTAGATGCCGTACTTCAGACCGCGACCAAAGTTCTCAAAGAACTTCTCGTATGCCTCGCGGTCGTTGTCGCGCATGTCCTCAAGATCGGCAGTGATCTTCTTCTCGACACGCTTGGCAATGGCCTTGAGCTGACGGTTCTGTTGCAGCGTCTCACGCGAGATGTTGAGCGTCACGTCGGCAGAGTCCACGACACCGCGCACAAAGTTGTAGTAGTCGGGCAGCAGGTCGTCGCACTTCTCCATAATCAGCACGTTGGAACTGTAGAGCGCCAGGCCCTTCTCGTAGTCCTTGCTGTACAGATCGAACGGGGCGCGACCCGGCACAAACAGCAGCGCATCGTACTCAAGCGTACCCTCGGCATGGAAGCTGATAGTGCGCGCGGGATCGTCAAAGTCGTGGAACGTGGACTTGTAGAACTCGTTGTAATCCTTCTGCTCAACGTCGGAGCTGCGCTTTTTCCAGATCGGCGTCATGGAGTTGATGGTCTCGAGCTCCTGGTAGTCCTCGTACTCGGGCTTGTAGTCGTCGCCGGCGTCCTCGGGCTTGGGTTTCTGGCGGCTCTTGCTCACCATCATCTGAATCGGGTAGCGCACATAGTTGCTGTACTGCTGAATCAGGCTCTTGAGGCCCCACTCGGTCAGGAAGCGATCGTAGGTCTCGGCCTCGCCGTCGGCGTCGAGCTTCTCGTTCTCGCGCAGCGTCAGGATGACATCGGTGCCGTGCTCGGCGCGCTCGCCGTCTTCGATGGTGTAACCCTCAAGACCATCAGACTCCCACACGTGAGCGGTGTCCTCGCCATAAGCGCGGCTGACGACCTTTACGTGGCTGGCGACCATAAAGGCGGAGTAGAAGCCCACGCCAAACTGGCCGATGATGTCGACATCGGAGCCCTGTTGCTCGGCGTTCTCGGTCTTAAACTCCTCGGAGCCGGAATGGGCGATGGTGCCCAGATTGCGCTCGAGCTCCTCGGCGGTCATGCCAATGCCGTTATCCGAGATGGTAATGGTGCGGGCGTCTTTATCAAAAGAGACGCGAATAGCCAGGTCGCCCTGGTCGAGTTTGACACTCGGGTCCTGCAGGCTCTTAAAGTTGAGCTTGTCGACGGCGTCGCTCGCATTAGAGATAAGCTCGCGCAGGAAGATTTCCTTATTGGTGTAGATGGAGTTGATCATGAGGTCGAGCAGTTTTTTGCTCTCGGTCTTAAATTGACGCATGTGCAGTCCTTTCGCGCTACCCCCGTCCGCAAAAACGGCCCGGTTGCCCGAGCCGCATCGCAGACCTGCTATGTCCAGACTTAGATTTTATAACCCATTAGCGCGCATATATACATACGGAATCGAAAAACTGTATGTCCAAACGCTCTGATACGCCAATTGCCAAGGAGTGTCCCCGACTGCCGGCAGGAAAGGAACGTCCCTATCTGCCATCTACGCGCTTGGCCATCCAAGCATGGGGCTGGCCCTCGTCTTCGTAGTCCACCGGGGCAATCTGCGTGTAGCCCGCCTTGGCATAGAGCGGCAGCACGTATTCCTGCGCATGCAGCTTAATGAGCTTGGCGCCGGCATCACGCGCGCGCGTATCACTGGCCTCGACAATCTTGCTCGCCAGACCGCGACGGCGCATGCTCGGCAGCACAGCCACGCGCCCCATAATGTAGGTCTCCCCCGCCGCGACGCCTTCGTCCAAGTCGCACGCCGGCGACACCGGAGCCTCCGCGTCAGCCGCACGCTCAAGCTCTTCGGGAAACACGCGCGAGCAACCGGCAAGCTCGCCGTCTACATAGAGCGTCACATGAATGCAGTTCGGATCCTCGTCGATAGCGTCAAACTCGTTCTCGTAGCCCTGCTCGTCCATAAAAACGACGCGGCGCACCAACGCCGCGTCATCAAAGCATCCCGTCTTAAGTTGGATATCCATGGCTGCCCTTTCATTCAATGCGAACGTTAGGGACAGATTTTAGCGAAAATGAGCTCCGCGCACGCTAAACTTCGCGCGAGCCTTCGCCAGGCAGTCGTAATGACCCACGTTATGGGCATCGCTCGCGATGAAGCTGTACAGGTTCTGATCGAACAGGCGCTGTGCCGGCTTTTTCTCGCGACCAAAGCGACCGCCGGCAATAAAGTCCGCCGAAGCCTGCAGCTTGCAGCCCATATCGACCAGGCGCTCCGCCACGCTTACATCCTTTTGAACCGCACGATAGCGCTCAGGATGAGCGATGATCACCTGGTAGCCACGGCACTGCAAATCGTAAATCGTGTTCTCGTACTCTCTAAACGCATACGCATCGGCATGCGTCGAAAGCTCGAGCAGAAACTCGTTGGTCCCATCGAAATGCAAGTGATCCGCGGCATCGATACCAAGCTCAACGAGCTTTCGATGGTTGACCTCGAAGCCCATCTGGAGCGGAAAACCGTCAGCGTTATCGCGCAGCAGCTCAAAGGCATCCCACATCTTGTCGTAATCAAAATAGGGATCACGGCAGTGAGGAGTGCAAACGATTCTGGTTACACCGGCCCGCTTGGCAGCCTCGAGCATCGCCAAGCTCTCTTCGAGATCGGCGGCACCGTCGTCTACACCCGGCAAGATATGGCAATGAATGTCACGCATAGGTCAGCCTTAATCAACTAAACGTTTGCTCGGTTGGTGAAGATGCCCTTTTTGGAAGTGCCCTGATCGTCGGAGCCCTTCTTAACCTTCTTACCGTCCTTGGTGTAGTAAGAATAGTAGTACTCGCTGGTCTCGGTCTCACAGTAATTCATGACGGTACCGATGAGCTTGACCTTCTCGGACTTCTTAAGCTGGGCGATAGCGTTGAGCGCCTCTTCGCGCTTGGTAAAGTCCTCGCGCACCACGAACAGCGCGCCGTCGGTCAGGCTGGCAATCTCGGCAGCATCGATGAAGGTGCCGACCGGAGGAGCATCGAAGATGACGTACTGGAACTTAGCAGACAGTGCCTTGACCAGCTTGGCAAAGCGATGGGAGACGATGATGTCGGCAGGATTGGGAATATGCGGCTCGGCATCGAGGAAGTAGAAATTCTTCTGACCTGTCTCGACAATCGCCTGGTCGATAGAAACCTGCTCGGACAGGACTGCATAGAGTCCGCCGCGGGAGCGGACGCCGAGCATATCGGCAAGGGACCTGCGACGCATATCAGCCTCGACCAGCAGGACACTCTTGCCGCTCGTGGCGATTGCCTGAGCAAGATTAATGGAAACCGTAGACTTGCCCTCGTTGGGAATCGAGGAGGTAACGGTGATGGTGCGAATGGGGTCGTCCACGCTCGCAAAGCGGATGTTGGCCAGAAGGGTCTTGGCGGCATTCTGCACAACGAGCTTATCGGTGTTCTTTGCCTTAGCCATGCCTATTTACCACCTTTCATAGCCGGAATTCGGCCAACAACGGGAATACCCAGGAGCTCTTCTGCCTCTTCGGCACCGCGGATGCGGGTATTGAGCATGTCTGCCAAAACGACATAGGCAACTGCGATAAAGATACCGGCGAGGAACGCGACGGCAATATACAGCGTGCGCTTGGGGCCGCTGGGGGCTTCGGGGGTCTTAGCCTCGTCGATAACGTTGATGCTCTGGGCAGCGCCGACGTTCTGAGCGACCGTACTCACCGAGCTGGCAATGGCCTTTGCGACCTCAGCCGTCTCCTTGGCATCGGTGCCGGTAACCGAAAGCGTAATGACACGCGTGGTGGTCTCGGAGGAAACAGACACCTTGTAGTCATCCAAATCGGTGAGGCCCAGTTCTTTGGCGGCGCCGCTCTTAACGCTATCGCTATCCAGCAGCGTGGCGATATCGTTGGAAAGCATCTGGCTCGCCGAGAGATCGTTGTAGCTCATCTGACCGCTATCGTCGGTCTTGGCGAGAATGTACATGCTCGTCGTCGCGGTATAGGTGTTGTCCATCGCAACGAAGGACACGATGCCCATGGCGATCGCGCAGACCACCGGAAGGGTGATGACCAGCTTGAGGTGCTTCTTCAGCAGCTGGAACAGTTCGAGAAGGGTCATGCAGCTTGCCTTTCATTTCCCCAGTTCGGATTGACAAAACTGTCCGTATGTTATCGCATCTTTTTACCGAGACCAAACTCTATACATAAGAAACAGGCTCTCCTGTAAAAATGTCGGAAGCAATCGTAAAATTGCACAACAACGCCGCACCCGAAAGTCAAATGCGGCGTCTACATCATTATCTATGTTGTATCGCTATGCGAATGGCTCGTCCTGCTGTATGGGAAACGCCACCGTAATGGTGGTTCCCACGCCCAACTCGCTCGATAGATCGAGCGTGGCGTGATGATACAGGGCCGCATGCTTGACAATGGCAAGCCCCAGGCCGGTTCCGCCGCGTGCCTTGGACCTACTCTTGTCCACGCGATAGAACCGCTCAAATACCTTGCCCTGTTCTTCAGGCGCGATACCGATTCCCGTGTCGGCGACAGCGAGGAACGGATGGCCTTTGTCGTTGGTGCCGCACTGCAGCGTAACCGTACCGCCGGGCCGATTGTAGCGGATGGCGTTGCTTGCCAGATTATAGATGAGCTCGTCGACCAAGCGCGACACGCCTTCGATGACCACAGGCTTGGTCTCATGACTTATCGTCACATTCACCTGACGGGCGACCTGTTCAAGACGCTGCTCAACCGCGTAGATCGCACGCGAGAGCTCAATAGGCTCCGTGGACCCAATGGGCACTGCCTCGCCTTCAGTTGCACGTTCGGCCTCGTCCAAGTTAGACAGCGTAAGGATGTCGTTGACAAGCGCTGCCAAGCGGCCCGCCTCACGATAGATGCGACCGCCAAAGTTGCGCAGGTCGTCCTCGCCCTCGACCATGCCATTTGCGATGAGCTCGGCATAGCCCGAAATCGCCGTAAGCGGCGTCTTGAGCTCATGGGTGATATTCGCCGTGAACTCGCGGCGCATACGGTCGTTGTCCGCTAGCACCGCCATTTGGCGCTTGAGTTCCTGGCGCTGCGACTCGATGCGCTCAAGCATGGGGACCATCTCGGCATAGGCGTGCTCATAGCTACGGCGTGGGTGATCCAAATCCACCTCTTGCAACGGCGCGATGATGGCACGGGACTCACGGCGCGCCATAAAAAACGAGAGTACTGCACCCGCTGCTGCGATAAGCAGCATCGGCGCCAGCATCGACAGCAAAATCGCCGCAACGCCAGGCTGGGCCTGCGCCAAGCGAACGACCTGGCCGTTATCAAGGGTGACGGCGCGATACAGCATAATCTCGTCGAGTGTAGAGCTTGCGCGCTCCGCGGAACCCGAACCACTCTCAAAGGCCTCGATGACCTCGGGGCGATCGCCATGGTTGGGCAGTGTGGAAGGCGACGCCTCGTTGTCGTAGGCAACAGATCCGTCCTTATTGATCAGCGTGATACGAAGATCCTCGCGATCGAGGCTTCGCAAGAACGGAATGGGCTCCTGCTGCTCGTCGAGGGCGGCAGCAATGAGCTCGGTTTCCTGCGCCAGATTGGCACTTGTGGCATCCGCCAAAGTGTTTTGCACAAAGAACGCACCCAGCACCGTAAACGCCACGATAACCGCCATGGCGCAGACAAAGATCGTCACAAAAACGCGGTGCGACAGCGTATGTTTTCCCTGGGGGGCGAAGACCACGGGTTACTCCTCCGATGCGGTGGCCGCGGTGTCGTCGCCTTCGGCACCATCACCGGCAGAAGGCTCGGCCAGGCGATAACCCACGCCGCGCACGGTCTCGATGGCGCTGGCATGCTCGCCCAGTTTTTGGCGAAGCGTCTGCACGTGCACGTCAACGGTGCGCGAACCGCCGTCGAAGTCCCAGCCCCACACGCTCTGCAGCAACGACTCGCGGGTAAAGACCACGCCGGGCTTGCGCATGAGGTACTCGAGCAGGTCGAACTCGCGCAGGGTGAGCTTAAGCGGCTCGCCGGCAACGGTCACCTCGCGATGGCTAGGCGAAAGCACGATGTCGCCCACGCTGAGCACATCGCTCGCCTGCTTGACCATGCCGCCGCGACGCAGCAGTGCGCGGCAGCGGCTCGCAAGCTCCATGAGCGAAAACGGCTTAGTCAGGTAATCGTCGGCACCGCCATCGAGCGCCATCACCTTGTCGAGTTCGGTGTCTTTGGCGGTAAGCATCATGATGGGCACCGTCGCCGTCAGGCGATCGGCACGCAGGCGACGCATAATCGCCAAGCCATCGGTGTCGGGCAGCATGATATCGAGCAGCACAGCATCGGGCACCCGTCGCGCCACGGCAGCTTTAAACTCGCCATCACACGAAAAGCCCTCGGCCTCGATTCCCTGCTTGCGCAGCGCGTAGACTGTCAAATCCCTGATGTTGTCATCGTCCTCGACGTAATAGATCATGTTGAACCCCTTTGCGGCCGATATGACCGCATCTTAACCCTAAAGGCACCTGTAAAAGACAGCGTCAGCCAAAACGCCCCGTCAAATAATCCGCGGTGCGCGGATCGGACGGATTCTTAAAGAGTTGCGCGGTGGGCGCGTGCTCCACCAGCTCACCCAGCAAAAAGAACGCAACCGAATCGGAAATACGCGCGGCCTGCTGCATGTTGTGCGTCACGACCACCAGCGTGCAGGTCTCCTTGAGCTCGCAGGCCAGCTGCTCCACCACCAACGTCGACACAGGGTCGAGTGCCGAAGTCGGCTCGTCCATCAGCAGAATGTCGGGCTGCACGGCAAGTGCGCGGGCGATGCACAGGCGCTGCTGCTGTCCACCCGAAAGACCCAGGCCCGACTCTTTGAGCTTGTCCTTGACCTCGTCCCACAGGGCAGCGCGACGCAGGGAGTCCTCGACCAGCTCATCGAGCACGGCGCGGTCGCGCACACCCATACCGCGAGGACCGTAGGCGACGTTGTCGTAGATGCTCATGGGAAATGGGTTGGGGCGTTGGAACACCATGCCCACGCGCTGGCGCAAACGGCAGATGTCGCAATCGCCCAGGATATCTTGACCATCGAGCGCAATCTTGCCCTCGATGCGGCAATCCTTGATGCCGTCGTTCATGCGGTTAAAGCAGCGCAGCAACGTGGACTTTCCGCAGCCCGAAGGCCCGATGAACGAGGTGATCTGCTTGTCGCGGATCTTGATATTCACGTCCTTGAGCGCATGGTGGTCGCCATAGAACAGGTCGAGGCCCTCGACGTCGATGCGCGTCGGCGAGGCGGCAAGATCCTCTGCCGTGGGGCGAGTCGCATCCCCAACCTCGCGCTCATGCGCGGCCTCGGCCTGCGCTTCCATGAGTTCTTCAAGCTCCGTGGGCTCCACAGCCGCAGCAGCCGTCATACCGCACACCTCCATATCGATATCAATTCAGCAGTATCGATAGTAGGAATCGCGGCTCATACGCACGTGAGCACATTGTCAAGTGTTTGTAAGGGCACGCTAGCTATGCGGCGGGCAGCTCGATGGTGAATATCGTGTGTTCGGGCGTCGATTCACATGCAACGGTACCGCCGTGTGCCGCGATGATCTCCTTGGCAATAGCAAGGCCCAAACCGGCACCACCGCGATTGGTCGCACGCGCCGCATCCAGGCGATAGAACTTCTCAAAGATCACCTTGAGCTTAGCCGCAGGGATAGGATCGCCCTGATTGATAAAGCGCACGCGCACGCCGCCATCGTCTTGGCGCCTGGCCTCAATCGTGATAGTCGAGCCCTCATAGCTATAGGCGACGGCGTTTTTCATGATGTTGTTAAACACGCGGGCCATCTTATCGCCATCCACGAGCACCGTCAGGTCCTCGCGAATATCAACCTGGGCTTCCTTATGTTGCTCGTTGAGGATGGGATAGAACTCGTCAGCCACCTGAGCCAGCAGCAACCCCAGATCAACATAGCCGCGCGTGAGCACGATATCGTGGAAGTCAAAGCGCGTGATATCGAAGAACTCTTCGATGAGTGCATCGAGCCGGTGCGCCTTGTCGAGCGCCACGCCCGTAAAGTGCGCACGTTGCTCAACCGGCAGCTCAGGAGCCTCTTGCAGCAGCGAAAGATAGCCCACCACACTGGCAAGCGGGGTGCGTAGGTCATGTGCCAAGTACGTGACCAGATCGTCCTTGCGATGAGACTCGTCACGCAAGGCCTGTTGCACCTTGCGCTCGCGATCGCGCACACGGTTGAGTGCGCCCTCGACCTCCAGGAAGTCGCCGTCGATGTTGTCCCAGGTGTCGGGGTGATCGATCAGGCGATCTTGAATACGAGCGGCCAGCACACAATCGGCATGCTGCTCGCCCTGCTCATAGCCCTGGTAGTACAGGGCGCGGCCGCAAAAGAACAGCACGCACACGGCAAGCGCCAGCACAAAGCCAAGCATGTTGAATACAAAGCCGGCATCGAACAGCACCGGCCCTTCGATGCCGCCGAGTGCCATGGCGCCAATCGCCAACGTCATGGCCCACGCGGTACCGCCAATCACCACGCAGCGGCGTACGATTTCAAATCGATCGATCAGCAAAAAGCCGACAAGCAGCACCGCCAAGATTCCAGCGATGTTATCGATGCCAATCAGCAGCAGGCTCAGCAAAAAGAGCAGCACCGTTGCAAGCGCGCGGTTGTCGACGACCGACCTCACGTATTCAAAGAGTCGATTGGGCACCTCGAATGCCTGCCTATCGTCTTTTGTCATATCCACTTCCCCACCATCAAAGGCGTTGTTCGATTATGTAGCCGACGCCCCAGACGTTTTTGATAAAGCGCGGCTTTTGAGCGTCGTCACCGATCTTTTCGCGCAGGTGGCGAATGTGCACCATCACCGTATTGTTGGAGCCGGGCATAAAATCCTCGTTCCATACCGCGCGGAACAGATCCTCCACGGCCACCACACTGCCGCGATGCTCGGCCAGATACAGCAAGATGGAATACTCGATGGGCGTGAGGCGCACCGGCGCACCGTCCACCATTACGGAACGAGCATCGCGGTTGATCTCCAGGCCGTCGAGCTGGATGGTCGGCGACTCGGCCACCTGCGCGCGGCTACCGTAGCTGGTGTAGCGGCGAAGCTGAGCATGCACGCGCGCGATGAGCTCAAGCGGACGGAACGGCTTAACCACGTAATCGTCCGCGCCAAGCGAAAGGCCCTCGATCTTATCTTGCTGGGCATCGCGCGCCGTCAGCATGATCACGGGATAGGTATGGCTGGAACGGATCGTACGCAGCAACTCAAGCCCATCGATATCGGGCAGCATGACATCCAGCAGCGCCAGATCGAACTCCTGCTCCAAGATTGCCTTGGCAGCGTCGGCCCCGCTATAGGCGACCTGTACATCAAAGCCTTCTTTTGTAAGGTAGATACCAACCAAGTCGGCGATGGCCTTTTCGTCATCAACTACCAAAATGCGCTCGTTCATGCGTGCTCCTCTCGCGCTCCATTATGCCCGAGGGGGGCGCATGCCACACACAACAAGCGTGGGTAATTAAGTCGGCCTTAAGCACCCTTGTGCCCGTTCGGGCGCGGATGTGGGCCACGCACGCACGCGATGATCGCCGACACCGGCAAACGATATACTCTAGTTCCAGAAGAGACCATCCCGTCGAAAGCGAAATCTGTGAAGTCCCTCACCTCTTTTGCAAAGCGCTCAGCCCAGCTTGCCGCCGGCTTTGTCTGCGCTATCGCCCTTGCCGCTGGCGTGCCCACCGTCGCCGGCGCCCAAGTGCTCACGACCGACAATGTCTGCGGCAAAACCGCCGATGCGCGCGGCATCACGGCCGATAATCTGCCCGATATCGATGCGACCAATGCGCTCGTCATGGGCAAAGACGGCACCGTCTACTATGGGCGCGGCGCCGATGAGCAGGTCAAAATCGCCTCGATCACCAAGGTCATGACCGCAATCCTAACCGTCGAGAATTGCAAGATAGACGAGAAGGTCACGGTAAGCAACACCGCGGCCACCGTGGGTAATTCGACCGCCGGCTTGCTCGAAGGCGACGAGCTTACCGTGGAGCAGGCGCTGCGCGGCCTGATGATTCCCTCGGGCAACGACGCCGCCATCGTGCTCGCCGAATATGTGGGCAAGAAGATCGACCCTAAGACCAAAGACGCCGAGGCCACATTTGTGAAGGCCATGAACGAGCGCGCTAAGAAGCTCGGCTGCACCGGTACGCTTTTTGAAAACCCGCATGGCCTGGACTTTGATGAGTGGGCTGGCGATATGTACTCAACCGCACACGACGTAGCGCTGATGATGCAGGAGGCCATGAAAAACGACACGATCCGCGAGGTCGTAGCGAGCGAGGATTCCTGGATCGAGGTCACGGGCGCCGACGGCACCGACCATTCGCATTCCATGGACACGCATAACTATTTGCTGGGCCAAGATGGCAACATCGGTGGCAAGACCGGCACTACCGACGATGCAGGCTATTGCTTCACGAGCGCCTACAACCGCGATGGCGACGAGATCTACACCGTCGTTTTGAACTCCACCACCACCGACCAGCGCTTTACCGATACCGCAACCCTTGCCAATTGGTACTACGGTCACAAGGTGACGGTCGCGATCGCCAACACGCAGGAAAAGACCGCCAACGGCAACCCGCTTATGGCGCGCATCGGTCAAACCGACTGGACGGATAAGACGATCGACGCCACGCTCGCCGACCCCACGGCGCAAGCGACCGTGTTTTCCCTTGCCGGCGAGGTGACCGAAAAGGTTAGCTACGACGATCTTTCGGGCACGGTGCATGTGGGCGACAAGGTGGGCAGCGTCACGCTCAAGCAGGACGGCACCAAGATCGCCGTCATGGACCTGGTTGCTGACGAGGAAGGCGCAGGGCCGAATCCCATTGAGTGGCTCCTTGTGAAGCTCGACCGCCTGGGCCGCCGCATCGACAATCGCCCACTTGCGGCAGAGAGCGAGACCGTCGCCAAGGCTCCTGAGGTGTAGAGCGCAAGAATAATCAGCCCACTGAAAGGAGGCGTCCGAAAGGATGCCTCCTTTTTGAGGGTTCGAATCCCCAGCCGCCATTCTTGATAATAAAAAAGGGCCCCAAATGGGACCCTTCTTCAAATTCGTACTGGCGGAGAGCTGGGGATGTCCGGGCATGCTGCGCATGCCCTCCGGCTTCAAAGCCTGGCGGCTTTTCGCCCACGGGCTACAAACGCTTTCGCGTTTGCTTAACGCCCGTGCCCTCTCGGGTTCGAATCCCCAGCCTCCTTTCTCCGCACTAAAAAGGGTCCCAAATGGGACCCTTCTTCAAATTCATACTGGCGGAGAGCTGGGGATTCGAACCCCAGATGCCCTTTTGGGGCATACTCGCTTAGCAGGCGAGCACCTTCGGCCTCTCGGTCAGCTCTCCGTAACAGCCGTTCTATAGTAACCAAACAGCCAAGGATGGGCAAGAGGAAATTTTCTAATTGCCTAGCATCCTTTCCTCCTTGGAAGCTTCGCCTACCCCAGCGAACGGTTAAGGGAGCCGAGCTCGTCGTTGCCCATGGTGCGCCACATTTGGAAGATGCAACCGCGTGCCAGGAAAAAGAAGCCGTTGTCGACCAGTTGCACAGCGGCATCTGCCAGCTGATTCGTCACGGCGGACACTGGCGGCAGCTCGAGTCCAGCCTTGCGGATGGTCTCGACCGCCTCCTCAAACGTCGGAGGCTCGCTGACGCCCATCTCATTCATAAGGCCCTGCATTTCTTCCAGCGCGCTGCTGCCCGACTCCTCGCCGCGCGGCACTAGACGGTAACAAGCCAGCGCTAGGTCGAGCTGATCGCAATTCCAATAGGCAAACGCCAAGCGATAGAACAGGTAGCCAATTGCAGAACGATCGCTGGCAATACGTAGGCCGTGGCGCGCCACCTCGATAATCTCGTCAAAGCGCTCCAGACGCGCAAGCACGTTGATGAGCGCAAAGTGCGATTGCATGGACGAGCGCGCCAGATCGTAAAGATGGCGCACCTCGGGCAGTGCTCGTTCAAAGTCCTCTTGCTCGGCGTAAAAGCTGCAGATCTCGTGCTGGGCAAAGTACAGCGCATCGGGCGCACGAAGGATTCGCACAGAGTCGTCTTCTTCCAATACCGGTAACACCATGCGCACCAGCTGGTTATCGCAAAACTGCGTTTGAACCGGACCTGTCGCCAAAAGCTCGGCGACAGTGCACTTAGCCTCCAACTCCTCGACAAGACGGGAAAAGCCTTCAAAAGCACCTGTACGGTCTACTTTTGCCTGCTCGCGCAATTCAACAACACGGGCCACGTATGGGTCGTCGTCCTCTTCCATGACCTCCAACTCGTCAGCCGTATCGGCAAGCAGCAGATCGCGCAGCGCCGGCGGCAGCGTGCGATGGTCATCACGCGGACGAGCATGAACCTCCGCAGGCTCAATCGTCTCCGGAGCGGTTGACTCATACGCCTCAAGCACACGCTTGCACGGCATATCGTCCATGTCCATGCTCTCAAGATCCTTGGCGACAGGCACGCAATCGGCCAGATAGGCCGCGCGCCCAAAGAAATACGTTGTGACAACGCGCTCGCCCTGCTCACTGTCGGGAGCAGCAATCTGCACATAGCAGCGCGTGATGCAGGTGCCCGCGGCAAAACACGCTGCCGCAAGCGTGAGTGCCACGCGCGCATCGTGCTCCGCGGCCCAGATCGCGCGCGTGTCCTCGTCCAGCTCGCGCCAGGCGTCATCCTGAGCGTCGTATTCACGTTGCAGCATGGCATCAACGACAGACTGCCCAAACCGAACGAGCATAATCCCCTCGGCAACGTTTGCCCGATAGGTATAGTCGAGCCGCGTGACCACGTTGAGCGCCTCAACGATTCGCGCAAAACGGGTGCGCACGTCCCACTCGCCGCCCGGCTGGCACGAAACCGTTCCCGGCTTGGCCCACGGGTTATCGCTCGAAGCCGTATCGAGCAGTCGGGGAACATCGTTGGTCGTCTTGGCGATATGCCACGCATCAAAGAGCGCGCAGCCCTCAAGGCTCGGCGAGGATGCCGCAGGGGCCAATCCGGCCCCGATGCGCTCAAGGATGCCGGAGAGGCGGTTGAGACGGCACTCGATGGCAAGCAGCATGTCAATCTCGTCCTGGTCCAACAGGCTACGATCAAAATTGAGATAGAAAATCTTTGAGCGATCAATGCGAGCCAGGCTCATCTCGGACTTAGCAGCGATGGTGCGCAGGCGGGGCAAGTCAATTTCGCTCATAAGGGCGGCGGCATAGCGCTCGATACCGCTCGGATTCTCGGCATGGTCAACGCGGTAAAGCAGCGTCTCGATAGCATCGGGGAGCGGTGCCGTGTTAAAGCCCAAAAACACCTCGACCGGCTCGGGCAACTTTACGAGCTTGATCTTGTCGACAACGTTTTGCATACCCTCGTCGAGTCCGCCGGCGTCCGCCGTGTTCACAATAGCGCTTTCGGAGTTGGCAAATATCACGTAGCGCAAGAACATCGAGGCCATGAACTCACCGTAAGGAAGGGCGCGGGTCGAATTCCATGTCTCGTGGTCGGACTGCTCGCGCATGGGGCCTTCGGGAGAGCCGGCAGTTTGCGCACACGCGCGCATTGCACCGTTGGCTTTCCTTACCATAATCTCACCAATACTGGAATCCGACTCGTCAAGGACCAGTTCCATGTCGGGATCGTTGGGCAGCGGAGCCTCGCTGACGGGGCGGTCCACCTTGTACACCTCACCCGAAACGCTTACGTAGCCCAAAAGCGACACATGACTTTTGCCAACGAACTCGACGACATAACAAGATTCATGCTGATCCTCGCCAAAGAGTTTCCAGACCACGCCATATGAGCGTCCCGCAGGCTGCTCGGGCATCGCCGGAAAGCGCTTCTTGGGATCGAGAAACCTGAGCTTGTATGTCGGACGCTCTGCCACGAAATATCACCCTGATCGGTCGTCTAGAGAAGGAGCGGTCGCGGATAGGCCGCGATACCTACTCGGAATCTTACACGAGTCGATAAGAAATCGTCCGCTTCACGCCCGCGCCTCGACCGAGGTTCGAATCCGTGCAGCGGCGACATAAAAGAAAAGCCCCCGTTGCCGGAGGCTTCAAGTTCAATTGGTGCGGCGTATAGGATTCGAACCTATGACGTTCTGATTCGTAGTCAGACCCTCTATCCAGCTGAGGTAACGCCGCGACTTGTTGATTATTATGCACATGTACTGAATAAAGGTCAAGCGTTTTTCAAAAAAAGTTATTGAATTTGATTTTTACTCATTTTGACCACTTGATGCGATCTTCGACGCATCGCGATATAAGAAAAGCCTCCGTTACCGGAGGCTTTAAAATTCAATTGGTGCGGCGTATAGGATTCGAACCTATGACGTTCTGATTCGTAGTCAG
>DXMX01000003.1:50575-61957 GCA_019413955.1 Collinsella sp.
TTCAATTGGTGCGGCGTATAGGATTCGAACCTATGACGTTCTGATTCGTAGTCAGACCCTCTATCCAGCTGAGGTAACGCCGCAGCGCAAGACATATAAAACCACTTTAGCTTATTGGAGTCAAGCACAATCTCAAACTTTTTTGTGGAACGCAGTTTTGTCACGCTGCTCCGCATATACCGCCGTTCCCCGTACGATCGATTGGCTTTTCGATCACGTCGAACTTAGCATCAAGTTCCCTCAGGAGCGATCTCACCCGCTGGGCACAATCATAATCGGCAAACGAGATGCTCAGCATGCGCGCGACCTGGTTGGAAGTCCCAACTCCATAGAAGTGCTCCAGCGCCACAAGTCCCTCGTGCGTCACAAAGGTCTCGACCACATGCGGCGACTCCTCAAAGCACCATTGTGTCAACGGACCCTCACTCGTCTGCCGAACCACCAGGCCGCCCATGCCAGACGGCTCACACGTTACAAGCAGGTACTCCCCGCCCTCGTCGCTCTCAAACAAAACCACCCGATCATCAAACAACTCCATCGCGTCCCCTTTCTCTCGCTCTTATTTAGCAAAAGCATAGCAGGTAGATGGCTGTATACAGAACAGTTGTTCGTGTGTTTTCTATTGAGCTGTCCGCACGGCATGGTATGGACCTGCGCACGAAATAGGGCGCCCCCGAAGGAGCGCCCTTGCATATCCCCTATGCAGCCAACTTACGCGATCGGCTCGATCTTCTCGAGACCACCCATGTAAGGACGCAGGACCTCGGGGATCGTGATGGTGCCGTCGGCGTTCTGGTAGTTCTCCAGAATAGCGGCCATGGTACGACCAGCCGGCAGGCCGGAACCGTTAAGGGTGTGCAGGTAACGCGAACCCTTGAAGTTCTCGGGGTCGCGGTACTTGATGTTGGCGCGGCGGGCCTGGAAGTCGCCGCAGTTGGAGCAGGAGCTGATCTCCTTGTAGGCGTTGTAGCTCGGCAGCCAGACCTCGACGTCGTAGGTCTGACGGGCAGAGAAGCCCAAGTCGCCGGTGCACAGGCTAATCACGCGATACGGAAGGCCCAGCTGCTGCAGCAGGTACTCGGCCTCGGCGGTCATGCTCTCGAGCTCCTCGTCGGACTCCTCCGGCTTAGCGAACTTGACCATCTCGACCTTGTCGAACTCGTGCTGACGGATGATGCCGCGGGTGTCGCGACCGGCGGAACCGGCCTCCTCGCGGAAGCAGGGGGTGAAGGCGGTGTAGCGGCGCGGCAGGGTGTCGGCGTCGAGGACCTCGCCGGCGTGCAGGTTGGTGAGCACGACCTCGGCGGTGGGGATCAGGAAGTTGTCGCCCGAGACGTGGTAGGCGTCGTCCTCGAACTTTGGCAGCTGACCCGTGCCAAACATGGTCTGACGCTTGACGACGATGGGCGGCCACCACTCCTTAAAACCACGGCTGGTGTGCGTATCGAGGAAGAAGTTGATGAGGGCGCGCTCCAGGCGGGCGCCAGCGCCACCGAGAACGGTAAAACGGCTGCCGGAGAGCTTGTTGCCGCGCTCGAAGTCGAGGATGTCCAGATCGGTGCCCAGATCCCAATGCGGCTTAAAGTCGAAGTCGAACTCGCGCGGGGTGCCCCAACGACGGCGCTCAATATTCTCGTCCTCGTCCTTGCCGTACGGCGTGGCCTCGCAAGGAATGTTGGGCAGGTGAGCCATGAAGTCGTACTGCTCCTGCTCGAGAGCAGTACGGCGCTCGGCCAGACCGTCAATCTTCTCGTTGACGGCGCGCACGGCCTCCTTGGCGGCCTCGGCCTCGTCCTTCTTGCCCTCCTTCATCAGGGCGCCGATCTTCTTGGACTCGGCATTGCGCGTAGCCTGAAGCTCCTCGACCTCGGTGATGACGGCACGGCGCTCGTCGTCGAGCTCAAAGAACTTCTCGCGATCCCAAGACGTCTGGCGGTTAGCCATGGCGACATCGATGGCATCGGGGTTCTCGCGAACAAACTTGATATCAAGCATTAGATCCTCCGGCGATATACATTCCATTTAGGTTGCAACCTTGTACATGTATGGGCAAGTATATACTTATGAGCGTTTACGACCCAACTCAACTACGCAAGAAGGCACCCAATGGACGCAGTTTTTTCCTTTTTGTTTGGCACCCGCACCGGTTTTGCCATCCTTTTCGCCGGCGGCATCCTGTTATTTGCGATTCTTGCCTTTGTAATGGAGAAGCGCACCCATAAGATGTACGTCGACCGCGGGCCCAAGTCCGAGGATGAGGAAGACAGCTTCTGGGACTAACCTGCCAAAAAGGGACAGGTTTATTTTGGTCGGTTTTATCTGGGCAAACGCAAGCGCCCCGCAACCGGTAACGATCCGGTTGCGGGGCGCTTTTCGCACATACAACAAAACCGCAGGAAAAACCTGCCAAAATAAACCTGTCTTTTTTGGTCGGTTTTACTGGAGAGTTGCGTCGATTGCCTTGACCAGGGCGCTGCGCATGCCGGCGTCCTCGAGCGCAACGACACCCTTGATGGTGGCACCACCGGGCGAGCATACGGCATCCTTCATCGCCGCAGGATGCTGACCAGTTGCAAGCTGCAGCTTTGCCGTACCCAGCACCATCTGGCTCACAATGCGATAGGCATCGGCACGCGGGATACCGTGCTTGACCGCCGCATCGCCCAGGGCCTCGATTGCCATAGCGACAAATGCCGGAGCGCAACCACCCACCGTGCCGCCCACAAACAGCAGGCTCGTGTCGAGCTCGACCACCGCACCGAGCTTGCCAAGCAGATCAAGCACCACTGCGCTCTGCTCATCACTAAGCGTGGAAGCCTTCTCGCAAGCGATGACGCCCTCGCCCACCGAAACCGGTGTGTTGGGCACCGTCGAGATATGCGCGACGCCCGGCAGGACTTGCTCCCACTTGGCACTGTCCCAGGTCCAGGCAACCGACAGAACGACCTTTTTGGCAAGAGCATCCTTGAGCGGGGCGAATATCTTCTCGATCATGTACGGTTTGACCGCAGCGACCACGATATCGGATGCGGCGACAACCTCGGCGGCATCGTGGCAGGCGACCATGCCGCGCGCCTCGCAGCGCTCAACCAGTGCGTCGTAGCGACCCGCACAGGCGCACATGTCGCTCGCAGCTACACCGGCAGCGATCCAGCCATCGGCCATAGCGCTCGCCATATTGCCAAAACCGACAAATCCAATCTTCATATCTCATAGTCCTTTCAGACACATTCCTCAAAACGAAAGGTATTGTCCCACGCCATTGTTTCGTATTGCCGACCTATTTGTGATACGGCTCGCCACGACTGATCTTGCAGGCACGGTAAATCTGCTCTAGCAGCACCACACGCGCCAGGTTATGCGGCAAGGTAATGCGTCCAAAGCTGAGCATCTCGTCGGCTCGTGCGCGCACCTCATCACTCACGCCGTCCGAACCGCCAATCACAAAGGCGATGTCGCTGCTGCCTCGCAGCATAAGATCGTCGAGCCTCGCCGAGAGCTCCTCACTCGAACGCTCCATGCCCTCGATAGCCAGCAGGATCACATGCGCTCGAGACGGCAAGGCAGCAAGAATCGCCGCCCCCTCCTTGTCGCGCGCGGCATCCACGCCGCCCGCCTTGGCCGGGTCGATATCAGCCACCTCGCGGATATCAACCTTGGCATAGGCACCCAGGCGTTTGGTGTACTCAGCGCAGGCATCCTTCCAAAAGCGCTCTTTGAGCTTGCCAACACAAACGACGGTGTATTTCACGCGTGTCTACTCCTTTGACTCGTTCTGAACCTTACCGGCAGCCAGCATCTGCTCGAACATAGAGGCCGACTGCGAAAAGTCGCTCGGCAGCACGACCGTCGAGGTTTTACCCGTGCGAGCGAACTCCGTCATCATCTCGGACCACTGCGTAAACATGAACAGTTGGTTGGCCTCGTCATTGCCGACACCCGTCTCCTGGATGATCTCGAGCGAATCTTTGATACCCAGCGCGATGGCCTTGCGCTGGTTGGCGATGCCCTCGCCCGCCTTTTCCATAGCCTCAGCCTCGGCGGTCGCCTCGGTGACGCGCTTGATGCGGTCTGCCTCAGCGAGCTCCTGTGCCGCAGCGCGCTTGCGCTGGGCGGCGTTGATGTCGTTCATGGAGTTCTCAACCTCGGTCGGCAGTGCGATTTTGGTGATGAGCGTCGACACGAGGGTGAAGCCGTAGGCGGCCATCTGCTCGGAAACGGTAGCGTTGACATCCTTGGCGATGTCGTCCTTCTTGGCAAAGACCTCATCGAGTGTGTAGACGGGAATCGAAGAGCGCAGGGCGTCGGTGATGAAGTCACGCATCTGGTCGACGGGCTCCTGCAGCATATAGTAGCTCTTGTAGATGCCCGAATCTGCCGGGCCGGCGCCCATGTCATAGCTCACGTGGTACTGAGCAGAGACCTCAAGGCCGATGGTCACGTTGTCCTGGGTCTTAACGTCGATGCCAAAACCGTTTTTCATGGTGCGCAGACTCACCGTGGCGGCCTTGCGGTCGATCACGGGCACCTTCATGTGGAAGCCCGCGTTGACGATGCGGTTAAACTTGCCCAGGCGCTCGATGATCACGGCATGCTGTTGTTCAACGACATAGCAGGCGTTGGGAAGCAGTAGCAACAGAATGATGATGGGAATCAAAAGGCTGGTAAGGGCGGCGATGATACCGGACAACAGCATGGTCTCTCCTCTGATAGGCACACGTTGGGACTAGGATACCCGCACGAAGCAGCTGTGTGACACCAACAAGAGGACCCGTGGTCAAAAAAGGCCAAATATGAGTACTGTTACCAGTTTAGTAACAGCGTATTTGGGTCAAAATCGCCTCGTTGAACCCGAGGTCTATCGAAATTACTTCATTTTGTCTCAAGGTTGAGCCAAATTAGCGTACATCTGTTGCGCAAAATGAGCAAAAATGGCTTCATGAAATGTCTCTATTATCATGTCAGTACTCATATTTGCCACTTTTTGACCACAGGGACATCTACCGCGCGAAATCGATATGTCAAATCTGCCAAAACGGCCCATAACAAAAAAGCTCCCATTGCTGGGAGCTCTTTCAATCAATGGTGCGGGCGAAAGGACGTCCGCGTATCCGCTTCGCGGATCCGCACCGGCTTCGGCCGCCTGCCGGCGTCCTCGCCAGCTCGCTAAAAACGCTCCGCGTTTTCTTTACGCTCGCTCCTTCGCAGGTTCAAGTCCCCGCGATGGGCCCATAACAAAAAAGCCCCCATTGCTGGGAGCTCTTTCAATCAATGGTGCGGGCGAAAGGACTTGAACCTTCATGGGGTTGCCCCCATACGGACCTGAACCGTACGCGTCTGCCAATTCCGCCACGCCCGCGTGCAGGAATTAGAATAACGGAGCGCCATCGCGAACGCAAGAACTATTTTTGAAAAAGTTTGCAGGCATTTTCCCAAGCTGCTCGCGCGATTGCCTCAGCATCCTCGCCGGTACGATCGACACGGTCGTTGACCAGCGTGTTTGCCGTAATGGAGATCATTGCGGGCTCGCATTCAAGACCGCGGATGGGCTCCGGAGCCATATACGGGCAATCCGTCTCGAACAAAATTCGATCGAGTGGGGTTGCCGCAAATGCCTCGCGCACATCGTCGTTGCGCTTAAAGGTGGCCGCACCGCCATAGGCGATATAGCAGCCCAAATCCACAAAGCGCTCCATCGTGGCGCGGTCCTCGCCAAAACAGTGCAGCACACAACCAGCCTGGGGCACACCCACCTCGCGCAGTACGTTGTACGCATCGACGTGCGAGGTGCGCTCCCCATCCGAGTCCTCGTGACGCAGGTGCAGCTCCACCGGCACATTGCGGCGCACGGCAAGCTCGAGCTGGCGCGCCATGCAATCAATCTGCACGTTATGGGGTGCCGGCGCGATATCGTCGTCATAGTCCATGTGATAGTCCAGGCCGATTTCGCCAATACCGGCGCATAAGGGGTCATCAAGTGCGGCAACGACCTGTGCATGAACGTCGTCGGTATAGTCCGGCGCGCCATACGGATGCACGCCGGCAAGATACTTGATCTGCGGGATATCCTGCATCGGAAGAATTTCGCGCACGAGCCAGTCGCTATAGTCCGTCACGCTGCGCTTGTCGGCGATGGGGTCGAGCATCGTCACCAACAGGTCGACGCCCGCGGCTTTGGCGCGCACGAGCGTCTCGGGCACTTCTTTCCCCCAAAACGAAAGCAGATGCGCATGCGTGTCAGCAAGCGGTGCCAAGGGCACGGGACAAGCAACCGTCTTCTTTTTCTTGGTAAACGTCACGCGTTCGGCATTAGGCATCATGGATGAGCTCCTGAGCCAGGCGGATAAAGTCGGCAACATCAAGCGTTTCTGCGCGCGTGGTGGGTGCGATACCGCAAGCCTCAAAGGCGGCGTCGAGCACGTCCTTGGCAAAGCCGTTGGCGCTCATGGAATTGCGGATGGTCTTGCGGCGCTGAGCAAATGCAGCATCAATCACGCGGGCCACAAACTCGCGATCGAGTCCTTCGGGCGCCACGCCGTCAACACGGTCGATACGCACGACGGCCGAGTCCACGTGCGGTGTCGGCATAAAGCAACGTGGCGGCACCTCAAAGCGACCCGTCACCTGCGCATACAGGCCGAGCTTTGCCGTATAGCCGCCATAGGTCTTGTTGCCCGGCACTGCGGCAATGCGATCGGCAACCTCCTTTTGCACCATGACCACGGCACGCTTGAGCGCGGGCATCGTCTGAAAAAACTGCAAGATGATCGTCGCCGCCACGTTATAGGGCAAGTTCGCGACAAATACCGTCGGCTCACCGCCGGCGGCCTGCTCAATCTGCTCCGGCGTCACCTTAAGCGCGTCGCCCATGATAAAGCGGAAGTTGGCGTAGTCGGCGGCGTGAGCATCGAGCACCGGCTCGAGCTCGGGATCGGCCTCGATCGACGTGACGCACGCCGCCTCCTGCAACAGCGCAAGCGTGAGCGTACCAACGCCCGGACCAACCTCGAGCACGCGCTCATCGCCTACAAGCTCGGCAAGCTCGCAAATGCGCTCAATTACATGGTTGTCGATCAGGAAATTCTGGCCCAGGCGATGCTTGGTCGCAAGGCCAAACTCCTCCAGCAGCTCCCTGGTGGCCGTGGGGTTTGCCAAAGGCGAAGTTGTCATGGTTGCCTCCTCAGCATGATGGCGGCGTCTTGAAACAAAAGGGCATGGACCGTGGCGGCCATGCCCTTACAGCTAAACAACAAATTGCCGATATGGCGCGCTGCATCTTAGCCCAGACGCGGGAACAGCGGCTCGCCCTTCTCGACAGGCTGACCGCCGGCAAGCAGGCCCCAAGCGCAAATGCCCTTGAGGTCGTCGGTCGCGGCCTCGTCCTCGCAGGACAGGCGGCGCAGGGCCTCGGCAGAGGTCTGAGGCATGAGCGGCATCAGCAGGTGGGCGGCAATGCGGATGGCCTCGAGCAGGTTGTAGATCACAAACGCCAGCTCGTCAGCCTTGGCCTCGTCCTTGGCAAGTGCCCAAGGCTCGGAGTCCTCGATGTAGTGGTTGGCGGCATGGATGAGCTCCATGACCTCGTCCTTGGCTCCGCCGTAATCGAGCACGTCCATCTTGGCCATGTAGCGCTCGACCAGACCATCGGCGATCTTTGCCAGCGGGTTGTCGAACGCATCGAACGATGCGGGCTTGGCGGGCGCGCAACCATCAAAGTACTTGCCGCTCATGTTGAGCGAACGCGAGATAAGGTTGCCCCAGCTGTTGGCCAGGTCGGCGTTGTAGACCTGCTCCATGCGATCGAAGCTGATGGCACCGTCGGTGCCGGGGACGACGTCGGTCATAAAGTAGTAGCGATAGCCCTCGACGCCCAACATGTCGATAACGTCCTGCGGAGCGATGGCGTTGCCGCGGCTCTTGGACATCTTCTCGGCCTTGCCGGTCTCGGCATTGCGCACGGTCAGGAAGCCGTGGGCAAAGACGTGCTCGGGCAGGGCCTCGCCGATGGCCATGAGCATGGCGGGCCAAATGACGCAGTGGAAGCGGATGATGTCCTTGCCCACGATGTGGAACTGCGCGGGCCAGCGATAGGCCAGCTCGGCACGCGCCTCGTCGGTGTCGACACCGTAGCCGACGGCCGTCATATAGTTGAGCAGCGCATCGAACCACACGTAGGTCACGTGACCCTCGTCAAACGGGACCTGAATGCCCCAGTCAAAGCTCGTACGGCTCACGGAAAGGTCATTAAGGCCGCCCTCGACAAAGCTACGTACCTCGTTCATGCGGAACGCAGGCTCGACAAAGTCGGGGTGCTCGTCGTAAAGCTTGAGCAGCTTGTCCTGGAAAGCGGAAAGCTTAAAGAAGTAGGACTCCTCCTGCACGCGCTCAAGCGGACGGTGGCAGTCGGGGCACAGGTGCTGGCCGACGCTGCCGTACTCCTCGTCGCCCTTCTGGACCTGCGTATCGGTGAAGTAGGTCTCGTCAGGCACGCAATACCAACCGTCGTAGCTGCCCTTATACAGGTAGCCGGACTCCTTCATGCGCTCCCACAGGTACTGCACGGCATGATGCTGGCGCGGCTCGGTGGTGCGGATGAAGTCGTCGTTGGAGATCTCGAGCTTGCTCCAAAGCTCCTTGAAGTGCGGAGCCTGGCTGTCGGTCCACTCCTGCGGCGTCATGTTGTGCTTGGCTGCGGCCTCGGCGACCTTCTCGCCATGCTCGTCCATGCCGGTCAGGAACTTGACGTTATAGCCGGCGGAGCGACGATAACGGGCCTGAACGTCGGCGATGATGGTGGAATAAGCCGTGCCCAGGTGCGGATCGGCGTTGACGTAGTAGATGGGCGTCGTGATAAAGAACGAAGGCTTACTTTGATCCATGGGGTTTGTCCTCCAGAAAAACGTTGCATACAGGGGATGATTCTAGCGCAAGGGCTGGATATCCTCCATCTATTGCATATCGAGCACCATGGCATAGACATCGCGCTTACGGCGCGAGTACTTCTGCGACAGGCGCTTGGCCACCGCAGAGGCGGGCTCTCCCTCCTCGAGCGCGGCGCGGATATCCTCGCGCAGAGCCTCGTCGGGATCCGCTGCCGCGGCGCCAACCGGCACGATACCGGCCTCCTCATCTTCGCTCGGCGGCGCGATGACCAGCGCAATCTCGCCCTTTACCTCGCCGCGAGCACGCAGCTCCTCAGCAAGCTGGGCAGCGGGCCCGCGCAAGACTTCCTCGTGCAGCTTGGTGAGCTCGCGGCAGACGGCAACCTCACGCTGGGGAAAAACCTCTGCCACGGCCTCGAGCGTCGCCACGATGCGATGTGGAGACTCGTAGAAGATGAGTGCGCCGGGAACCACGGCAAGGCGCTGCAAACGACGCACGCGGTCGCCGTGCTTTCGGCCCAAAAAGCCCTCGAAGAAAAAATGCTCACAGGGAATGCCGGACGAAACGAGCGCCGTGACGCAAGCGGAGGGCCCGGGAATAACTTCGACGGGCACATCGGCCTCACGTGCCGCCTCGACCAGCGCCTGGCCGGGATCGGACACGCTCGGCATGCCGGCGTCCGAGGCAAAGGCGAGGGTCTCCCCCGCCAGCAGACGGTCGACCAGGCCGGCGGCGCGGCTGGCGATCACATTCTCGTCGCAACGGACAAGCGGCTTGGAAATGCCCAGGTGCATCAGCAGCTTTGACGTCACACGCGTGTCTTCGCAGCAGATGACATCGGCGGCGGCAAAGGCCTCGCCAACGCGCGGGGACAGGTCGCCCAAGTTGCCGATGGGCGTGCCGACCACATAGAGTTTGCCCGTATGGGCGCTGTTTTGCGTCATATCAACCTATTCAATCATGCCACGCTCGAGCGTACCGAGCGCCGCGCGGGCGTCCCATGCTGCAATGCGCTTCTCGGTCTTCCACGTTTGGAAGAACCAACCGGCAGCCGGCGCAAACGAAGCCAGCTGGTTGGCGATAAACACGCGCTCGTAGGCATTGCGGCCCTCGGGCGTAACCGACGAGTTGGCAAAGATCGCCGCGCCCGACCATTCGCCCACCAGCACGGGGAACCCAGTTGAAATCGCTTCTTTAAGCTCGCGCTTGTTACGCGAAATCGCCGTCGTCAGCCCGCGGGGGCTCGTGATGTCGAGCGCATGCTCGTCGCGGTAATGGTACAGGTGAAGGTCCATGTAGACGTTCTTGTACTTGGCGCCGCGCATAAAATGCTTCCACTCGCTGGGATGCCCCGACGACGAGAAAACGACGATCTTATCCTCGGGCATATACGAACGGACGAGCTCGTAAGCATCGCGATAGAAATTGCGCAGGTAGTGAGCAGGAATGCCATCCGTCATGGTGAAGAGGCTCTTACGGACACTCATCTGCGGCGTATCCAGCAGCTCAATGCCCAGCAGGCTCTCGGCCTCGCCGTAACGCTCGGCCAAGCGCTCGAGCACGTCAAGTGCGACATGGCGGCCGTTAGTGGACGAATGCCACTCGGCAACAGCCTCCGGCGTGGCGGGCGAATCGTTGGAATCGCCCTGGCCACCGGGCACAGTCGCCAGGTCAAGCAGCACGCGAATGTTGTACTTGGCAGCCCACTCAATCGCGCGGTCGATGTAATCGACAACCGAGATGTAGGAGGCATCGGACTCCTGTGAGCCAAAGGCATACCAAGGCACCGGCAGGCGCACGGCGTTGAGGCCGATCTGCGCCATGCGACGGAAATCATCCTCGCTCACAAACGTCTCGTAATGACGGCGCATGCGCTCGTTATAGGCGGCGGTGCCCATGGCCTCCTGCAGCTCGGCCGCGTTGGATGCACCAGTCGCCGCGTATAGCGACGGGGTAACCCAAGGCTCGGGAATGAACCAGCCAGAGAGATTAACGCCGAGTATCCTCTCCATCACTGCCCCCTTCGGATCGTGCAGGCCGAGCCTGCATCGTATTGCATAGGAAAAGTATCGTTTTGAGTATACCCGCGCGTGCGGACAGACGACCGAACGGTCTGTAAAGTGGCGCAAAAGCGGGAGGAATGTCTGAGCGGGCCCGAGATGGCGCGCCGAGATGTGCACGCACGTCGGAAGTAAGCGCCGGAAAGCGCATCCCACTCTGAAGCCAAATTCCGGGACGCAATTTCCGCAGAGCCCTCGATAAAAGAAAAGGACCCCTTTGCAGAGGTCCTAGTCAATTCAAGGTGGCGGGGAAGGGA
This sequence comes from Collinsella sp., assembly GCA_019413955.1. Taxonomy (GTDB): domain Bacteria; phylum Actinomycetota; class Coriobacteriia; order Coriobacteriales; family Coriobacteriaceae; genus Collinsella. The sequence continues at coordinate 61,776 of DXMX01000003.1, forward strand.
ATCGCGTCCGCGCGCTGCGCGGACGGACCGCTGCGGCGCTTACGCGCCTTGCGAGCTGCGCTGGCAAACGCTTACGCGTTTCCTCAGCTCCGCGCCCTCACGGGGTTCGATTCCATGTGGGGGCTGTATAAAAGAAAAGGACCCCTTTGCAGAGGTCCTAGTCAATTCAAGGTGGCGGGGAA
>DXMX01000003.1:62057-71239 GCA_019413955.1 Collinsella sp.
GGGAATCGCGCCCGCGCTCCGCGCGTGCGGACCGCTGCGGCGCTTGCGCGCCTTGCGAGCTCCGCTGGCAAACGCTCACGCGTTTACTCAGCTCCGCGCCCTCACGGGGTTCGATTCCATGTGGGGGCTGCATAAAAGAAAAGGACCCCTTTGCAGAGGTCCTAAACAATTCAAGGTGGCGGGGAAGGGAATCGAACCCCTGACACGAGGATTTTCAGTCCTCTGCTCTACCAACTGAGCTACCCAGCCATTTGAGGTGTGCCTTGTTTCAAGGCTTGATTAGTATAACCAAGGACGCGTCCCGGTCAACCGAGAATTTTAAAAAAGTTTTTGAGCACAGCCTCGGTTCTATAAATCGGCACGTCAGAGGCATCAGCCGGCAGCAAGAAGTTTTTCACTCAGAGCCGCACGGGCAAACTCACTTGGCGTCATCCCCTCGGCAGCCGCCCGTCGACGAATGGCCTCCTTCATTCCCAGAGGAATCTTGACCGACAGCGTTGCCGTCCCCTCACCTGAGAGCGGGGGCCGTCCATGCACGATCCCACCAACGGTGTGTTCGCCATCCGGAAACTCTCCGCGCTCGTACGACTCGCACCACGCGTCAATCATTTCATCCGTTACAACCTGACCATTAGCGGCCGTATACGTCTTGCCCATCATCGACCCCTCTGCCGAGCTCGCTCGATCTCTTGCCAGAATTTCTTCTGAACCGGAGACAGGGCATGAATAATGAGCCATCCACGAATTAGTTCGACCGCAACAAGTTCCACACTTCGACCATCTGGAAGCCATCCAATGGCAAGCCATCTCGGCGGCTCGTCCTCCGACTCGCGGCGAATGCACTCAGTAACCGCGAACCAGGCACCTAGTACCTGCTTTTCCGTCAAGTGTTTTTTGGCGTTCGGATGGATCTCAACATCCATGCATCTTCTCCTCCATCTTACCCAATTTCGTATGACGAAAGTCCGCTGTCGCCAATCTCTTACGCCGGCACTTGCTGGAGGGCGGGAGGTGTAGCGAGGATTGAAGGGCGTTCCAATACCGCCCAGGCGCCGGGACAGGAGCACATACACCAGGGACATACGTTTTCGTAGCGCGCGAGGATATTGCCGTCGCGATCGATGAAGGCGATGTCGATGGGATAGGCCATAAAACACGTATGGACCGAAGAGCAGCGTGGAAACGCCATGACGAGCGGCAGGCCGTTGGCGGCAACCGGACGACGTCCCAGCATGCCGCGCAGGCGCACGACAAACGACTCCGCCACCGCAAACTCGGCCGGCGTCCAACCCAGCCTATTGAGTGCCCGCGCGTAGGCGATGTAGGACGAGACCGCGGTCACATGACCACCCCCGGACGCCATGGATCGACCGTCACCGCACGCTCGTGCGACAACGTTGTCGGCGCCCCCAGCGGAACGCCAGCGATGCTGAGAGAAGTCGGCCACGGCTCATAGTGCATGGTGCAGGTGTAGGTCCTAAACGTACCGGATAGGGAGAGCAGGCCACCATCTGATGCCTCCGCGCCTTGCTCGCTCGACACTTCGATCTGCAAGTCATAGCCTTCCATGGCATTCAGAATTTGAGTCTGAACCGTCGCCGAGGCATCGGCAGAGCTTTCGTCGCCCTCCCCCTCCGACGCCACGGCGTGCGCCAACACGATGTCGGGCACCACGCGGTCGAAGCGCGCGACAGCGCTGGCAAAGATCATGACGTTGTACACGATGAGTGCCAGCACCAGCAAAACGGGCGTAACCACTGCCATCTCAACCGTCGCTTGGGCGCGCTCCTCGCGCAGACGCATGCGGATACTCATTACGACCCACCGCCCAGAGCGCCAACCAGCGTGGCGACATCGACGGTGAGCGGGATGGAGCCACCGCCGGGCAGAGGAATCTCCGCAAGTGTGAACACCGTACCGCTAATGGTGCGTTCGACTTGATATTCCAACGCCTCGCAAAGCGCCTTGGGATCGGTCACGCCCAACGGAATACTTCGCAGTTTGTCTTGCGTTTGAGAGAGACCCGCAATGTCAGACCCCGGACTCTTAATGACATTGGCGGAATCGGTCAGCACCGGCTTTCGCAGGCGCAAGTCGCACGGTTCCAAACCTAGCGCCGCCACGGACGCCGAAACGGTATCGCCGAGCCACGATGCGATGGAGCCCAACGCACCGCCGCCCCCTCCTAGGTCTTTAATCATCTCGTCCATAAGTTCGTCGGCCGAACCTTGGATGTCTCCGTATCCCACGAGTAGCCGTCCCCAAACATCCATGACGCCGTCGAGCACGCCGGCAACGCCGCCCGAGCGTTCCTTCAATGTCGAGAAAAATCGCGAAAGCACGTTGTTTTGCGCCGTCGCCTCATCGGGCGCCAGCACCGCGGCAGAGATAGCACCGCGATCGCCAAGCCTGACTGCCGTGTTAAACGAGGAGTTAAGTTGATCGGGGCTGGTAATGTCACCCGAAACTGCAAATGCGACCACGCCGTTGCGTCCAGGTGGGGCGATACGCGGGCGCTCGCCGGAAAGCTCCTTGATAGCCTGGTCAAATGCATTGCCTGCACGGTCGGCCTCATCCTCGGTCTGACGCATGAGCTCGAGTTCCTTATTGCGATATTCGACGTATTTCTCCAGCGCCTTTTTGAACTCGTCAAAGTGGTACTCGAAGCCCCTTTCGACGGAAGTCGTAGCAATCGCAACGTAACCCAAAGACGAAACACCAAAATGGCATTCGCTGCACGTTTCATGGCCGTCAAAAACCGCGACAGACGCCAACCCACCAGGCGTTCCCCTTTTGTAATTTGGACAGTCAGTTCCGTAATGCAGATAGGACACTTCATCTAGTTCACTTGTTGGCCAACGTACATCGGTGTAGAGTTCGGTCGTCCGCGCCTCATCTGGATTTCGCGGAAGAAAGGGGATGTAGGCGGAAACCTTGCCGTCTTCTTCAGCTATATACGCTCGTTCAACTTCTTCACTCGCATAAGCGAAGAACGCCTTTCGCACAGCGGAATCTGCCTGTTTTTCTGGGCTCTCGCCAAGTGGCTTCTCGTTCGACAGGCGCTCTCGGTAATATGCCTTCGCACGATCGAGCGCCACTTGCGGTTCCCACGTAACGCTCGAAGCGTAATGTGGATTTTGAGCACCAGAGAGATCCGTTAGGCTTTTCGCACGCTCCCACATACACGAGTACTTGCCAATCGAACTCTCGTCCGACCCACCACAATCCGCCAGCCAAGCGCGCTCTTTAGCCTTCGCCGTGTCCTCAGAAGCCTTCCGCAGCTCCTCGGCCGCACGCTCTAAATCATCTGATGTGTCTTTAATGGTATCGGTCGAGATCTCTGACCCTTTGAGCGCAGCGAAGTCCGACTCGGATGTCCTGGGCACAGCAAGCGCCGTACCGGTATAGGTCACACTATCGGTATCCTGCGCCGACACCGCCTGTGTGGCACGCGCAGCGATCAGATACGGCAGAGCCGTCTCGATTTTCTGTAAGCCTTCCGATGCGCTTTTGGCAAACTTGTTGCGCGTTTTAATGATCTCAATCCCGGTGTCGACCATATTGCCGGCAACCGGTTCGGCACCCGGGATGAGGATGGCGACCAGGCCCGTCCCGATCGTGGCAAACCCCGCCAGGCCCAGACTCAAGATGCTCGCATCAACCACCGTGGCAGCCGTGTGATAGGACGACACTACGTTGACACCCGCCAGCGCGCCGCTATCGGCCGCCACCTGGGTATCCCCGGCACGCGACATGCTCCATATCGCCGCGGTCGACGAAAACAACAACGTGAGCACCACTAGGATGACCACGGCAGAAGAAAGCGTGGTGTAGGCACCGTCTCCGATAAACAGGTCGATACCGGCGCGGCCCATAAAGCCGCCTCGTTTGCGATGGCAGCTCGGACGGCGCGTCAAAACGCATCTAGACCAGAAACGCTTAATCCCATGCAGCAATCCACGAATCATAATCTCCCTCCAGCCATTCGGGACGCGATTGATACGAGACATCGACCTTGAGCTCAACGTAGCCGCCCTCGGCGGTACCACCCATAGCCTGCGCAAACGCACCGATCACAGGCAACGGCTTGACCTCGCCGGAAACGGACACGGACGAGACGCCACCCGCACCGGCCCGGCCAAGCTCGATATCCCACGACAACGGCCCGCCGGCATGAAAGATCGAAACGTTGGGCACTGCGGCAAGCCGGCGGCGGGTAAACTCCTTAAGATCGTCGTCCTCCGCCGTCGTCGTGGTCATGAGCCGCGCGGTCTCGGCGGCGGCAGACTCCATGACCGCGCGCGTATAAAGCAGGCACACCGGTTGCAGTGCGAGAAGGATGAGCGTCAGAAACGTCGGCAGCAAAAAAGCAGCCTCGACCGTAGACTGCGCCCGGTCCTCGCGCGCGATATCAATACAACGCAATGTCCTTAGCGCCCGCGGCGGCGTCGATAACCGACATCGAGGCAACGCCATGGGATGCCGCCCGCTCAACCAGCGCCGCCAAGCGTCCATCGGTGCCAGCACGCCAAAGTCCCGCAATCGCCAGCACGATCGATAGCAGCGCCACCGTGACGATGGCGTATTCCACAGTCGCTTGGGCAACCTCTTCACGCAGAACGCCATGCATTTCACGATCCCTCCTTTGAGCTTATTGTTTGCGGGACCAGGCGCACCGCGCGCAGACGACACGAAGCATCGCCAGCATCCGCGGCAACCGTCACCATATCGACCCAGCCGCGCCCATCGCGCACGATGGCGCCCCATACGTTGCCCTTAATATCGAGATAGCCGCTCAGGGCGAGCTGGGCCGTTGGCACCTCGCGGTAGGCGCGTAACATATCCGCCGCTGCCTCGGTCATCGGTCGGTCCTCGGACCATGCAAGCCGGACCGCAATCGCGTTGTCCTCAGGCGAATCCGTCGCAGTGCCAGACCGCTTGTCGAGCGTCCGCAGAAAGGTTTGCGCCGTGACAGCGACATCCGAATCGTCCGCATCTCGCATCTCATCTTTTTGAGACACCACCGCCGAATCTGAGCCCGAATCGAAGGCGGCCCCAGGACGCTGCTGCTGCGCGGCGTTAAGCCCCCAAAGCACCGCCGCTATCGCCACGGTCAGGCAAGCAAACACCAGCAGCACCCCGATGGGGCGCTCGCCCTCTACAGGCTGTTGATGCCCTCGCTGATAGCGTTCCATAGATCTTGGACCTTGCCTTTAAATGCAACGATGGCAATAATCGCGATCACCACAAGCACGCCCACCAAAATGGCGTACTCGGTGGTACCCTGCGCGCTCTCCTCCCGCAACAGCTCCTTGGCATGCTGGCGAGCGCGGATCGCCCGGCAAAAAGCCCAGTTCCAAGCCTTGTCAGCAACTTCGACCATCGTGTTCATGTATTCCTCCCTACATCATCCCGCCTGCTCCCAGCAGCGGGCCCAATATGGACAGAAGCAACGCCGGCAAGATGAGCGTGCCGGTGGGAATCAGCAGCTTGACGGGCGCACGCTCGATCTCGCGCTCGACCGCAGCGCGATGAGCCGCACGGATCTCGCGACTTTGAGCGGCCAGCGTCTCGGCAAGTGGGGCACCCAGGGCGAGCGCCTGCCCCACCGTGATGGCAAAGGTCTCGAGCGCTCGCACGTCCAGGTCGCGCGCGGCGGCCAACAACTCGTCCTCACGCGTGCCCACGCCCACCTGCCACGCCATGCAGGCCCGCTCAAGGCGAAGAGCCAGCACTGACCGGCGGTTGGCGCAGAAAATCTCAAGCGCCGCATCAAACGAAAGACCGGCCGAAAGACCCAAGCGCACAACATCGATCATCTCGGACACTTCGCCGAGCGGCACTCGCGCCGGGCCGCCCACTCCAACCGCGCCCTTCACTCGCGCGGTCAGGGCATCGACCACTGAGCGACCCGCGGCAGCGACCAGCACCGCCTCGCGCTTGCAGGCCCCTGCGATCTTGCGTGCATCCGCCCGATCCAAACCCGTCGCGACAAATACACTCAGGGCGCACAGGCAAGCCGCAACTGCAACCGGGGCGCTCATAGCTCCACCCGCATAATGCGTCGGATAACCACCAGGGCAACGGCATTGAGGGCAAGACCCAGCACCACAGCGCCCACGCCGGCAGGCGTCGCGAGACCGCGACGAAAATCTGCCGAAAGCAGCGCCAACCCCGCGCACATGCCCGCCGGCATCGCCGCGACCATATGCGCAGACATGCGAGCCTGCGACGTCTTGACATCCAGGCGGCGCTTGAGCTCAATGCGCTCCCCCACCATGCTCGACGCCTCGGACAGTAAGTCGGCAAGCGGAGCACCGGTGCGCTGAGACACCTTAAGCGCCAAGGTCACAAGCGAAAGGCCGGGAGCGTCGATGCGCACGAGCAAGTCATCGAGCGCGTCGGTCGCCGAGATACCGCAATCGATCGCCGCCGCCACCCGCAAAAACTCGGTATGCACCGGTTCTTGCGCATGAGCGCCCACAAAGCGCATGCCCTGGGCCAGCGAATGTCCCGAGGCAAGCGACATGGAAAGTGCGGTAAACGCCTCGGGCATGGCCTCTTCTGCATCGTGTTGCTCGCGCCGGCTCTCAAAGCCATCCCGAGCGGCGCCAGCGGCAATCGGAGCAACAAGTCCCAAGGCAAACCCGAGGGGCGATAACGACACCATCGTTAGTAAAACGCAGCAGACACCGCTCGATAGCAGTAGAAACGCCAAACGCCCCGAAGCATCTTCGATCACGAGGCCAAGGCGATGCGCCGGAGCCAGCGATGTCCACGAACGGGCGATCTTTTTCAGCAGATCGTTTTCCACCAGCTCACGCGGCAGCCTCTCTGCCACCGTCTCGAGCGCCTGACGCGCCAGCTCCGCCGGCGGCACCTGCGGCACACGAGGTTCCGCCCCGCACGCCGTCGCAACAGAAAACCCTGCCAAACCCCCTACGACGAGGGGCACAGCGACCTCCATTCGTCCACCTCCTCTTGTGTGAGCGTCCCCGACCGCAGGCCTTCTGCGATAAACGGCGGCTCGCGGTCAAGCGTCCAGGTGCGCTCGGCGGCATCGAAAGTCACATAGCGCTCGAGCTCTACGCCGCCCGACGCGGCGCGACGCACTCCCGAATACGAGGAGACGAAACGCCTGCCATCGGCGTGGCGCTCAGACATCACGATGCCGTCGAGCGCCATGGCAATCTGCTCCTCGATGAGCTCGCTCGGCAGATCGATGCCATAACGTGCAAGCAACGTCAGACGCACCACGGTCTCCTGTTCTGAACCCGCATGAAGTGTGGTGAGCGACCCATCGTGGCCCGTGTTCATGGCCTGCAACATGTCGCAGCACTCGGCACCGCGCACCTCGCCCACCACGATGCGGTCGGGGCGCATGCGCAGGGCATTAGTTACCAGGTCGCGGATCGTCACCGCGCCCTCACCCTCAATTGAAGCCTCGCGCGCCTCTAGTCGCACCACGTGCGGATGATGTGCAAACTTGAGCTCGGCAGAGTCCTCGATCGTCACGATGCGCTCGCCGGTGGAAATCTCGCATGACAACGCGTTGAGCAGGGTGGTCTTACCAGATCCCGTGCCTCCCGCAACCGCCAGGTCCTGTCGCAGCGACACCGCGCACGACAGCAGCTGCGCATACCAAAGCGGCAGCGACCCCAGCCCCACGAGCTCGTCCAGCGAGCAGATGCGGTCCGAGAACTTTCGGATGGTGAGAATCGGTCCGTCAATCGCCACAGGCGGAATCACCGCGTTGACGCGATAACCCGTCTTGAGGCGGGCGTTGACGATGGGGCTACGCTCGTCGATACGACGGCCGAGCGGCGAGATGATGCGGTCGATGAGCACACGGATCTGCTCGTCGCCCTCAAACGCGTGCTCGATGGGATACAAAACGCCGCCGCGTTCAAAGAAAGCCGAGCGGCAGCCGTTGATCATGATCTCGGTAACGGTGTCGTCCTCGATGAGCGGCTGCAACGGCCCCAAGCCCACCACATCATCCAAAATCTCGTCGATGATGGTCTCGCGCTCGGGCGTCGCGAGATCGGTCGGCTCCTCAACATTGAGCGCCGCCTCCACCGCGGGACGCAATTCCGAGCGGGCAAGTGCCGGGTCGATATAGGCGCTGATACGCGCCACTTCGTCGTAACCCATGCGGTCCATTACGGCGCGCTTGGTGCGTCGTTTCACCGCGCGGCGACGCCCCGCATCTACAGGCGCTGCCGTCGCTGCAGCGCCGGCAGCCTTAATCCTCGTTTGCAGGCTCATCGCTGATCACCCTCGCGCGACCAGGGAAGGCGAATACGCGGGCGTTCGGTGCGTGTTGCACGGTCGGCGACCATATCGCTCCAAGGACCGACGGCGCACCCCAGTTCCACGAGCATCTCGCGCGTGGCCTCGCGCACGCTGGTCGCAAAAGCGCTGGTCTGCCCCACTGCCTCGTCAGCGCGCCCAAACGCCATGAGCGCGGCGAGATCCTGCCCGCCATCGGCGATACGAATCTTGGAGCTCAACGCACAGGCAATCTCAAAGCGCATGGCGACGTCCTCGTCTGCCCCGCGCGCACCGAACCGGTTGAACACGGCGCTCATGCGCGTGCGCGGCACACCTACTCGACTTGCCAGTTCAATGACGCGCGACGCCGATGTCGCGGACGACACCGCCGCATCGCCAACGACCAGGCAACGGTCGCTCGCTGCCACCGCAGCCGCCACGGCGTCGCCCCAAAAGACCGAGGTATCGATAAAGACCACGTCGGATTCGCGACGCAGGACATCAAGCAGTAGCTCCACCGGACGTGCCATGAGCTCGGCTTGCTCGGGCGCCGCGACGGGACCCCAGAGCGTAACGCCCGGCGCCACGCGCATCGAAGCGGCTACGATATCCGGCTCGGCGAGCACGCCCGCCGCCGACGGCTCGATAAGTGCCGCCATATCGCGCGGAGCATCGACGCCTAACAAGTCGTAAAGGTTTCCAAACATCAGGTCCAGGTCGAGCACGGCGGCACGCAAGCCCAACAGCGACGATGTGTGTGCCATGGTGGCAACAATCGTCGACTTGCCGCAACCGCCCGAACCCGAAATGGCGCAGATGACCGGAGCTCGATGCGGCGGTGCGGCGGCGTCTGCCGGCGGCATCTGAAGCGGCGGGGCGGGCGTCGATGACAGCGTCCCCGTCTCCCC
>DXMX01000003.1:71249-78060 GCA_019413955.1 Collinsella sp.
CCGCTTCAGATGCCGCCGGCAGACGCCGCCGCAACCACACGCTGCGTCCAAGCCGGCATGGCAGCTTGTTCGGTCTGCGAGGCAGGCTCGTTCTGTGCAATCTGCTCATGCTGCATCGGCGACAACTCGCCGCACCCGGCAAAGCCCTCAACTTCGTCGAGTTCATCCGCCAGATTCACGCCGTGCACGTATCCCATATCTACAGCCGGGGAGTCGCCAGCATGCTGCGACGGCCCTCCAGCGTCATCGTATACAAGGGGGTTCCGGGGGCGCCGACCATGCTCGGCTTCCGCTTTTCCATAATCATCAACACGCGGGCCTCTTGTAGCGCGAGGCGCCCCGGGTTCCCTATCAACAAAAGCATCGGGCTCAATCGTCATGCGCCGATCGGAATCAACCGCTCCCTCGCCCGCGCGCCCGTTGCCGCATATACTGTGCGCAGCGATGACCTCGGTCGCCCCCGCGCGAAACAGCCCCTCGATATCCGACGGATCGAGCGCTTCTATCAACACGACCACGCGACTCACGCGGCCTTCGGCCGTCAGGCGCGCAACAGTCTTGCGAACATCTTCGGTATCAAACAGAGACGCCGCGATGATGGCACCCCCGCGGCGCGACGGAAACGCCCGCGCCATGGAAACCAGCCCGTCCAGGTCACCCACGCGAAGCACCTGTGCACCCGCATCACGGCCCTCGACTTCCCGCTGCAACAGCCCGTAATCGCCGCACGCGCAGCACGCAAGCCAGATCGCCTTCATCACTCGTCGCCTCCGCTCTTTTTGCCGCGCGCCGTGGCGGGAATCGTCAAGCTGACCGTTCCCTTGCCCGAGGCTCCCAGCAGTTCCTTGACGTCTTCGGGGTCAGCCGCCAGTGTCACCCATTCGATCTTGCCTTCACGCGTGGCACCGGAATCCTCACTGGTATCGATCACGTACGCGCCGCACAGCCGATCGGTTACGCCGTCTTTTTGCACGTACACATCCACGTAGCTGCCCACGCCCGCAGCACCGCCGACCGAGTGCTCGGCATCGACCGCCACCGAAACGGCGACCTTGCCCTTAGGCACCTCGAGCATGTGGCTCTCGGCCTTGGTGTAGACATTGCAGATCACGGCGTTTTTGGGAATACGCGAAGTCGTCACGTCGCCGCGCACCTGGCGTAGCTCGGTCGCCGCGTCACGCGGCAGCAGACTCGTCAACCACTCCTGGGTTATGACATTGGTCTCATCGAGGGTCTCGCCCACATCGATATCGCGCGCCGCGACGCATACCTCGACGCGATCGCCACCGTACTTGGCCAAGGTCTCAGCCTGGACCTGTTCGGCTTGCGAGCGGATCGACGAGCCGTAAACCATGCAGAGCAGAGCAGCGAGCACGCCCGCGACCAGACTGATGGCGATGCGCTTGCTCTTGTTCACGGCCGCTCCTCTCATGGCAGTGCCGGGCGAATGCCCGTACCACCATTGTCTGGGCGGCCAGAGTGCAAAGCGGCGCAATCGCAATCTTGGTTTTCGATGTCAAACCAATCGCTGACCAAAAGCTGAACAGCCCGTCAAGCTCGTGACAAGGTTTTGGCCAGCACGTCAGCAAACTGCATGTTTCGAGGCTTTTCCGCAGCAAAAAAGCCGTCTCCCGAACAGTTGGGAGACGGCTGTCATAGATAAAATCAATTACAGATGGACATCGGGATCGAGCATTTGAGCGCTCACGCGCATGGATGACGCCAGATTTTGGAACGTTTCCAGACGCAGGCCGTCGATCTGCCCGGCGTCCTCGGCCTCGCGAACGGCGCAACCCGGTTCGTGGGTATGCGTGCAGTCGCCAAACCGGCACGCACGCGATGCCTCGACAATCTCGGGGAAGGCGCGTGCCAGACCCCGCTCGTGACCCACGAGCGGCAAACTGCGCAGACCCGGGGCATCGGCGATCACGCCGGCGTCGCCCGGCAGCGCCACCATCACGCGCGCGACGGTAGTGTGACGGCCCTGGTCGTCGCGTTCGCGCACACCGCCGGTCGCCAACGTATCGTGGCCCAGCAGTGCATTGAGCAGCGTCGACTTGCCGGCACCCGACTCGCCCAGAATCATGGCGCAGCTCCCGGCAGGCACGCAGGCACGGACCTCGTCCAGACCGCGGCCCTCGGCAGAAGACGTCACGATCACGCGCACGTCCGGACCCACCAGACGACGCACGCGGTCCAGATCGCGCTCGAGCTCATCGGCCTCGCAGCGGTCGGCCTTGGTGAGCACCACCACCGGCTCGGCATCGCAATCGAGCGCCAATACCAGTGAGCGCGCCACGCGATCGAGCAGCACCTCGCCGGCGCCGAGCGCCTGCACGATCAGCACGCTGTCAACGTTGGAGCAGAGCACCTGGCGCTCACCGCGGGCACGGCCACGCCAACGCTCAAAGCTCGTACGGCGCGGCAGCACGCACTCAATCACGCCCATATCGTGCCCGGGAGCGCGGCGCACCGCCACACGGTCGCCCACGGCAGGCAGCAGGACCTCGTCCTCGCCGCGCGACTTGGCAAACCCCACGGCATGCTCGGCACGAAACGTGTCATCGGCAGTCGCCACCAGCGGAAACCCGCGGTCCAGGCGCACCACGGCGCCAAGCTGCATCTGCTCGGGCTCCTCGGCATGTGCGCAGAAATCATCAAAGGCAGTCTGCTGAGCTTCATCGACCGGCAGGTCATCAAACGCCGGAACATCCTGCAGCGCGTCAAGCCCCGGTACACTCGCCAGCAATTCCTCAGCAGATGCAGGGGCTTCGGTCGCGAGCTTCCGACGACGATCGCGCTTAGCCCGCGCCCCCGTCGTCTTTTTCTTCGCCTTAGCCTTAGCCTTGCCCACAAGCGCCTCCCAGCACCATAAATCACAACTGAGCAGGTATTTTAAATCAAAAAGAGCTGGCCGGGCAAAGCCCGACCAGCTCACAAACTTTCCCTCAGCCCTTTATCATCCGCGCGGGAGAAAAGCCAGCAAGGATACCGCAGGGCCCGCCCCGGAAGCCCTTTCTCCCGAACGATTCCACAGCGCGAAGCGCGAGGACCAGTGAGGGAGAAAGGGCGTGGGGCGGGCCCGGACGAGTGCGCTACTCTTTCTCCACCGCGCGCATGATCGCCTTGTAGATCTCCATCAGCGGAATAATCAGGAAGGCAAGGCCCAGGGCAGCGACAACGCCCTTGAGCTCAAGCGTTACGGGGCCAAAGAACATCTCAGCAAGCGTCGGCTGCACGGTTACGATCACCGTCAGCACCAGCGCCAGCGCGGCGGAAGCCCACAGCCACTTGTTCTGCTTCTTCATGGTGAACAGCGACGCACGACGGCTGCGCATATTGAAGCAGTGGAAAATCTCGACCATGTTGAGCGTGATGAAGGCCATCATCACGCCTTCCTCGTCGGCATTGCCGGCGATCATATCGGCGATGTGGATGTAGCCCATGTCAAAGTACACGCCCACAAAGAAGCTCGCCAGCACCAGCACGGTGATGATTAGGCCCTGGACCACGCAGTCCAGACCCATATGTCCGGCAAAGACACCATCCTTGGCGTTGCGCGGCTTGCGCTTCATGATGTCGCCCTCGGCGTCCTCCATGCCCAGCGCGAGCGCAGGGAAGCAGTCGGTAACCAGGTTCACCCACAGCAGCTGCACCGGCTGGAAGATGGTAAAGCCGATGAGCGTGGCGATAAACACCGAGAAGACCTCGGCAAGGTTGGCCGAAAGCAGGAACTGGATGACCTTGCGGATGTTGTCGTAGATGCGACGGCCCTCTTCGCAGGCACCGATGATGGTGGCGAAATTGTCGTCGGCAAGTACCATGTCGGCGACGTTCTTGGTGACATCGGTACCGGTGATGCCCATGCCCACGCCGATGTCGGCGCGCTTGATGGACGGGGCGTCGTTGACGCCATCGCCCGTCATGGCCACGATCTGGTCACGCGACTTCCAGGCCTCGACGATGCGGGTCTTGTGCTCGGGCTGGACGCGGGCGTACACGCCGTAGTCCTCGATGTGCGCGTCGAGCTCCTCGTCGCTCATGCGATCGAGGTCGGCACCGGTGATGGCATGGCTGCGATCGGTGACGATGCCCAGCTGCTTGGCGATGGCCACGGCGGTGTCGATGTGGTCGCCCGTGATCATGACGGTGCGAATGCCAGCGTCGTGGGCCTCGCGGATGGCTTCGGCGACCTCGGGGCGGACCGGGTCGATCATGCCGGACAGGCCGCAGAAGACCAGGTCATGCTCGAGCGCGGCGGGGCTGCAGTCGACCGGGACCTCGGTGTAGGTGTGGCTTGCCAGCGCCAGCACGCGCAGGGCCTCGTCGGCCATGGCCTTGTTGGCGGCCACGAGCTCGGCGCGACGCTCCTCGGTCAGGGGGACGACCTTATCGCCCTCGTAGATATGGGTGCACAGGCCGATCACCACGTCGGGCGCGCCCTTGGTGTACTGCTCATACTCGCCGTCAAGGGTCTCGACGACCACGGACATCATCTTGCGGCCCGAGTCAAACGGGGCCTCGCCCACGCGCGGGTGCTCGGCAGTCAGGCCAGTGAGGCCCACCTTGCCGGCATCGTTGACGAGCGCACACTCAGTCGGCTCACCCACGGCCTCGCCCAGCTCCTCGTCCCACTGAGCATCGGAGCACAGCGCCATGCCGGCCAGGAACTTCTCCTTGGGCGCAGCGAGCTCGTGCTTGACGACGGTCATCTTATTCTGGGTAAGGGTGCCGGTCTTGTCGGAGCAGATGGTCTGTGTGCAGCCAAGGGTCTCGACAGCAGAGAGCTTGCGGATAATCGCCTGGCGCTTGGCCATCTTGGTCACGCCAAGCGAAAGGACGATGGTCACGACGGCAACAAGGCCCTCGGGGATGGCGGCGACGGCGAGCGAGACGGCAACCATAAAGGTGTCGAGCAGGGCAGTCGGATCGGTAAGGACGTTGCCCACGCCGTGGCGGAGGATGTCAACGCCAAAGATGACGACGCAGATGACGATCACCATGATGGTGAGGATGCGGCTGAGCTCGGCGAGCTTCACCTGCAGCGGCGTGAGCTCTTCCTTGGCCTCGGCCAGGGCGCCGGCGATCTTGCCCATCTCGGTGTTCATGCCGGTGCCGACCACGACGGCGCGACCACGGCCGTACACGACGGTGGAGCCCATATAGCACATGTTCTTACGGTCGCCGAGCGGCACGTCGTCGGTGCCGGCGGCGAGCTCGATCACGTTGGCATGCTTCTCGACGGGCACGGACTCGCCGGTGAGCGCGGCCTCTTCGATCTTCATCGTGGCGCTCTCGAGCACGCGGCAGTCGGCCGGAACGGAGTCGCCCGCCTCGAGCATGATCACGTCGCCGGGCACGAGCTCGGCGCTCGGCAGGTGCACGAGCTTGCCGTCGCGTAGCACCTTGGACTGCGCCGCACTCATCTCCTGCAGGGCCTCGAGGGCCTCCTCGCTCTTGGCTTCCTGGACCACGCCCAGCACCGAGTTGACGATAACGACGAACATGATGATGGCAACATCGGCAAAGTCGGGCTCGCCCTTGACCATGCCCGTGAGCGCACTGATGACGGCGGCAACGATCAGCATGATGACCATAGGGTCAGCCATCTGTTCAAAGAAACGCTTCCACAGCGGCGTCTTCTCAGCTTCCTCGAGCTTGTTAGGGCCTGTCTTGGCGAGGCGCGACGACGCCTCGTCGTTGCTCAGGCCGAGGTTCTCATCGACACCTTGGTCGCTGAGCACCTCCGCCGCGGCGGACAGGTATTCCTTTTGCATATAGAGTCCCCTCCTGGGATTCGGGCCACTCAGCAGATTGATGCCCGATCATAATTCCCAGGAGAAGGGCAAGGGCTCATCAAGGCTGCCGTGCTGAGCGGCAGTTGATAGTGGAGCTATGGTACCCCAAAGCGACGCGTCTAGCCAAAACAATCGGTTTGGAAATATGGTCCGCACGCAACGGTGCAGACCGTGTGATGCTCAACATTGGTAAAACGTTTTTTCTTCGGCACATCGCCAAACTGACATATCGCCCAGATAGCAGCGGTTGGAGTGGTTGGTAAAGATTTTTCATATACCGTTTTTCCCGCAAAAAATGAACTTCCATTTCGGCATACGGTCGATTTTTTGGGGTATTCGGTCGGCATTTCGTTATAATCATCTCGGTTTTATTTCTTATGGTTTATCTATCAGCGCAAGACGATGTCAGATGGAGGTCTGAATGTACAAGCGCACTAAGATTGTATGCACCATGGGTCCCGCCTGCGATAGCGACGAGACCATCCGCGAGATGATCAAGGCGGGCATGAACGTCGCCCG
The DNA here is from genome assembly GCA_019413955.1 of Collinsella sp. Taxonomy (GTDB): domain Bacteria; phylum Actinomycetota; class Coriobacteriia; order Coriobacteriales; family Coriobacteriaceae; genus Collinsella. The sequence goes on from DXMX01000003.1 coordinate 77,567, forward strand.
TTTTAACTTCTCGCACGGCTCCTACGACGAGCACCACGGTCGCATCGAGCGCGTCCGCCGTATTTCCAAGGAGCTCGGTCTGCCTGTCGGCATCCTGCTCGACACCAAGGGCCCCGAGGTCCGCACCGGCCTTCTGGTCGACGGCAAGAAGGTTGCCGTCAAGACCGGCGATAAGATCGTCGTCACCGCTCAGCCCACGTCCGAGGATTTCCACGGCACCGCTGAGCACATCTCCCTCGACTACCTGGCTCTGCCTTCCGAGGTCGAGAAGGGCTCCCTCATCCTGATCGATGACGGCCTGGTTGCCCTCGAGGTCGAGTCCGTCAGTGGCCAGGACATGACCTGCGTCGTTAAGAACGACGGCCTGATCGGCGAGCGCAAGGGCGTCAACATGCCCAACGTCAACATCTCGCTGCCCGCCATCACCGAGCGCGATCGTCAGGACATCCTCTTTGGCCTGACCGAGAACATCGACTACATCGCCGCTTCCTTCA
>DXMX01000003.1:78070-84866 GCA_019413955.1 Collinsella sp.
ATCTTCGGGAAGATCGAGTGCGCCTTGGGCGTCGAGAACTTCGACGAGATTCTCGAGGCTTCCGACGGCATCATGGTCGCCCGTGGCGACCTGGGTATCGAGATCAAGCCCGAGCTCGTTCCGCACATCCAGAAGGAGATCATCGCCAAGTGCAACGCGGCCTACAAGCCCGTTATCACCGCTACGCAGATGCTCGACTCCATGCAGCAGAACCCGCGCCCGACGCGCGCCGAGGTTGCCGACGTTGCTAACGCCATTTATGACGGCACCGACGCCGTCATGCTGTCCGGCGAGTCCGCTGCCGGTAAGTACCCGGTCGAGGCCGTCAAGATGCAGGCCAGCATTGCTCTCGAGACCGAGAAGTACCTCCCGGCTCACGCTCCGCTCGAGGTTCCGGCTGACGCTCACGGCACCCGCGTCGTCAACAACGTTGTGGGTATGTCCGCCGTGAACATGGCCACCACCGTTGGCGCCAAGTGCATCACCGTGCCGACGACCACCGGTCGTACCGCTCGCCTGATCTCGCACTTCCGTCCCAACATGCCGATCTGCGCGTTCTCCCGCCACGAGTGGGCCGTCCAGCAGATGATCATGTACTGGGGCGTTATCCCGCACCAGGCCGAGATTACCCAGGGCACCGTCAACGGCACGATCGTCAAGGCGATCGAGACCGCTAAGGAGCTCGGCTACGTCAAGACTGGCGATTTGACCGTCGCTACCGCCGGCGATCCCCGCATGAGCGTCCAGCTCGAGGACAAGGTCTCCTCGACCAACGTCGCTTACGTCGCTCAGGTGCGCTAAATCGCACTTGCAAGCACACTTGCATTGCAAAGGGCCCGGAAGGCAAAGCCTTCCGGGCCCTTTTTCTGTGCGCCGATGCCTACCGCACGGCATGACACGCACCCATTTCTTTACCAAAAGCGCGAAATCCGCCCTCCGAGGCCCAAAAAATAAAGCCCCAAGCGCTAAAAGTGTTCGCCCGGTAGCGAACCCACACCTTAACCGACGCTGCTAAATCGTTTTAGCAAGAGTCAGATCGACCGCGTTTTCGGAAGTGCGGGGAAAAATTGCTTACCTCCGAGCACAAGCCCTTTTATTTCAACAAAACCCCTGATAAAGTTGGCTCAAATACCGCTTGTGCTTTGCCTGTTTGTCTTTTTCCCCGCACTTCCGAAACCGATAGCCTTTCTAGCCCAAACAACGCTCGAACGATCGGATTGCCATGTCATTTCTCGCTTGCGGACCCACAGCTTTTCAGTACTATCGCATCCCGCCCCAGATACTAGGACTCTATCCGGCAATCCTGCCGCCCGACCATGACCATCGCTTGGTGCATTACTCAAAACAACCAGTATTTAAAGACTTGCTCGGCACACCAGTTTGGAGATTCGTGGGCGAAAGAAAACAGCGCGCGAACGGAAAGCTATTTCATAGCCGTCTGCTAACCCAAGAGCCGCCTCCTGGGTCGTTTAGGCAGACTGAGCATGGATTTGATGTCACGTCGCCCGAGTTTACGCTGCTCAACCTTGCTACGCAGGTCTCACGCAACCAGTTACTCATGGCTTGCTACGAGATGTGCGGCTCCTTTGCAGTGTTTAAGCCCTGCGAGCGAACGCAACAACAACTCGATGAAGCCATTTCGCTTAAGCTCATTCCACCCAACTGCGGCTGGGAGCGAGTTAACGACACCAAGGGCAATGACACCAACCTGTGGAAGCGCCCACCGCTCCTCAGCGCAGCGGATATCGCCGCGTTCGCCAAGCAGGCCGCAGGCCTGCGCGGCGTTAAACAACTGCGCTGGGCGGCCGAGCACATGACGGGGCAGACCGCCTCGCCCTTTGAAGTACAGACTTCCATGCTTGTCTCGCTCCCCCGCGACGAGGGCGGCATGGGCATCAACATCGCAAACAACGTGCGCATCCCACTCAGCAACGCCGCACGCTCACTGTATGACAAAACCTGCTGCTACGCCGATATCCTCATAGAGAGCAACACCGACAGCATGGGCGTCATTTTGGAATGCCAAGGCCGCTCCGCCCATGACAGCGAAGCCGCAAGTCTCTCCGATGCCGAGCGCACCACCGCCCTCACAAGCATGGGCTATGACGTTATCCAGATAACCTATGAGCAAATCAAAGACACGAAGAGCTTTAACAACATCGCCGAGCTCATCCATAAAAAGGCGGGGCTCCCCTACATCCCAAAGACCGATCAGGAACGCACCGCCGCAGAAACCCTTCGACGGGAGCTATTGGTCGATTGGGATGAGCTGTTCGCCGTCAAGCCGGCCGGCTAGCAGCTAGCGATTAGAGGGACTGCGGGAACGTCAGAAGCAGCAACGCGAGCCGCAAATCCCGCCTCGGTCAGCTCGATGACCTCGGTAAACGTTGCGTCGAAGAACTTCTCGGTTAGCAGGCGATACGGCGGATGATCGGGCTCGCCGGGGTTTTCGCGCACGATCTCGTGCATGACACCGATGGTCTTGAGCACATACTCCTTATGGATGGGATACTGCCCAAAACGCGTCGCAGCGGTATACAGGCGATCGGTCGCACGCGGGATGGAAACAATGCCCAGCGTCTTGCCAAACCAGTCAAAGTCGCCTTGCTTTTTAATGCGGAACTCCTCACACGGCTTGCCGCCATGCGCCTCCAGGTACTGATTCACACGCGTATTCCAAACCGTGTCGGCCACCAGATGCGACCAGACGCCCAGTGTTAAATCGAGCAGCGACTGCGCCACATCTTCGGACGCAAGCGAGAACTCACAGGCGCCGGGACCGGCAACCGGCTCGGCATCCTTGTAGCGCTGGGGATAGTGCACGCGGTTCAGCCGCTCGCGTTCCTCGATAATCGAGGTCGCCGCGGCCGGCGCACCGGTGGGCGAACTTTTAAGCAACGGTGCCACATAGGTATCCCAGAACTCATGCTCACGAGGCTTAGGGATGGGCTCAGGCTTGGCAAAGTGCGTAATGCGGTACGGGATGGGATCGGCGATGCCAGGGACCATATAGCCCACGAAGATATCCGGAACCACGCAGCCAAACAAAAAGGCATTGCGGTCGCGCACGCTCTTGGCAAGCGCACCGGTGCGCTCCAGCAAACGCTCCGTCTGAGCGATATGAATGTTCCAGCTTGGCATAGCCACCCCCATAAAAACCTGGATAACTATACCATCACGGCAAAGCCGCGCGGGCGGCTACGCACGCTCTACGCAGCAACTAGTCCGTAGCACCGCTTTCGGTTCCATACGACGGCGAAGGCGCCTCGACCACATGGTGATATCGATCGATATAGATTGCACGGGCCCCCAGGCGGCGCACCAAATCTTGGTGATGTGTGCTCATCAAGACCGTCTTACCCGCCGCGACGTAGACCAGCAAGAAGTTGACCACAATGTCGCATGAATCCTCGTCGAGCCCATTGGTAGGCTCGTCGAGAACCAAGATATCCGGGTTCATCGACACCACCGCAGCCAGCGCAACGCGCTTCTTTTGCCCACCCGAGAGCTGATAGGGAGAGGCGTCGGCAAGGTCGGCAACCTGGAACAGCCCCATGGCATCGCGGACGCGGCGCTCGAGCTCGCCCGTCGGCAGCCCCATCTGCGCGGGACCAAAAGCGACCTCCTCGCCCACCGTGGCGCAAAAGAGCTGCGCGTCGGCATTCTGGAACACAAAGCCCACGCGCTGATGAAAACGCTGAGCGGCCGCGGAATCCTTTAGAAACGCCGCATCGATCACATGCCCGTCAAACAGGTATGCCCCTGCGTCCGCGAGTTCAAGGCCGTTAATAAGGCGCATAATCGTCGTCTTACCGCAGCCGTTGGGACCTAGCAGGGCAACGAGTTCCCCACGATCGACCCGCAGCGACACACCGTCGACAACCGTGTGTCCCGCATAGGAGAACACTACGTCGCACAGCTCGATGAGCGGCGTGGTCTCGGCGCCGCCCGCACCGTTCGTGCCCGCCGCACTCTTCATATCGATCGTCAAAACGTCGCCCTTCCCTACTCACATCGACGGCTCGGCCGCCCGCACTACAGCACGGCGCACAACACCGCCAGCAGCGCCACACTGGCCGCATAGACCGCATCGCGCCAGCCAAACCCGGCGCGCGCGGGCGCCGGATACGCACCGGCAAAGCCGCGGCAAAGCATAGCCTCGTCCATCGCGCGGCTGCATTCCATCGCCTTGATAAAGGTCATGCCCATGATACCCGCGATCGAATCGGTGCGCGAAAATCCCTCAGGCGCACGGCCCACGCTGCGCAGCATGACCGATTCGCACAGATTGTGCGCCGTGCGACCCAGCACCTCGATGTGTTTGAGCGCCATATCGAACGTAAAGATAACTTCGTCGGGTAGATGCAGCATCTTGAGCGCCGCCGACATGCGGCTCCACGTGAGGGTCCACGAAACGCCCAGCACTAGCGACACATTAATGAAGGTCTTGAGCGCAATCTTGAGCATGGCGCCCGCGGCAGAAGCGTCCAGCAGCAAGGCGGGCAGCGCTAGAACTACCGCGAGCCCCGCAGCGCCAAGCGCCGACACAAAGGTTGCCCGCAGCCCGCGTACGGGGCGCACGGCAACGAGCACCAACGCGATCGCCGCCATCAGCATCATGTACAGCGGGCTCTGCGTCAGACACACGCACAGGACGCAGACGAGCATCCCCACCAGACGCACCGGGGCCGAAACGGAAGAAAGGGCGCGGTCGATCATCGACCCGCCCTCGTGTGCGCCGCCGCCTAGGCGAACCCGCTCAAGCAGGCTCGCCAGGTGCAGGACATTCTTTTGCATCACACGATGCCGAGCCCCCGCGGGCTCGTAACGCTGCTCGACCGCAAGCCAGCTAGGCAGCTCAACCATCTGCATGCGCTCAGTTTTCCTTAACCGTCAGCGAGATCAGACGGAATGCGATGGTGAGCACCGCCACGCCAATCACGCCGGACAGGATATACATGACAGCCTGGCCGGCAAAGCCAAGACCCTGTTCCTCGGAATAGGCCTGAAGGTAATCGCCCGTGGGCAGCGCATCGGCAAAGGTCGGGGTATCGAGGCCGACCGAAGCCTGCAGGCTATCGTCGCCGGCTTCCTGGACGGCGGTCGCGGCGCCCTCGGCGTCCCACTCGCCCCATGCGTCACCCGTGGCCAGCAGGCCCAGCGGCGTTGCAGCCACGAGCACAGCGACCAGGATGAGCGTAGGAACCAGCGAGGCCTTCTTGGCAGCAGCGCCCTCGGCAGCAAGCTGGCCATCGACGGCCTCAGGCCCGACGATAACGCTCGGCGCCGTCTTCTTAATGAAACCGTAAATCGCAGCCGTCGCCACGCCCTCGACCACGCCGGCAACCAGCATATGCGGGATCATCATGGCAGGAACGGCAATAGACAGTGGGAAGGGGCAGTACAGCGGCGCGCCCGAAGCGTTGGTAAAGAGCATCGGCTGAATACCAAACTCGATTGCCGCGCACAGGGCCGCCAGGCACAGGCCGACCCAGCCGCTTACGATGGCCGAAACCGAGGTGCCCCAGCTCTTGTCGTGCAAACGGCTGTTGAGCGCACGGAACACGATAGCAGCGGCAAACGGCAGCACGAAGGCCATGTTAAAGCAGTTGGCGCCAAAGGACAGGATGCCGCCGTCGCCAAACAGCAGCGCCTGCAGCGCCAGCGCGACCGAGACAGCAATGGCCGCGGCCTCGGGGCCCAACAGCAGCGCGATGAGTGCGCCGCCGACGGCGTGGCCTGTGGTGCCACCGGGCAGCGGAACGTTAAACATCATGAGCAAGAAGGAAAATGCTGCACAGATGCCCAGGAAAGCCATGTGCTCGCGATCGAGCGTGGCGCGCACCTTCTTGATGCAGTGGACCCAAACGGGCACCATTGCCACCGCCATGACGGCATCGGTCTGCGGAGACAGATAATTATCTGGAATGTGCATGTACGCCTCCCGGTTGTCGGCGCACAGAATTGCAACGCCGCTTAAATCACCTTGTCAGTGTTACGCATTGTCAGATTCGTAACACGCCGCGGGCTATCATAGCAAAACGGCGCGCCGCCGACAAAGCAGCACGCCGTTATGTAATGCGCGTGTCATATATGCAGGCTCAACGACGCCTTATTCCGAACACCGCGGTCACGCAGAGCCCACAGCAACCGCCATCAGGCCCTACGTTCCCAGCGCAAGCCCTATCCGCGGACCTCGCCGTTTACGCCCTTGCATACCTTGGTGACGATCTTCTGGTGCGCCTTCTCGACCTCTTCGCTGGTGAGCGTATGGTCGTCGGAGCGATACGTAAGCGCAAAGGCCATGGACTTCTTGCCCGCTCCGATGCGGATGGGATCGCGGTAGACGTCGAACAGGCGCACGCCCTCGAGCAGCTTGCCGCCGGCGCTGGTAATACGGCGCTCAAGATCCTCGCAGGTCACGGTGTTGTCGACCACGATAGCAAGGTCGTGCTCAACGGCAGGGTACTGCGAGAACTCGCGGTAGTTCTCCTGGTTGCGGGCGCCCTTGATCAGCTTGTCCAGATCGAGCTCAAAGGCAACGACAACCTCATCGATGCCCATCGCCTCGCGCGCCTCGGGGTGAATCTCGCCGACCCAGCCCAGCACGGTGCCGCCGGACAGAACCTCGGCCGCACGACCCGGCTGCAAGAAAGCGTAGCCCTCGCCCTCGACGGGACGGAAGCGAACCTTTTCGATGCGCAGCTGGGCGAGCAGCTCCTCAACGATGCCCTTGCCAAAGAAGAAACGCAGCTTACGGTACTTCATGTTCCAAGACTGCTCGCTCCACTGGCCC
>DXMX01000030.1:0-17078 GCA_019413955.1 Collinsella sp.
CGCCATCGGAGACGACGAGCTGCCCGACCTGAGCGGCCAGCGCGTGTGCGTCATCGGCGGCGGCAACGTGGCCATGGACGTGGCGCGCTCTGCCGTGCGCTGCGGTGCCGAAAAGGTAAGCATCGTCTACCGCCGTCGCATCTGCGATATGACGGCTCAGGACGCCGAGATCGCCGGCGCCCAGGCCGAGGGTTGCGAGGTTCTGGAGCTCACGGCGCCGCTCGGTATAGAGACGGGCGAGGACGGTCGCGTGAGCGGCCTGCGCGTGCAACCGCAGATTATCGGCGAGCCCCGCCGCGGTCGTCCGGCTCCGCGTGCCGCCGCTACGCCCGAGCGCGTCATCCCCTGCGAGCGCGTGTTTGTCGCCATTGGCCAGGACATCGATTCCAAGCCGTTTGAGGACATGGGCATCGCCTGCAAGTGGGGTTGCGTGGTCACCGACTCGGACGGTGCCGTGCCCAACTTCGATGGCCTCTTTAGCGGCGGCGACTGCCAGACCGGCCCCGCCACCGTCATCCGTGCCATCAACGCCGGCCGCGTGGCTTCGGCAAACATCGACCGCTATCTGGGCTTCGACCACAAGATCAAGCTCGACGTGGAGCTGCCGACCGTTCAGTTTAAGGGCAAGCACGAGTGCGGCCGCTGCGAGCTGGGTGAGCGCGAGGCCGGCGAGCGTATTCACGATTGGAATCTGGTCGAGCAGGGCCTTACCGAGGAGGAGGCGCGCCAGGAGGCAAGCCGCTGCCTGCGTTGCGACCACTTTGGTTTTGGCGCGTTCCGCGGAGGGAGGAACCTGGAATGGTAGAGCTCAACAACCCCACTGTCAGCGATAACACCGAAAGCGGAGCACTCAATATGGTCAAGCTCACTATCGATAATTGCGAGGTCGTGGTGCCCGAGCACACCACGATCCTGGACGCGGCCAAGTCCGTCGGCATCCAGATTCCCACCCTGTGCTACCTGCGCGATCTGAACGAGATCGGCGGCTGCCGCGTGTGCGTGGTCGAGGTTGAGGGCTGCGACCAGCTGGTTGCCGCCTGCAACAACTACGTGCTCGATGGCATGGTGGTCCACACCAACAGCCCCAAGGCCCGCGAGGCGCGCCGCACCAACGTGCAGCTGCTGCTTTCGCAGCACGATTCACGCTGCACGAGCTGTGTGCGCAGCGGTAACTGCAACCTGCAGACCATTGCCAACGACCTGGGCATTTTCTATCTGCCGTATCAAAGGCATTTGGCGGGCGAGGGCTGGGATTTCGATTTCCCCATCATCCGCGAAAACGACAAGTGCATTAAATGCATGCGCTGCATCAAGGTGTGCGAGAGCGTACAGGGCCTAGGGATTTGGGACCTGACCAACCGCGCCACGCATACCGCCGTGGGCACCCGCGGGCGCGTGCCGATCGGCAAGACCGATTGCGTCGCGTGCGGCCAGTGCATCACGCATTGCCCGACGGGCGCGCTGCGCGAGCGCGACGACACCGAGACCGTGTTTGACGCCATCGCCGATCCCGACAAGATCGTGCTGGTGCAGATTGCGCCGGCCGTGCGTAGCGCCTGGGGCGAGGAGCTCGGCATTCCGCGCGATGAGGCCACCGTCGAGCGCCTGGCCTGTGCGCTGCGCCGCGTGGGCTTTGAGTACGTGTTCGACACCGATTTCTCGGCCGATCTCACCATTATGGAGGAGGGCTCCGAGCTGCTCGAGCGCCTGGGTAAGGCCGCCAAGGGCGAGGGCGACAGCCGCAGCTGGCCCATGTTCACGAGCTGCTGCCCGGGCTGGGTACGCTTTGTGAAGGCGCGTTACCCCGAGTTTGTCGACAGCCTGTCCACGTCCAAGTCGCCGCAGCAGATGTTCGGCGCCATCGCCAAGACCTACTACGCCAAGGTGCTGGGCGTGGAGCCCGAGCGCCTGTTTGTGGTGTCCGTGATGCCGTGCACGGCCAAGAAGGCCGAGTGCGCGCTGCCGAGCATGGTGGGCGAGGGCGGCACGCCCGATGTGGACGTTGCGCTGACGGTGCGCGAGATGGTGCGCATGGTCCGCGCGAGCCACGTGAGCGTGGATACGCTAGTTGAGGAGCCGCTCGATACGCCGCTGGGCTTTGGCACGGGTGCGGGTGTGATCTTTGGCGCCACGGGCGGCGTGATGGAGGCCGCCGTGCGCTCGGCCTATTACCTGGTGACGGGCAAGAACCCCGACGCCGACTTCTTTACCGATGTGCGCGGCCTGGACGGCTGGAAGGAGGCCGTCGCCGATATCGATGGCACTAAGGTGCGCGTCGCCGTGGCACACGGGCTGGGCAACGCTGCCCGTCTGCTCGACGCGATTCGCGACGGCCGCGTGAGCTATGACTTCGTTGAGGTTATGGCGTGCCCGGGCGGCTGCGTCGGTGGCGGCGGTCAGCCCATCCACGACGGCTGCGAGCTGGCAGCCGGGCGTGGCCAGGTGCTCTGGGGCCTGGATGCCGCTGCGGACATTCGTTTCTCGCACGAGAATCCCGATGTCCAGGCGTGCTACCGCGAGTTCTTGGGCGAGCCGCTCTCGCCGCTGGCTGAGGAGCTGCTGCATACCGACCATCACGCATGGACGATGCCTAACGAGGGGACGTGCTAGCGATGCGCGCGTTTGATTTTGAGATGTCGCGCCGGGGGTTTGCCTCGGCGCTTGCCGCGGGTGCGCTGTCGCTCGCACTCGCGGGCTGTGGCGGCGGGGCTGCCGGTGCCGGGTCCGCCGCGGGCTCGGCTGCCACGGACGGCGCCGGTGCTGCTGCAGAGCCGGTCGAGGTGCGCGTCGCCTCGCTCAAGGGGCCGACCTCGATTGGTCTGGTGCAGTTTATGGACCGGGCAGTCGATGGCGAGACGGACAATGAGTTCGACTTTGCGATCAATACTGCCGCCGATGAGATTGTGCCCAAGGTCATTCAGGGCGATATCGACATTGCCCTGGTGCCCGCCAACGTGGCGAGCGTGCTCTATAACAAGACTGAGGGCGCGGTGCAGGTCATCGACATCAACACGCTGGGCGTGCTGAACGTTGTGACGGGCGACGCGAGTGTGACCTCGTTTGGCGATTTGGCGGGCCATACCGTCTATATGACGGGCAAGGGCACCACGCCGGAGTACGTCATGAACTACCTGCTGGGGCGCGCGGGCCTGGCCGGCCAGGTGGCGCTTGAGTTTAAGAGCGAGCCCACCGAGGTGCTGTCGGCCCTGCTTGCCGATCCTTCTGCCGTGGGCGTGCTGCCCGAGCCGTTCAAGACCGCTGCCATCGCAAAGAGCGAAGGCAGGCTGTCGGCTCCGGTAAGTCTGACCGATGTGTGGGATGAGCTGGCAGGTGACACGGGTTCGCGCCTGCTGACGGGCGTGACCGTGGTGCGCCGTGCCTTTGCCGAGGAGCATCCCGAGGCCGTGGCGGAATTCCTGAGCTGCCATGCTGCGAGCGTTGAGGCCGTGAACGCGGCGCCGGCGGACTGGGCTCAGGCCGTGGTCGATGCGGGTATCGTGGATAACGCCGCGATTGCCGAAAAGGCGATTCCCGGGTGCATGCCCGTGTGCCAGACGGGGAGGGATATGAAGGCGGCGCTCGGTGGGTACCTGCAGGTGCTGGCCGATGCGGACGCGAGCGCCGTGGGCGGCAAGCTCCCGGCTGACGATTTCTACTGCATGGAGTAGCCCGTGCGTGCGTTTGCTCGACAAATGACAGAGCGTATGAAGGCGGTGGCGGCAGCAGGTGCCGTTGCCGCCTTTTGGCTTGCCGTGTGGGTGCTGATGGCGGGTTTCGTGGCGCAGCCGTTGATTTTGCCGGGGCCGGGCGCCGTCGTGGTGGCGTTGCTGCGACTGGTATGCGATGCCGGCACATGGGCGATTCTGGCAGGCTCGGGTGCGCGAATCTTGGGCGGGCTGGCGCTTGCCGCGGTGTGCGGCGGCGTACTGGCGGGAGTCTCGGTGCGATCGCTGACGTTTGCCCGCTTGGTGGCGCCGGCGCTTTCGTTTGTTAAGGCGACACCGGTTGCCTGCGTGGTGGTCCTGCTGCTCATTTGGTTGGGGTCGGCGCGCGTGAGCATTGCGGCGGTCTTTTTGATGGCACTTCCGGGCGTGTATTTTTCGTTGGTCGAGGGTTTGACGCAAGCGGATAAACCGCTGGAGCAGATGTTTCGTCTGCATGGCGTGCGGGGCTGGCGACTGTTTTGCGCCCATACCTGGCGCGAGGTCCTGCCGTTTGTGCTTTCGTGTGCGCGTGCCGTGATCGGCATGAGCTGGAAGGCCGGCGTGGCGGCGGAGCTCATCGGCATGGCGACGGGCACCGTGGGCGAACGCATCTATCAGGCGAAGCTGCTCATCGAGACGGCTGATCTGCTGGCGTGGACCGTGTTGGTCGTTGCCGCCTCGTGGGCGTGTGAGCGCGTGCTGGTGTGGCTGCTGCGGGTTTCGGGACCCGTGGCGTGGCGCGCGGCCGTGCGGGCACATGGGCATGGACTGCGCGGGCGTGCGGGCGGCTCTGCTGGTGGCGGGGCTGCGGCGGAGCTTGCGCTCGCCGTGGGCGACCGGGCACCCTGGGCTCCGGCGCTGGATGGTCTGGTGCTCAACGTGCCCGCGGGCGGGCGTATCTGCGTGATGGGAGCTTCAGGCGTGGGCAAGTCGACGCTGCTTTCGTTGACAGCGGGGGAGTGCGCGCCGTGCTCGATGGTGTTTCAGGATACGCGCCTGGTTGAGGACGCCTCTGCTTTGGATAACGTGCTGGTGTGCGCCGATGCACGCGTGAATGCCTCGAGTGCCGCTGCCTTGTTGCGCCTGCTGGTACCGGGGATCGATGTGCATGCCCGCGTGGCCGAGCTCTCGGGCGGGCAGCGCCGTCGCGTCGAGATTGCCCGAGCCCTGCTGTGTCCGGGCGGCGCAGTGATTCTGGACGAGCCCTTTACCGGTCTAGACATCGCTGCGCGCGACGCATGCGCCGAGGCCGTGCTCGACTTGCTCGACGGCCGTATGCTGTTGCTTGCCACGCACGATTTCGCTGACGCTCGGGCCCTCAATATCTCGGACATCATCACGCTCTAAATACTTACCCAGCAACAAAATGATCCGTTTTTCTCCGTCTCCATAGGGCCGGGTATGGTATTCTATCTGCGGGGTAATACTTAGGAATACTAAGTAATACCAACGCCGTAGAAACAAACTCCAGATGCGGGCCAATCGGGTTGCCTTCACAGCCCGTCGCCCAGCCGCGTGGCCCGCATCTATCCGCATCACCGTCGTTTCAAAAAGGAAGCGCCATGGCAGAACACATGACCCCGGTTGTCGCGAAGGTCTTGCCCGAGGAAAAGGCGGCCTTCGCGGCGGCAACCCAGCTCGTGGGCACCACGCCGTCCAACGCCATCCGCATGTTTATCGCCGCGTTCAATCGCTGCGGCACCTTCCCGTTCGACATTTCGCCCAACGGGGCCTTTGGCGCTGCGCCCGATTCTCGTCAACAATGACCGTCCCAAACTGCCGGCACTTGGGGACGTTCCTTTTCTGCCGGCAGTTAAGGAACGTCCCTAAGTGCCGGGTTTTGAGGAGGTTGGCATGCTCAATGCGATGATTTGGGCGCTTGCCTGTTTTGGTGTTGTTGCTGCCGATATTGCCCTGAGCATGGTTCTGTTTTCAGTTCTCGATGCCGTGTCGGTGCTGACGGGCTATCCGATCGACAATCTCGATATCCAATGGTTCCAGGCTGCCGCTCAGACGGCGTCATTTTTGATGGCGCTGCTGTGGTGGCGCTATCTGTGGCCCCGCTCCTTCATGGCGCGCCGGCAAGGCGAACGCCCACTCGGCGGGGGAGCAGGCGCGGCATGGAAGCGCATTGCCTGCGTTGTCGTGATCGGCCTATCCATGCAGGTGGTCATTAGCTACCTATGCGACGGCGTACTGTCGCTGCTGCCCGAGGTCGCGGCAGACTATAGCGAGCTCGTCGAGGAGACGGGCATGGGCGATACCAGCCTTCTTGCTGTCTTGACCACAGTGCTCGGCGCTCCGTTTTGCGAAGAGCTCCTGGTGCGCGGCATCATCTTTGAGTTTTCGCTGCGTGCGTTTAATCCACAGTGCCGTTCGTTCTGGAAGCGCCGGCGCCGCGCGAACGCGCAGGACGGCGCCATAGTGCCCTGGGCGGCCCCGAGTACCTGGGGCGTCGCCGCGGCAATCGTGCTGCAGGCGGCGGTCTTCGGCTTTATGCACATGAACTGGGTGCAGGGCTGCTACGCGGGCGCTGCCGGCCTCATTTTTGGTTGGGTACTCGTGACCACCGGAAAGCTTCGCTACACGATTCTGCTGCACTTTGCGTTTAATGCCGGGTCGTATCTCATGGGGCTGCTGTGGTTTGTGGGCACACCGCTCGACGTTGTGGTCACGGTTGGCATCGCCGGCTTTGTGCTGGTAGAGGCGATGCGCTCGCTGCTTCGATTGCGCATTCCCGTGTCGCGCGAAGCTGATCGGTCTGAGTAATAACGCCTTTAATTAGACCGATGCGTCCTGAACGCACCTGGCGTTTCGCCGAATGCTTCTTTAAATTTTGAGTAAAAGAATGACATGTTGGAGATGCCGACTTTTCGGGCTACATACTGCACGCTGCGCTCGGTGTTATTGAGAAGATATGCCGCCTCTGTGAGCTGCTGGTTGAGCTTGATTTGCGAAAACGTTTTGCCGGTTTTTTGCTTGATCAAGCTGCTGAGATAGCTGGTGCTATAACCCGTATCGCTCGCAATGCTTTCGAGTGTGCAGTCGCCGTAGCTTCGCTCAATATGATTCAGAATCGACACGATGCGTTCGTCCGACATGATCGCCTGGTTATCAGTTGCGGAGCGTCGGTACAGTCCTCGAATGAGAACAAGGAATAGGCTGACGGCGAGGTGCCTCATGAGTTCATTGGAATAGGCATCTTTAAAGTGATATTCGATAAAGAGCATCTCGATGAGGCGTCGCGCATGTCGGGCGTATTCCTCTGGAAGAATGAGATATTTTCGGGCCTCGCGGTTTTTGGACACAAAATCAAATAGAAGATTCGTTAATGGTGACGCGCCGGGTAGCTGGCTCAGGAACAACGAATCGAACATTTCTTTTTTGAAGACGATCGAAATGACGATATCATGCTCGCCCTTAACGTATGGAACGCTTCTGACTACGCCGGTGTTGCAAATGAGCACATCACCCTTTTTAAGGAGCAGTGACCGTCCGTTGACGATAAACGTGCAGACGCCGTCGTACACGTAGTTAAGCTCCATATCCCGATTGATATGAGGAGGAATATCGGTAAAGCGCGACTCCTTGATAAGGCCCACGGGGTTTTCGTCGAGAGTTTCTTTCCAATCAAACAGATAGACCTCTTCGCCGTTAATGGTTGTGGTTTCCACCCTGTTATATCGCGGGCTGAGCTCTCCCGGATGTGTGCGATGCCACTCTTCGGTCTCGGTATGCGTATAGAGCAGCTGTTTGAGATTCGAATCCATGGGGTGTTCCAAGGGTGAACGGTAGAATCGATGCCTTAAACGGTATTATATCTAAAAAAATGTTATAAACAAACGCTTTCTATGCGATATCTTATGCATCTTGTTCTTCCTAGTATTGGGTTATCCGCTGGAGCATCCGATCAAGGAGGGCAAATGAGTAAGTTAAAACATGGGTTTGACTCCGACTTTTTATGGGGCGGAGCCATATCGTGCTCGCAGGCCGATGGCGCCTGGAATGAGGGCGGAAAGGGAAAGTCGACGCAGGATTGTCGATGGCTGGATGGTACCTGGACTCATGACCAGATTGAGGACAAGCATCAAAACAACCCCTTCTGCCATGACGAACTAATGAACGCTCTCGCAGATGATGGTGTTGAGTTCTACCCGTTTAGGCGCGGTAACGACTTCTATCATCACTACCGTGAGGACATCGCGCTTTTTGCGGAGATGGGCCTCAAGCTGTTCCGCACTTCTATTTGCTGGAGCCGAATCTATCCTAACGGAGATGATCTTGAGCCTAACCGCGAAGGCATCGAGTGGTATCGAAGCATGCTGGGTGAGTGCAAAAAGCACGGCATTAAAACCTTCGTCACCATGCTCCACTATGACATCCCGGTAAATCTTGTCACCACATATGGGGGATGGAAGAATCGCAAGACGATTGATTTCTTCGCCCGCTATGTCGAGACAATCGTTACGGAATTGGGCGATCTGGTCGATTTCTGGCTGCCTTTTAACGAGTTCAATGCAGCGCGTTTTTCGCCTTGGGACGGGGTCTGTCTGGTCAAAGACGAAGAGGGGGAGAACTTCGATCGAGCCATCTTCCAGTGCCTGCACCACGAGTTCGTTGCCAATGCGCGTGCCGTCGAGATTGTCCATCGTCTTTCGCCCGATACTCCCGTTGGCGGCATGATCGCTCGATTCTGTACGTATCCCGCCACCTGCCGTCCCGAAGATAACATGCAGGCTATTCACGACGACCAGTATTCCAACTGGTTCTATACGGACGTGATGGCTCGTGGAAAATACCCCGCTTATATGAATCGCTATTTCGATGCGTGTGATATCGAGATTCAAATGGAACCGGGCGATGAAGAGCTCATCGCTCGCAACACGGTCGACTTCCTGGCCTTTTCGTACTACTTTTCCCAGGTATCCACCTGCGATCAGGGATGGGAGAAGACTGCGGGTAATCTGGTCATGGCAAACAAGAACCCTTATCTCGAGACGAGTGAGTGGGGCTGGCAGCTCGATCCCATTGGCCTGAGGGTTACCCTTAACCAGATGTATGACCGCTATGGGCTGCCTCTGTATATCGCCGAGAACGGCCTCGGTACATCTGATGTAGTCGAGGAGGATGGCAGCATCCACGACGAGTATCGAATCGATTATTTGCGCCAGCACATAAAGTGCCTTAAAGAAGCGGTGATCGATGGCGTTGACGTGCGCGGATACATGATCTGGGGATTCATTGACCTTGTTGCCTGCGGTCCTCTTACGATGGACAAGCGCTACGGGCTTATCTATGTCGATCTGGATAATTGCGGCAACGGCACTGCGGAGCGCTCGCGTAAAGACTCTTTCTATTGGTATCAGAAATGTATCGCCACTAATGGCGAGGATCTTGGGTAGGAGTGATTGTCGTGGCAGACAAGAAGGAACTGGCCGCTCGTGTCCTCGAGCTCGTGGGCGGCGCCGATAACGTTGTTATGGCAACGCACTGCATTACAAGGCTCAGATTCAACCTGAAGGACGATAGCAAGGCAGACCTGGAGGCCCTTAAGACGCTTGACGGCGCCTTGGGCGCGCAGGTTAAAGACGGACAGTGGCAAGTTATCATCGGCGCCAGCGTGGGGTCGGTATATGACGAATTGGAGCCCATGCTAGGTGACAGGATGGGTGGCGAGGTCTCCGCCGACGCCGAGCAGCCTGAGCTCCAAAAAGGTTCGGCTCGCGTATTCGATATCATCACCGGCATCTTTTCCGCTATCATTCCCGCACTGGTGGCGGGAGGCATCGTAAAGGGCATCCTGGCTGCTATCGCGGCTTTTGGAATCGACACGGGTGCCGGCGACTTTGCGATATTCAATATGATTTCGGATATCCCGTTCTACTTCTTGCCGTTTTTGCTGGCAATGTCTACAGCTGATAAGTTCCGGGTCAACCGTTCGCTTGCGCTTTGTGTTGCCGGATCGCTGATGTACCCGACCATTGTCAACGCTGTCGGTACGGGCGAGACGCCCCTTGCGCTGTTCGGTTTTGCGGTGCCGATTTTTAGCTACGCCGATTCCGTGTTCCCGGTTATCTTTGGCGTCATTGGCTTGTCTTTTGTATATCGTGCAATCGACAAAGTCGTGCCGGATCTTTTTAAGCTCGTTGTCGTTCCGGCGCTCTCCCTTGCTATCGTGATTCCCGTCAACCTGTTTGTGCTCGCTCCGATTGGTGCCTGGTGCGGTCTTGGTCTTGCCAACGGTATCGTTTGGCTATTCTCGACGTTAGGCCCCGTTGCCGGTTTTCTGCTGGGCTTCTTTATGCCGCTTATCGTGCTCTTCGGCATGCATCAGTCAACGAGCCCTATCCAGATTTCCAATATCGCAACGCTTGGGTATGACTATCTGCTCCCGATCTCTTTCTGCCATAACCTCGCCGAAAGCGGTGCGTCTTTTGGTGCAGCCCTGCGCATGACCGACGAAAAGCTCAAGTCCGCTGCAATGACGTGCGCCTTCTCAGCATTTATGGGAATTTCCGAGCCCGCCTTGTTTACCGTTCAGGTTCCTAACAGGACTCCGCTTATCGCTGCGATGATTGCGGATGGCATTGGCGGTGCGCTTACCGTTGTTCTCGGCGCAAAGTGCTTCGGCTTTGTTATGCCCGGCATTACCTCGTTGCCCGTTTATGCCGATCCAAGCGGCAATCCCATGAACCTGATCATGATTATCGTCTGCATCGCTTTGACTTGGGTTATCTCTGCGGCGCTCTCGTTTGCGCTCTATGGTCGTTTCGACAAAAAGTAACGACGTTTTGAGATAGACAATATTAATCGGCCGCTCGCCGGGGAATCGTTCTGCGACGCCCCAGCGAGCGGCATTTTATTGGTGGGGCGTGTCGTGTCGCCAACGGCGGCATGCCGCCTCGCCGCGCTAGTTGCGTCTGCCGCCTCCGTTGGCGCCCTGACGCCCCTGTGCCGCGCGATTGCGACCGGCAGTGTTCTGCGCGCGGGACATACCGCCGTGACCCTTGCTGCCCTTGGGCCCCTTGCCGGCGGCGCCACCGTGGGCCTTGCCGCCCTTCTTGCCGGTGCCATGCCCACCGCCGGCAGACGTCTCGCCCGGGCGTGGCGGCACGGGGCGAATCAGGCAATGCTTGGTATAGCCGATCAGATCACGACGCCCGGCCTTCTCTAGCGCCTCGCGCACCAGCTTGTAGTTCTCGGGCTTGCGATACTGGATGAGCGCGCGTTGCATAGCCTTCTCGTGCGGGTCGCGCGCCACGTAGATCGGCTCCATGGTGCGCGGGTCCACGCCGGTGTAGTACATGCAGGTCGACATGGTGGACGGCGTAGGGTAGAAGTCCTGCACCTGCTCGGGCATGTAGCCCATGTCGCGCACGGCCTCGGCAAGGTCCACGGCTTCCTTCATCGTCGAGCCGGGGTGGCTCGAGATCAGATACGGCACCACGTACTGCTTGAGTCCGTACTCGCGGTTCAGGCGCTCAAATTTGCGACAGAACGCATCGTAGACGGCGCGGCTCGGCTTGCCCATCACGGAGAGCACCGCGTCGCTCACATGCTCGGGCGCCACGCGTAGCTGGCCCGAGACATGGTGCTCCAGCAGCTCGCGCAAAAACTCGTCCGAGGCGTCGGCCATGGTGTAGTCAAAGCGTATGCCGCTGCGGACGAAGACCTTCTTGACGCCCGGCAGCTGGCGCAGATCGCGCAGCAGCTGCGTGTAGCCGCTCTCGTCGACCACCATGTTCTTGCACACACTCGGCCACAGACAACGCTTGTTCTTGCACACGCCGTGCTTGAGCTGCTTGTCGCAGGCAGGACGGCTAAAGTTTGCCGTCGGTCCGCCCACGTCGTTGATGTAGCCCTTAAACTCGGGATCGTGCGTGAGCAGCTCGGCCTCGCGCATGATCGAATCGTGGCTGCGCATCTGCAGCACGCGGCCCTGGTGGAAGGTGAGGGCACAAAACGAGCACTCGCCAAAACAGCCGCGGTTGGAGCTAATGGAAAACTTGATCTCGGCAAAGGCCGGCACGCCGCCCGCCGCGTCGTAGTCGGGATGCCAATCGCGTGCGTAGGGGAGCTCGGCCACCTCGTCCATCTCGTCGGTGGTGAGCGTCGCCGACGGCGGGTTCTGCACCACATAGACGCTGTTGGGGTAGGGCTCTACCAGGCGATGTCCGGTGATGGGGTCCATATTCTGCTGCTGCACGTTAAAGCTGCGCGCGTAGTTGAGCTTGTCGGCGGTAAGGTCGTCCCAGCTGGGCAGCAGGTCGTAGTCGTAGACCTCGTCGAGCGAGCTGGTGCGGTAGACGGTGCCGTTGATGTAGGTGATCTGATCGACGGGCAGTCCCGCGTCGAGCGCGTCGGCGATCTCGACGATCGCGTGCTCGCCCATGCCGTAGATGAGGATGTCGGCGCCCGAGTCGAGCAGTACCGAGCGCTTGAGCTTGTCCTGCCAGTAGTCGTAGTGGGCCAGGCGGCGCAGGCTTGCCTCGATGCCGCCGATGATGATGGGGGCGTCCTTAAACGTCTGACGGATGAGGTTGCCGTAGACCGTGACGGCTCGGTTGGGACGGCGCCCCTCCTCGCCACCGGGGGTGTACGCGTCGGTGTGGCGGCGGTGCTTGGTCACCGAATAGTGGTTAACCATGGAGTCCATGTTGCCGGCGCTGACGAGAAAGCCCAGGCGTGGCTCGCCGAGCACGGTGATGCTGGCGGGATCGGTCCAGTCGGGCTGACAGATGATGCCCACCTTGTAGCCGTGTGCGTCGAGTACGCGGCTGATGATGGCCATGCCAAAGCTCGGATGGTCCACGTAGGCATCGCCACAGATGTAGACGAAGTCGCACTGGTCCCAGCCGCGCGCGTCCATATCGGCGCGGCTGACGGGGAGGAACTTGTCGCGGCCCGGTCGCCAGGGGCGGACGGGTGTCGCCGGGACATGCGCGGGGCGCGAGCCCTGCGCTTTACCGCCGCGCTTTTGCTGCTGGCCCTGTTTGCCCTGCTGACTGCGCTGGTTATTCTGAGCGTGCTGAGGCTTTTTTGCCACGATCCCTCCCGGTGTTTGTATGCTGCACGTAATTGTAACCAGTCTTTTTAGGACGGGGCTAAAAAGACTGGTGGAGTACACGAGGTCTCGGGTGTCGGTGCCGCGCCCGCCGTTTGTTTCCAGACTGTGTATCTGCGCGTTGGAGAACCCGTCTCGCGCGCACGCCATGTTGTCAATGGGTTACAGTATGAACGGCGGCTATGTTTCCGCCAACGCACGAGAGAGTCGTCAACAAGGAGGATGCACGACGATGCAGCGTGCCAAACAGATATCGGAGTCCATTGAGCTGGGCATCATCTTGGCGCTCGCCGGTGGCTTTATGGATGTGTATTCGTACATTGGGCGCGACCATGTTTTCGCCAACGCGCAGACGGGCAACATCCTGCTGGTGGGCGTGAGCATCTCGGAGGGCAATTGGGCACTTGCGGGGCGTTACTTCTTCCCTGTGGTTTCGTTTGCTGTGGGCATTATGCTTGCCGACCTGGTACACGAGCGTTTTGGCAGCGTGATCCACTGGCGTCAGGTGACGGTGTTCTTTGAAGCCGTCATCTTGCTGGGCGTGAGTTTTATTCCCGGTGGCGATTTCAACCTGCTCGCCAACTGCCTCACTTCGTTTGCCTGCGGTATGCAAGTCGAGAGCTTCCGCAAGATCCACGGTCACGGCATCGCTACGACCATGTGCATCGGCAACTTGCGCAACGCGCTGCAAAACGTGGACGATTACATCATTACCCACAAGCGCGGCTTTTTGGAAAACGGCCTGCTGTACTTTGGTGTGATCTTTACCTTTGTGTTTGGTGCCGTGCTGGGCAATTGGTGCATTGAGCGCATGGGCCTGCACGCCATTGCGGTGGCGAGCGTGCTGCTGTTTATCGCGTTTGCCATCATGTTTATCGACCGTGAACGCGATTTGCACAGGAAATGGGCCCGCATCGTAGCTGACTGGCAGACCACGAGTCTTAAGCGCTAAGGTGCATGTTCGTAATGACAAGATTTGACGTCAGCAAAGCGTGCGGCTTGAGGCTATAGAATAAAAATGCCATCTTTCTAGCTATAATTATTAGTTGAGGGGATGGACATATGACAGAGCTTTTTATTCAAAATAAGACGACAGTAATCAAGTTGATGGTGCTCTGCATTTTATCTGCCCTGGTGGAGCTGTCTGTTGTTAAAGCTGAATCGTTGATTATAGACTATGGCCTGCTTCGCTCTAATTATCGTAACGTTTTATACATTGGGTTAGGCCTGCTAGTATTGCTCTCAGTTGAGCTGGTGACAAACCTGTTCAGATCAAAATATGCGGAGCAATTGGCTTCCGATGGCGCTAACTGCTTCTATAGATTGCTTGCCCGCCGTGCTTTAGAGCGGCCCTTAGTTTTAGCAAAAGACAGTGACTACCTGTTATCGCGCATTGAAGAGGCTGGGAACCTACAGCCGATGATTGGAATATTTACAACTGCGTTTCTTCCGTGCCTAGTGACGGGTTTGGCATCGTTTGTGGCGCTATCTAATATCTCTTTGTTGCTTTTGATCCCTGTTTGTGTTTCGGCATTGTTTATTTCGCTTCTATATCCGTTCGCTCTTAGTAAGCTATCGACTAAGAGCGAAAAGGCATTGGAGGCCCAGGCGAGGGGTTCTGCTTATTTAGCCCAGCTAATAAATTGTCGACTTTACATTCGAATTTCTCGTTCAATTAACTTGGAATTACTTCGCTATAAAAAGATGCTTAAAGCCTGCAGGAACTCTCGAGTTGAGGAGAGTGTCTTTGCGAGATTGGCAACTGAAATAGTTAACGCTGGCAACATCATTACTGGCTTGCTTTCAGTTCTGCTGCTTATTTTCCTTGTGTTAAAGCGCGGGCTGACGGTCGGGATTGCGGTGCAGAGTTATCAACTTGTGCTTCTATGCTATTCTCCTTTTCCTCTTGTTCTGAATTGTTGGGCTCAGCTTCAGCCGTCGTTTAGGTCGTTGCGCCGTGTCTTGGAATTACGTCGTCTTTTGGAAGCTGGAAAACCTAATTTGATATGCTTCGATCACGCTGATCGAATTAGTTGGAAAGGAATCAGTCTCTCGTTTTCGTCGAGCGAAACTAATGAGAGGATAACAATTCCAGATTGCACGATACAGGCACCTTGTCTGGTTTTAGTAAGCGGCCCTAATGCATGTGGCAAATCTTCATTTCTGGAAGTATTGAATGGATTATTGTCGCCAGTTGCCGGCAGACTGTGTGTTAATGAGTCTACTGTCATTTTCGATGGCTTGACTTTAATCCAGCTACCCTGCGCAACTATGCCGCAAAGACATTTGATAATGGGGGGAACTTTCAGGAAGGCTCTTTACTATGGTCTTGTAGATATTGACTCTGAAAAACTCATCTATCTTTTGAAGGGTTTTAGCCTCGATAAATTATTTGAAGCCAATCCCATCATTGGAACTAGGGGACACAATTTGTCTGGCGGAGAACTGGCTTCTCTATTACTTTGTAGGGCCTTTCTGAGCAGCTATTCTATTATTATTTTGGATGAGCCTTGCAACAATTTAGATAATGCTTCGATATCCTTTTTGAAGGCGGTGGTTGCACAGGAGATGAAAGAGCGTATCGTCATCATTGCGGATCATGGACATGGTTTTGAACAATTTGCAGACTATGTAATACAGTTTCAGGAGCCAGAAAAAACTATCTAGCTCCTGAACGTTGCTACCAACTGCTATTTGCGAGTTATTCGAGATGCTCTTCAATGCGAGCTCTAAGAAGGGCAATGGCTGTGGGTATGCCAATTGCGGCAGCTAATTCGGCTTTATCCAAAACCTGTATGCTAAAGCACGATTGTTTATCACATTGAAGAACGGTAACTGAAGATACCCTCACTTCCCGTTGGCTGAATATATCGTAATCTCCAAAAAGGAAGTTACCTTTTATTGAGTAATTCGGTATGTTCGTTATGCACTTCATCTCAAGTCTGTTTAGGCCATAATCGAACACCGCAACTTCCTTATGTTCGATGACGAGCGCAACCCTGGGCATGTTACTAAAGCCACCGTCGACGACAGTAAAGAGCTTTTCATTTGTATCGTCATAAACGGTGTATTTAAGACTCAATAGCTGTCCTAGTGGACCCGTGAACCCATGTCTTTTGATGTTGAGGTTGTCTCCCGCTGGGTTGGTGAGAGCTAGAGCATGCGGATAAGGGTTACCTTCAATTGAGATTCGATATTCGTTTGTAGCTGTCTTGCTCGATTTAGGACCAGTAGCCACCACGCGTCATCGCCTCAATCGCATTGGAACCGACTTCTGCTTCGTGCGGAGAATTACGCAGTACGTTGCAGTACATGCAGCTGCAATAACCGCATGGGCAATTTCTAATAAAATGAATGACGCTATTTACTGCATGCATGTTAAATGGTCGAATACTTCTCATGATTTGCCTCCCATTGTTCGATTGTTTCTGACTGTTCTATTACCTTCTTCACCTCCTCAACACTGTTGAACCCTATGTTTTCAATCGACGAGTACTCAACGTAAACAGAAAACCTGCTTTCAAGAAAAATTAGCAGTCGAACTAGATCCGATGAGGACAAGCTGAATGGGGAATTGGTCAATCGTTGATTTCTTAGATCTTGATCAAATTGAGTCAAATCCAAATCTCTAATATTGCTTATTGCTTTTTCGATTTCTGCGTAGATGGTTTCATCTTTACAATATGCTGTCATTTCAGTACCCCAAGATCGAAATCAAACAACTCGTCCTCGATTGTCTTGCAGCATAGTAATGATTCTTCTGGATCTAAGCTGGCTGAGAAACTGGGTATTCCTCTTAGTCGAAGTTCTCTTGCTGCTTGAAGAGCTTTATCGCTAGATGAATAGCTTATTTGAAATTCATGCGTCTCCAACCCCTCTGTGGCGTCAAGTACTTCGTTTGTAATTTCAAATTGAACTTTCTCTGCTTGCGTAAGCGTTTCAATTACGGGCATGAGCCCTAGCATTATGTCGTAGTCGGCTATCGTGTATGGGATATTGATAATGGCTAAGTCAGGGCAGAAAGCTCGACATGCAGCAATCGACCCCAATCCGTAATCTCCGAAAATGTGGTCGTTGTATTTCATAAGCACATTGGGCGTCTCTAATAGAGCTAGGTCGGATTTATCATTCTCAATGATGAGGTTGATCTGCTCATTCATTTTGATGACGGCAGATTGGCCACCATCAAAACTAAGGGTGTTGCAGCCCCAGATTTCATTTAAAGGATTGAAGCTCAACGCACATAGATTGGGATGGTGCTTTCTCATCTCGCTAACG
The DNA here is from genome assembly GCA_019413955.1 of Collinsella sp. Taxonomy (GTDB): domain Bacteria; phylum Actinomycetota; class Coriobacteriia; order Coriobacteriales; family Coriobacteriaceae; genus Collinsella. Next base: position 17,047 of record DXMX01000030.1, read on the forward strand.
ATGCTACTGAACGTTATTGTTGAATTGGCGGG
>DXMX01000030.1:17088-20210 GCA_019413955.1 Collinsella sp.
ATTGGCGGGTGTATATAGATTCCCGACAACAATTTTTGGTATCAGGGCTAATTCCTGCATGTCGCTTTTGCTAGACTCGATTTGTTCAGCGGCGAGTTGGCTGACAACCGTCTTATTTACAGAATGAGCGTAGGTTTCAGCGTGTTTACTAAATTCTACGAGTCCTGCGGCGCTTTCTTTCGTCGATAAAACGACAACCAGGTCTGATTCATCGATTGTCGTTACATAGTTAATTCGATTTCTTATGCCAATTTCTTTGCAATTCACAAGGTTGGCGACATCTAGGCCGTCCGGTAGAATGCCGCATGGCGTTGATACCCGGATATTGTAGCCATTTCCTAGCAATCCAATCAGAAGAGGATAGTCAGCTCTTGTGAAAGATATAAGTCCGATTGTCTTCATGATTTTTATCGCTTGTTCCTTTTTAGAGCTGTTGCAATGGACACTTCATGTCTATGAAGCTCAAAGCGAAGTATTTTCTGATTAAGTCGGTCAAAGGCAATTCGTTTTGAATTGTCGCATGCTGTTCGCTTGTAATCAGGGCTTATTACTCCTTCGCAATCTGCGCTTTTTATGCATTGGGTGCACAGCTGAAATGCCCAACATTTTTTACATGAATCGCTGGTCAGCTTTGAAACATTGATTATCTTTTCAATTTGACCTAAATCAAATCCTGAATCCAATGTGCCGATATACATTTCCTTCGTTGTTTCGCTGACCCTTTCGCAAGGAAGAAGCGCTCCTGCTGTTGTCACAAATAGACGCGTAACCCCTGGTTCGCATGGGCCACCGGGTATAGCTTTTGCTGGGATGTTCGAAGGTGCAAATCGCTTTATGTTTTGGTTGATGTTTGCGAGCGTATATGAAGCGAGCCTATCGTTGCGGTTTCCTTTTTCGATTTTGCGCTCATCCATAATTCTTGCTTTAAATAAGGCGTAATTTAGCTGACTTGAGAACTCGTCATTGTAGGGGGCGATACGTCCGTTGCGTTCCAGGTAGTTGAATTGAACATCGCAATCTTCGATATCTTTATCATTTATAAAGGAAGAGACTGTTTTATAGATGTTGTTCGTGTCGACTACGGCATTAAAATGAACATATTTGTTGCGTTCAGGATGGCTGTCTAAAACCATATGAACATTGTCTATAACTGTTTGGTATGAGGACTTGCCATTAGCGTAATGCCTAGACTTATCGTGGATTTGCTGCGGCCCGTCAAGACTGATTAACAAATAGAATTCATGCCCAGAATCGAAGAAGAATTTAACCATTTCTTCAGATAAAAGAGAGCAATTAGTTGTAATTCGAAATGAGATGTGTTTTCCTTCAAATACCTGCTCTGCATATTGAGTAATTGGCTTAATTTCATTAAATCGAAGGAGAGGTTCTCCTCCATAAAATGCTACGACCGGGTTTGAGTTGTCGATCGAGTGCATCTTAAAGAATTCGATTGCATGTTTTGCCGTCGAAATGGACATGGAGTTATGACTGTGGGCTCTGTTGTATGAGGAGTTTCCGGAATAGATACAGTAATCACATCGGAAGTTACAAGATTGAGTCAGCTGAAGGGTTAGCATCCGTATATTTCTTTCCAGCTTAACTTTCAAAAGGTCAATTGATGGATAAGCGATATCCTGCAATGGCGAATCGCAGCAGTAGCCACATGATTGTAGTAACTGGAATTCTTGGTCTGATTTACAGGAGGCGTGGCAAACTTTGCCTGCTTGGACTTCTGAGATGTAATTGAAGAGATCTTTGCTTACTGCAAGTATCTCGTTTCGATTGGCATCATAAATGTAGTGGCCCAAGAGGGTCTTTATAGGTAGAACTAACATCTCTACCGCCTCTTTCATTTCACTAATGTTATTTAGTGAACTAAGATGTTTGATATAAAGTATCCTTTTATAAACGTATTGTCAAACATATATTGCTAAAACAGAAACAATTTATAGACTGAGTTGGTCGTATTCTTTGGGCGATTGCTCCTATAATCTAGCCTTCGCTGCTGTCGGGAGGGAAGGACTAGGACTCCGTTATTATGTTGAAACGCTTTAACAATTTTGACGTTCTCACGTGTTTTTTGTTTCAAAAGCGTTAGGATGGGACTCATAGCGTGGGGCGTAATGGGCGCCCCGCACACGATGGGAGGCTATCAATGGCTAATCGTTTCGTTCTCAATACCATCTCTTATCATGGTTCCGGCGCCATCAAGGAGATCCCCGGCGAGCTCCAGCGTCGCGGCTACAAGAAGATCTTCGTCTGCTCCGATCCCGACCTGGTCACCTTGGCGTTACCGCCAAGGTGACCGACGAGCTCGACGCCGCCGGCATCGCTTGGAGCCTCTACTCCGAGATTAAGCCCAACCCCACCATCCAGAACGTCAAGGACGGCGTCGAGGCCTTCAAGGCCGCCGAAGCTGACGCTATCGTGACCATCGGTGGCGGCTCCTCCATGGACACCGCCAAGGCCATTGGCATCATCATCAACAACCCCGAGTTCGCCGATGTCCGTAGCCTCGAGGGCGTTGCTCCCACCAAGAAGCACGCCGTGTTCACCATCGCCGTGCCGACGACCGCCGGTACCGCCGCCGAGGTGACCATCAACTACGTTATCACCGACCCCGAGAAGGTCCGCAAGTTCGTGTGCGTCGACACCAACGACGCCCCCGAGGTCGCCGTCGTCGACCCCGACATGATGGCTTCCATGCCCGCCGGCCTGACCGCTTCTACCGGCATGGATGCTCTGACCCACGCCATCGAGGGCTACACCACCAAGGGTGCTTGGGAGCTCTCCGACATGTTCCACTTTGAGGCCATTAAGCTGATCAGCGAGAACCTGCGCGACTCCGTTGCCGAGGCCAAGTCCGGTCAGCCCGGCTCCGGCCGCGAGGGCATGGCTCTTGGCCAGTATGTCGCCGGCATGGGCTTCTCCAATGTCGGCCTGGGCATCGACCACGCCATGGCTCACACCCTGTCCGCTCACTACGACACCCCGCACGGCGTCGCTTGCGCCATGCTGCTGCCGATCGCTATGGAGTTCAACAAGCCGGTTTGCGCCGAGCGCCTGGCCAAGGTTGCCGTTGCCATGGGTGTTGACACCACGGGCATGAGCACCGACGAGGC
>DXMX01000031.1:0-10600 GCA_019413955.1 Collinsella sp.
GCCAGACCGGAGGGGCCCCGCGGGCGGGAATCTGGGCGTACACATTTCCTACACAATTTAAGATCCGACTAACGTTTGCCAGCCGTTAACTACCGTTCGCCGAGCATCTCTTTATATAAGGCAGTCTCATGGGTAAAGCGGATACGTCCCCCTAGCTAAAGCACAGCCAGCATCGAGCAACTCATCGCGTTCTTCCACCGAGAACCCCTCGGCGTAGACGCGCACCACTGGTTCGGTCCCGCTAGGACGGACCAGCAGCCACGTGTCATCCTCGAATTCCAAACGCAAGCCATCCATATGACTAACGTTTTGCGGCACCTTGCCACAAATCGACTTGGGGTTTACGCCCGGCAGCAGGGTTCGTAACGTTTCGGCATCTTCGGCCTCAAGGCGCAAATCCCGTCGACCGTAACTCGTCTTACCAAAACTGTCCTCGAGTTGGTCGACCAGAACGCCCAAAGGCGCGTCCGTCTTAGCCATAAGCTCACACAGAATCAGACAGGCGAGGATTCCATCGCGCTCGGGCATATGCGCGGCGATGCCGATACCACCGGCTTCTTCACCGCCTATGAGGACGCCGCCCTTCTTCATCTCCGCCGCTATATATTTGAAACCGACTGGTTTGACGGTCACGCGGCAGCCAAGCGCCTCGGCAATGCGACGCACGAGCGTCGAGCATGAAAGATTGACGACGACGCGCCCCTCCAAATTACGAAATTGGACCAAGTCGCCCAAAACGAGCGCCATGATCTGATGCGGATGTATATATCTGCCGCGCTCGTCAACCGCACCGATACGGTCGGCGTCGCCGTCGGTCACCAGGCCGGCGCAAGCTCCGTCATCGATAACCGTGCGCTCGCAAGCGTCCACCCAAGGCTCAACGGGGTCGGGGCAGATATCTTCTTGGTCAGACGCCTGCCCGGCGTGAATCTCGTGCACCTCAACGCCAAGCTCGCGCAGCAAGTCGGCTAGATAGCCCTGGGCTGCGCCGCCCATGGGATCGACAACCACGCGCAGGTGCGCGGCGCGGATGGCTTCGGCATCGACAAACGATGCCACCGCCTGCATATAGTCAGGAATAATATCCGCGGTGCGATATTGCCCCTCGATCCCCATTGGCTCGGGAGCCATGGTCTCTTCGAGCTCTTCGATGACATCCTGGTTGGCGGTCGAGCCGTCACCCATGCGAATCTTGAGGCACAGATAACCCTGCGGATGATGGGACCCCGTCACCATGAGCGCGCCGCACGCCTCACCGTCATAAGCCGCCGCCCACGTAAGGGCAGGGGTCGGAACAGGTCGCGAAGCGAGCACGGCGTCCAGCCCGTGCGCTGCTAGCACGCCCGCCGCAAGCTCAGCGAACTCGCTCGCCAGGGGCCGGGTGTCGAACCCTATATATACCGTTTTGCCTGGATTGGTCTTTTGCCACAACTCGCCGACGGCATCGGCGATACGGGCAACGTTATCGGCAGTGAAGTCCTCATCGACGCGAGCGCGCCAACCGTCAGTTCCAAAATGAATTATCGCGCACACGCGCAGACACCTCACAGTGTTTGGATCATGGTACGCATGGGATATACCCGCAACATGCACTCGGCAACCCGCCGGCACCAGCATTCACCATTTGGGCAAATGCTGCCGAGGACATGCAGGCAATAAAAAACCGCCCCGTATGGAGCGGTTTTACCCTTTATATATCGAGCGCCTCGGCCATCGCTGCCGTAGTGATTGCCGTGGTTCCACAACAACTGCCCACCATTGCGGCGCCGGCATGTCTCCATTCGATGCATGCGCGCGCGAAAGCTTCGGGGCTCTCGTGCCATACGGGGCCATCCTGAGTCTGGACCGGATCGCCCACGTTGGGACGCACCGTGACGGGAGTAGTCGCCGATGCAACCATCCTGGGCACCGCCGCGTTCGCGGCCGCAAGCGAACAGCAATTAACACCAACCGAGTTTGCGCCGTGTTTTTCGGCGTACAAAACGGCTGCCTCGATGTTGAGGCCATCGCCCAGCAGGTCGCCTTTATCGTCAACGACAAAACTCACCAGAACAGGCATGCCGTCGGCGGCATCTCGGGCGCCGGCAAGCATGGGCTGCAGATTACGGATAGACGTCACCGTCTCGATCAGCAGACCGTCAACGCCGGCATTGAGCAAGGCGTGCGCCTGTTCGCGCGCAATGCCGCGGATTTCACGATACTCGACAGAGTCCTCGGCAAACCACTCAATACCGATCGGGCCCATCGAGCCCAGCAGTAGCTGAGGGTGCGCCTGGCGGGCATCGTCGACGGCCCCGCGATTGACCTCCGCCACGGACGGCGCAATCTGGTCGTGCTTGAGGGCATAGCTCGATGCCTGAAAGGTATTGGTAATGAGCACCTGCGCGCCGGCGGCGACATACAAGCGATGGATACGAGAAACGGTCTGCGGCTCTGCCAGATTCCAAAACGCCGGTGGAATGTCGGCGGCATCGTACTCACTCAACAAAACACTGCCCATGGGGCCCTGCGCCAACAAGGTCTCGCTCGACAAGCGGCGCGTAAGTTCCTCGGCACCAAAGCGGTTGTAATAACTCGTATCCATATATATCCTGCTATTCCTCGACGCTGATTCCCTGCTTTTCGAGATAGGCGAGCCAGCGGCTCATCGTGTCCTCGGATAGCGCATGCTCCATCATGCAGGCCTCGGAATCGGCTCGCTCAAATTCGACACCGAGCTCCTGAACCAAAAACGTGCGGATGAGGCGATGACGGTACCAGATAGCCGTGCCAACCTCGCGACCGCGATCGGTCAGGATTACCTTGCCGTAGTGCGATTGCTCGACAAGCTCGGATGCCTTGAGCGCCGAAACCGCTTTATTGACCGATGCCTTGGAGACGCCAAGGCGCTGCGCGATGTCGACCGATCGCACGCCGTTGGTTTCCCCCTCTTCGCTTTCAATGCGAACCATGCACTCCAAGTAGTCTTCGTTCGCCACCGTCAGATGTAGTTCGCGCGAGCTATTTGTCGTATCCATGATCTTCCGTCCCTTCTGCATTCAATGGCTGATTCTACCCCATCCAAGCGTCGTGGTATGCCGTGGCATACCGTGCTAGAGTTCTTGTTGCACACGACGACCAAGATTGGAGCGGTCTTTATGGAAAACACCACCACGAGCCCCGATGTCCTCGAGCGCTTTTTGCGCTACGTCCAGATCAACACGCAGTCCGAGGATGCAAACTGCGACCAGGTACCCTCGAGCGCCGTTCAGTTTGACCTTGCCAACGTGCTGGCCGAAGAGCTGCGCGAGCTTGGTGCGGAAGATGCCCACGTGACCGAGCACGCCTATGTCTGCGCGCATATCCCCGCAAGTGCGGGCGCTGAGGACAAGCCCGCCCTGGGCCTGATCGCCCATCTCGACACCACCGAAGTTGCACCGGGCGCCGGCGTGAAGCCGCACATCGTACACTACGAAGGCGGCGACCTGGTCTGCGGCACGGTTGACGGTAAGCCCGTTGCCATGAGTACCGCCAAGCTTCCTGCCCTGAACGACCTCGCAGGTGAGGACCTGGTCTGCAGCGATGGCACCACACTGCTGGGCGCGGACGACAAGGCAGGCGTCGCCGAGATTATGTCGCTTGTCGCGCGTATCGCTCAGGACCCCTCTCTGCCCCATCCCGCACTCGGCATTTGCTTCTGCCCTGACGAGGAGATTGGCCACGGAGCCGAGCTGTTGGATATCGATACCTTTGGCTGCAAGTACGCCTACACGGTCGACGGCGGCCCCATCGGCGAGCTGGAGTGGGAGTGTTTTAACGCCGCCGAGGCGACCGTCCGCTTTGAGGGCCAGTCCATCCACCCGGGCGACGCCAAGGGCCGTATGGTCAACGCAGGCAATCTGTTCTGCGACTTCAACGCGTTGCTCCCCTACGTGCAGCGCCCGGAGTATACGGAAGGCTACGAGGGCTTTTATCACCTTGAGGGTGTATCTGCGACCGTCGATCACGCCACAGCGCGCTATATCGTCCGCGACCATGACGCCGCCAAGTTCCAGCAGAAACTCGACCTTATTGATGCCGCCGCCTCGATGCTCAACCAGCGTCTGGGTGAGAAGCACGTGACGGTCGAGATTAAGCAGCAGTATCGAAATATGGCCGAGATCGTTCGTGACTATCCCGAGCTTATTGATGTTGCCAAGGAAGCCTACCTTGCCTGCGGCGTTGAGCCCCAGGTGCTGCCGATTCGTGGCGGCACCGACGGCGCTCAGCTGTCGTTCCGCGGTCTGCCCTGCCCCAACCTTTCCACCGGCGGCTATTGCTACCACGGCGTCAACGAGTTCGTCCCGGTCAGTTCACTCGTCAAGATGACCGACGTCCTGCAGGAGCTCGTCGCCCGCTTTGCATAAGGAACTCGAACAATCTAGGTAAGCAAAACCGCCCCGTCCTCAAAACCGAGAACGGGGCTGTTTTTGGTGCAAGGGGAGTAGTCAGCACCGCAGGTTGAGCCAACGTCAGCGAGCGACGTCCAAGGCGAACAAGTTGGCATGAAAAAGGCAGGGCATTGACCTTCTGGTCATGCCCTGCCTTTTGAATGACAAATTGTCGCCTTGGGCGGCGCGCAGCGTCGAGCCGTTACGCGGTTTGGTAAAACCGCGTAACTCTAATAGTTGGCTTCGTAACCGTTGCCGTCGCCGGTGGGCTCTTCGTAGTAGTCCGAATCGCTCGAATCGCTTGAGTCATCGGAATCGTCAGAGCTGACCGATGAGGTTGCGGTACCGTTTGCGTAGTCGTCAGACGTGTTGTTGCTCAGGTCGCCGATCGTAGAGCTGGAACCGTCGGAAAGACCCATGGTGTTGGGACCCTTGGGATCCTTGCCGGCATCGACGCGCTCCATCATTTCCTTGAGCTCGTCCTCGTAGACAAAGACGTAGCTCACACCGTCGATCATGGTGCTGTCGTCGGCGTACGAGGGCAGGTTGGCCGAGTAGATGCCGTCGACATCCATACCGCGCATGGCGTTGACCGTAGCCACGATATCCTGAACGCTCATATCGGTTACGAGCATATCGGACAGCGAATTAACCAGGCCAAAGATCTTCGTGGCATCGAAGTTATTGAGAATCTGGTTGGCAAGGGCGCCGAGCACCTGACGCTGGTGGCGCATGCGCGTGTAATCGCCGTCGGCATAGGTGTAGCGGCAGCGGGCATAGGTAAGGGCGGTGGCACCGTCCATATGCTGCTGGCCAGCGGTAATCTTAATATCCAGGTGCTCGGGGTCGTCAACATCATCGGTTGCGTTAATGTCGATACCGCCAACCGAATCAATCAGCGCCTGCATACCGTCGAAGCTGACCTCGGCATAGTGGGAAATCTGAACACCGCACAGCTCGTTGACCGCCTCGACCATGGCCTCGGCGCCGCCAACGGTATGGCAGGCGTTGATCTTCATGGTCTCGCCCTTGTACTCGACCTTGGTGTCGCGCGGAACGGAAATGAGCGTCGCCTGCTTTTGCGTGGGGTCGATGCGTGCCAGGATAATCGAGTCGGCACGATACGTATCCTCGCCCGGACGGCCGTCGGTGCCAAGAAACAGCACGTAGAACGGATCCTTTGCCTCATCGGTGTCAACCAGAACCCGACGCAGATTGTCAGTAATGACATTAGAATCGCCGAGCTTGCCCATGATGGTGGCAAACCACAGGCCGGCAGCGGTAGTGGCACTCAGCAGCACGCCAAGCACGACAATGAGCGCGACGTGACGAATCGTGTGGCTACGACGACGTTGGCGAGCGCGCTCGGAATAGCGAGCCACGTTATCGCGACTGTAGATCTTGGCCTGCGCACCAGTTGAGGGTCTTCGGGTGGTGGTATCCGCGAGGGGCTTTTTATTAAACATAGGCAACCTGTATTAGTAGATGACGGGATCGGGGACGGTAGCATGCTCGACATGCGCGCCGAGCGCCTGCAGCTTTTCGACAAACTGCTCGTAGCCGCGCTTGATGTGATGAATGGCCGAAACCTCGGTCGTCCCGTCGGCGATCAAGCCCGCTACGACGAGGGCCGCTCCGCCACGCAGATCGGGCGAGGTAACCTGTGCACCCGAGAAGCCCTTGACGCCATGAATCATGGCGTGATGGCTCTCGATACGAATGTCGGCACCCATGCGCACCAGCTCAGAGGCGAACATAAAGCGATTCTCGAAGATGTTTTCGGTAATAACGGAACTGCCATCGGCAAGGGCGGAGAGTACCATAATCTGCGCCTGCATGTCGGTCGGGAAACCGGGGAACGGAAGCGTCTGGATATCGACCGGCTTGATACGCTCGGCACGGTTCACATGGACGCCGTCGTCGGTACGCTCGCAATCGATGCCCATAAGCTCCATCTTCTTGAGCACCATGCCCAAGTGAATGGGGCAAAAGCCCGTGACATCGACACCGCGATCGTCGGCCATCAACGCACCGGCAACGATAAAGGTACCGGCCTCAATTCGGTCGCCCACTACGCGATGGGTAACAGGATGCAACTCTTCCACGCCCTCGATGGTCACGACAGGCGTGCCGGCGCCGACAATCTTAGCGCCCATCTCGTTGAGCATGTTGGCGAGATCAACGATCTCGGGCTCACGGGCGGCATTGTCGATAACCGTGGTGCCCTGCGCGCGCACGGATGCCATGATGAGGTTCTCGGTCGCACCGACGCTGGCGAACTCGAGCGTGACGGTGGTCCCGCGCAGACCTTGGGGCGCATTAGCGTTGATGTAACCGTGGGCGGTATCGAACTCAACGCCCAGGGCCTCAAGACCAAGAATGTGCATATCGATCTTGCGAGCACCCAGGTTGCAGCCGCCCGGCATGGCAATCTTGGCGCGATGGAAGCGGCCCAGCAGGGGTCCCATGACGGCGGTGGAAGCACGCATCTTGGCAACGAGCTCGTAGGGGGCCTCCCAAGAATCGACCTGAGAGGTATCAATCTCGAGCGTATGCTCGTCGAGAACATCGATCGTAGCGCCCATGCCCTTGAGCACCTTGCCCATCACATGGACATCGGAAATATCGGGCACGTTCTGCAGCGTCGTCTTGCCCGGCGCCAGAAGCGTTGCCGCCATGAGTTTGAGCGCGGAGTTCTTGGCGCCCGAGACGGGCACGGAGCCTCCGATGGCGTGGCCACCCTCAACGCGGATAATATCCAAGGTCTACCCTTTCAAAAAGCATGCCCGGGATGGCTGGGCCATCCCGGGCATGATGTGTTCGCAAATGGTCGAACGCTAAATCGTTTGACTATTGGGCAAGCTTGAGCTTACACCATGCGATTTCATTATAGAGGTAGGCGCGGCGTGCATCATCCTCCGACAAATTACCCAGCTTCTCTTCAAAACCTTGAATATCAGCTTTAAGCTTGTCGGCATCGACGGTCGCCAAATCGCAAGCGCGCTCGGCGAGAACGGTCACGACATCGTCCGCAACCTGGGCATAGCCGCCGGCCACGGCAAACGTGTGGTCGACAGTGCCCATGGCCTTATCGGAAACGCGAACGTAACCGCGGTCGATCGTGCAGATCTCGCTGGAGTGAGCAGGCAGAACGCCAAACTCGCCATCCGTGGACGGAATCGACACAAACGCAGCGTCGCCCTCATAGGCGCAGCTCACGGGGCACACGATGCGGATACGCATAACCTACTTCTCCCCCATCTTGCGGGCGCGCTCGCGCACGTCCTCAATCGTGGAAGCATAGCGGAAAGCCTGCTCGGGCAGGTCATCGGCCTTGCCGTCGACAATCTCGGCGAAAGAGCGGACGGTATCCTCGACGCGGACGTAGACACCGGGGTTGCCGGTGAACTTCTCGGCGACGTGGAAGGACTGCGAGAGGAACTGCTGAATCTTACGGGCACGGTTGACCGTAAGGCGCTGCTCCTCGGACAGCTCGTCCATACCCAGAATGGCGATGATGTCCTGAAGGTCGGAGTACTCCTGCAGGAGCTCCTGGACCTTGACGGCGACACGGTAGTGCTCCTCGCCGACGATCGAGGGATCGAGAGCGTCAGAGGAAGACGCAAGCGGGTCGATAGCCGGGAACAGGCCGAGCGACGAAATGCTACGCGAAAGAACCGTGGTGGCATCGAGGTGCGTAAACGTCGTGGCAGGCGCCGGGTCGGTCAGGTCGTCGGCGGGGACGTAGACAGCCTGGACGGAGGTAATGGAGCCCGTCTTGGTCGAGGTAATGCGCTCCTGGAGGTCACCCATCTCGGTTGCCAGCGTGGGCTGGTAACCAACGGCGGACGGCATACGGCCCAGCAGTGCGGAAACCTCGGAACCTGCCTGGGAGAAGCGGAAGATGTTGTCGATGAACAGCAGAACGTCCTGGCCACGATCACGGAAATACTCAGCGGTGGTAAGGCCGGCCAGACCGATGCGCAGACGCGCTCCGGGCGGCTCGTTCATCTGACCGTAGACCAAGCAGGTCTTGTCGATAACGCCAGACTCGCTCATCTCGAGGAACAGGTCGGTGCCCTCGCGGGTACGCTCGCCGACGCCGGTGAACACCGAGGTGCCGCCGTGCTCCTGGGCGAGGTTGTTGATGAGCTCCTGAATCAGAACGGTCTTGCCGACGCCGGCGCCGCCGAACAGGCCCGTCTTGCCGCCGCGGATGTAGGGCTCGAGCAGGTCGACGGCCTTGATGCCGGTCTCGAAGATCTCGGTCTTGGTGGTGAGCTCGTCGAAACGGGGCGCTGCATGGTGGATGGGGTAGAACTCCTCCACCTCGGGCATGGGCTTGCCGTCGACGGGCTTGCCCATGACGTTCCAAATGCGGCCGAGCGTCTTGGGGCCAACGGGCATCTTCATGGGCTCACCGGTATCGGTGGCGATGAGGCCGCGCTGCAGGCCGTCGGTCGAGGACATGGCGACCGTGCGGACGACGCCGCCCGGAAGCTGGCTCTCGACCTCGAGGATCGTGCTCAGATGACCGATCGGGGTCTCGGCCTCGACCGTGAGCGCGTTGTAGATCGGGGGCACCGCGCCGTCAAACTTGACGTCGACGACAGGGCCGATGATTCGCACGATGCGACCATCACCGGCAGTCGTCTTCTTGGTGGCTTCCTCGACCGCAAGCTTTACGGTGTTATTAGCCATTACTGTTCCTCCAATGCTGAGGCTCCGCCGACGATCTCGTTAATCTCGGTCGTGATCGAAGCCTGGCGCACGCGACTATACGTGCGGGTAAGGGTCGAGATGATCGCGGTGGCGTTTTCCGTCGCGGAGTGCATGGCCTTGCGGCGTGCACCCTGCTCGGCAGCCGCCGAATCGATCAGGGCCTGGTAGATGACCGTCAGGATATAAGACGGCACAAGCTTGCCGAGAACATGCTCGGGAGAGGGCACGAACTCGAACGTGGACGAGATGCGCTTAGGGGCGTCGGTCTCGTTCTTACGCGGACCGTGGGCCATAGCGATCATCTCGGGGTCGAGCGGCAACAGATGCTCGACGCGAAGCTCCTGATCCACGCGGTTCTTGGCGTGGTGGTAGACAAGCTCGACACGGTCAAGCTCACCGGCACGATACGCATCGCAGATATGAGAGGAGATCATGCGGGCCTGATTAAAATCGGGCTCAGAGGAGTTGCCCTCAAAGTGCATGACGACGTTTGCGCGGTCACGGAAATACGTGGCCGGCTTACGCCCGCACGCGATGATCTCGCACTCGATGCCGTCGTTCGCCCAAGAAGCGGCGAGCTTTTCGGCCGTGCGCTCCACCGTCGTATTGAAACCGCCGGCAAGGCCGCGGTCCGAGGCAATAACGACAATCAGGCCATGCTTGACGCTCTCATGCTTCTGCAGCATGGGATCGGTGCCCGAACAGGAGGCGTCGCCGGCGACCGTCAACATGACGTCGGTCAGCGCCTCCTTATAGGGCTCGGCCTGCTTGGAGCGATCGAGGGCACGACGGATCTTGGCCGTAGAGACCATCTCCATCGTGCGCGTGATCTGCTTGGTCGTGGTAACCGAGGAGATTCGCTTCTTAATGTCGCGAAGGTTGGCCATGGGGCTTAGTTCTCCTCTGATCCAGAAACATCCGAATGGTGCTTGGCCATGAACTGCTGCTTGAAGTCGCCGATGACGCGCAAGAGCTCAGCCTTGGTGTCATCATCGATCTTCTTGGCGCGAACCTTGTCGAGCAGCGAGCCAAAGCCATTGTCCATGTACTCGATGAGCTCGGCACGGAAAGGCAGCACGTCGGCGATCTCCAGGTCATCCAGGAAGCCCTCGTTGCCAGCGAACAGCGTAACGATCTGCTCGCCAACCTCAAACGGCTTGTAACGCGGCTGCTTCAGGAGCTCGGTCATGCGGGCACCATGGGTCAGCTGCTTCTGAGTAGCCTCGTCGAGGTCGGAGCCGAACTGCGTAAAGCCGGCGAGCTCCTGGTACGAAGCGAGGTCCAGACGGAGGTTGCCGGCGACCTGCTTCATAGCCTTGGTCTGCGCGTCGCCACCGACGCGGGACACGGAAATGCCCACGTCGACTGCCGGGCGCTGGCCCTGGAAGAAGAGCTCGGACTGCAGGTAGATCTGACCATCGGTAATGGAAATGACGTTGGTCGGAATGTAGGCCGAGACGTCGCCGTCC
>DXMX01000031.1:10610-19539 GCA_019413955.1 Collinsella sp.
CCTGGGTCTCGATGATCGGAAGAGCCGTCATGGAGCCGTAACCGTTCTTCTTGGACATCTTGACGGCACGCTCGAGCAGACGAGAGTGCAGGTAGAAGATGTCGCCAGGATAGGCCTCGCGTCCGGGCGGACGATGCAGCGTCAGCGACATCTGACGGTAGGCCACAGCCTGCTTGGACAGGTCATCGTAGATGACGAGCACGTGGCCACCGGGGTTGGTCTCGCTGGCGGGCTTGCCGTCCTCGCCGTTGTACATGAAGAACTCGCCGATAGCGGCGCCGGCCATAGGCGCGATGTACTGCATAGGGGCGGAATCGGCAGCGGTGGCCGAAACGATGATGGTGTAGTCGAGCGCACCGTGCTGAGCAAGGGTCTCGCGGATGTTGGCAACCGTGGAGGCCTTCTGGCCGATGGCGACATAGATACAGACCATGCCCTTGCCGCGCTGATTGAGGATAGCGTCGATGGCGATGGCGGTCTTACCGGTCTTACGGTCGCCGATGATGAGCTCACGCTGACCGCGGCCGATAGGCACCATGGAGTCGATAGCGAGCAGACCGGTCTGAACCGGCTCGCACACCGGGGTACGATCGATGACGCCGGGGGCCTTGAACTCGATGGGGCGACGGTGCGTGGCGACGATGTCGCCCAGGCCGTCGATGGGCTGGCCGAGCGGATTGACGACGCGGCCGAGCATGGCACGGCTCACGGGGATATCCATAACGCGGCCAGTGGTGCGGCACTCGTCGCCTTCCTTGATGGAGTCGACGGCACCAAACAGAACGGCGCCGACCTCGTCACGGTCAAGGTTCTGGGCAAGGCCGAAGACGGTCTCACCGGTATCGGAGCTCTTGAACTCCAGAAGCTCGCCTGCCATGGCGCTCTTGAGGCCGGAGACGCGCGCGATGCCGTCGCCTACCTCGTCGACCGTTGAAACCTCATGCGTATCGACCGTCGCGGAGAGGCTCGTGAGCTGCTCCTGCAGTTTCTTGGCGATATCCTGGGCATTGAGGGTTTCGGACATTAGGCTTCACCTCCGTACGAATTAGCAGAGTTTGCGAGGGTCTCCTGCGCGATGCGCAGCTGCGTCTTGACGGAAATGTCACGACGCTCGCCGCGGGCCTCGAGCACCAGGCCGCCCACGATAGACGGGTCGACCTGCTCGATAAGGAATACCTTGCGGCCGAAGTCCTGCTCGCATTTCTTAGTGATGGTTTGACGCAGCTCGTCGTCGAGCGGGATCGCCGTGGTGACGGTCACGCCCACTACATCCTCGTCTTCCTCGGCAACATACTTAAAGGCAGCTGCCACCTTGGGAAGAAGGTCGAGCTGGTCGCGCTTGGACATGGTGTCGAGCACGGCGATGATCTCGGGGCTGGCAGAAGCCAAGCGCTCGATCATCTCGAGGTCCTCGAACACATGGTTCTCGGCCTTGGCGGCTTCCAAAAGGGAACGCGCGTAGGTCTCGAGCACCTTGTCCTGATAGCGGCTAGTCGGCATTCAGGCTACCTGCTTCCTGGATGTAGCGCTCGATGAGCTTCTTCTGCTCGGCATCGTCCTCGAGTGCCTCGCCCACGATCTTGGTGGCGACGGCAACGGACAGGTCGGCGATGGAGCTCGCGGCACCGGCGTAGATGGACTTGCGCTCGTCCTCGACGGTCGTATGGGCCTTGGCGATGATCTCCTCGGCCTCCTTGTGAGCAGCCTCGATGATACGGGCGCGCTCGGACTCGGCGTCCTTACGGGCCTCGAGAACGATGTCGGCAGCCTGACGACGGGCGTCGGTGACGATCGAGTCGGACTCAGCGCGCTTGGCGATAGCCTCCTGCTTGGTCTTCTCGGCCTCGTCGAGGCTCTCCTCGATCTTCTTGCCGCGCTCCTCCATGGTTTTCATGATGCCCGGCAGGGCGACCTTGGCCAGCACGATCCAGATGATCAGGAAGGCGATAAGCGCCGGGATGAACTCCGCCATCTTAGGGATGAGGATGTCCGCACCGGCGGCGCCGTCCTCGGCGAACGCGGAAACCGGCATGAGCAGCGCGGCCGCGGACGCGGAGAGTGCGATCGCGCTCTTCTGGGATGAAAGATTCATACTTGACGCTCCGTGCTATTTAACGATCAGCGCGACAACGAAGCCGATCAGAGCCAGAGCCTCGCCGAAAGCGGAGCCCATGATGAAGACGGTGAACACGCGGCCCTGGACCTCAGGCTGACGGGCCATAGCACCCGTAGCACCCAGAGCAGACAGGCCGATAGCAAGACCAGCGCCGATAACACCGAGACCGTAACCGATAACTCCCACGATTCCTCCTTTGTCGTGCGTGTCTTATTTCACGCAGGATAACCTTTTTATAACTGCCGGGCTCCATGGGTACGGGCACCGGCGGTTTAACGAATTGCCTTACCTTTAAGGCGCGAACGGAAGACTACTCCTCCTCCGCGATCTCCTCTGCCTCGGAGACATACACGGCGGTAAGGACCGTGAAGACGTAAGCCTGGATGGCGCCGACCACAAGCTCGATCGCATAGATCAGGATGAGGATGGCAAGCCAGGCCAGCGAAGGCAGGGCGCCGACGGCGTGGGCCGCGGAAACTTGCTGAAGCAGCGGCTGCATGAACATGCTCGCCATGATGGCGAACGAGCCCATGACCACGTGTCCTGCGAACATGTTGCAGAACAGACGGACGGCGAGCGTGATGAGGCGCAGGAAGGTCGAGAAAAGCTCAACGACCCACACGAGCACGTTCATCGGGAAGCTCACGCCCTGCGGGGCGAGGCTCTTGATGTAGCCGATCACGCCGTGAGCCTTGCATCCGTAGTAGATGAAGTACACGAAGGCGAAGATGGCGAGCGCGGCAGTGGAGCCGATTGCGCCGGTGCCGGGCTTCATTCCCGGGATCAGGCCGATCATGTTGTTGATCAGGATGAACAGGAAAAGCGAGCACAGGAACGGGAAGTGCTTCTTCCAGTTCTCACCCACGACGCCCTTGCCGATGTCGTTCTCGACGTACTCGATGATGTACTCGAAACCGTTGACGAAGAAGCCCTTGGGAACCAAAGTCTGCTTCTTCTTGAACACGGCCAGGACGATCAGGAGCACGATCGTGGAGACGATCAGCCAAAACGAGTACTGCGTGATGCCGCAGCTCAGATCGCCCACGACAGGGGTGGAGCTGAACTCGCTGACCAGATGATTAATCTCATCAGGCAGCTTTTCAAAAATTTCCACGACTTACCTTTCGACCTCATGAGGATCTCGCAGCGCCTTGGCGACGCGAACCGCGCAGGCGGCCATAAAGGCCACGAAGCCGATCGCCTCGCCCAGGAGGAACATGCGAAATGCCTCTCCGAACAACACAAACACAACCAAGGTAAAGACGAGCAGGGCGACTGCCGAGACCGCGAGACTCACCATACCCTTGAGCATGTCCGCATTCTGTTTATCGTCAAGAACCGGCTTGAGCGTAAAGACAAAGGGAAGGAAGGCAATTGCGCCCGCGATGGCGCCTGCAACGATAGCGAGCAGATCGGCTATCTGAAACACTGGCGTCCTCACTTTCCTTTTTAACGCCTCACAGGACAGTTCCCGCCAAACATTGGTGACTATTGTACGAGCCAATCGCTAAAGTACAACCGAAAAAGCATCGGTTAATACGCACCTGTTCGTTTTCTTAAGACCTTCTTTATGCCGCAGGTACGCTAATACGTTTTTCTCGAACCCCTCAGCGCAAAACGTCCGTTAACAGGAGCGCGCGTGGACGTCTTTTGCTCGCCCGCGCGCACCATTTCTTCGTATTTTCGACGTTAGCCGGTATGGCCCAGAGATTACAGCGTGCCGTAGATGCGGTCGCCGGCGTCGCCCAGGCCGGGAACGATGTAGGCGGCCTCGTTGAGATGGTCGTCGATGGCGCACGTATAAATATGTACGTCGGGGTCCTTTTCGGTCAGTGACTTGAGGCCCTCAGGCGCGGCGACGATGCACAGCATGCGGATGTCCTTGACACCGCGCTCGCGCAGGTAGCTGATGGCCATCTCGGCCGAACCGCCCGTGGCGAGCATGGGGTCGACGACCAGGCAGATGCGCTGGTCGATATCCTTGGGCATCTTGCAGTAATACTCGTGCGGCTCGTGGGTGACCTCGTCGCGCTCCATGCCGATGTGGCCCACGCGAGCGGAGGGCACCAGGTCGAGGATGCCGTCGACCATGCCAAGGCCCGCACGCAGGATGGGCACGATGACGAGTTTCTTGCCGGCGAGCTGTTTGAACGTGGCAGTAGTGATGGGGGTCTCGACTTCGACGTCTTCCATGGGCAGGTCGCGCATGGCCTCGTAGCCGTCAAAAAGTGCGAGTTCGCGCACGAGCTGGCGGAACTGGTTGGTGCCGGTGTTTTTGTCGCGCAGAATCGACAGCTTGTGCTGGACGAGCGGGTGATCGACAAGCGTCACACGGGACGTATCGTAGGTGACGGTCATGGGTTGATTGCCCCTTTCGTTGCGGCCGGAAGATGGCCTTGCTGACAAGGCGCATGGCGATGTTGTTGCCGCGCGCCGTGCATAAGTTTAACGGTTTGTTGTATCGAGCAGCTCGTCGCAACCCTACTGAGCGGTGTTGAGCGAACGCTTGACGGCATCACGCCAACCAGCGAGATTGCTCTCACGGCGCTCGGCGGACATATGGGGAAGGAAGGTCTTAACGATCTGAGCGTTTTGCTCCAGCTCCTCCAGGTCCTCCCAATAGCCGACGGCAAGGCCCGCCAAGTACGCGGCACCGATCGCCGTGGTCTCCACCGTCTCGCACTGCAGCACGGGGATATCCAGCAGATCGGCCTGGAATTGCATGATGAACTCGTTGCGCGAGGCACCGCCATCGACGGACAGGCGCTCAATCGAAAGTCCCACGTCCTGCTCCATGGCGCGTAGCACGTCATAACTCTGGTAGGCCATGGACTCGCAGGCCGCACGCACAATGGTCGCGCGACTCGAGGCGCCGGTCAGGCCGCACACGATACCGCGAGCATGCGGGTCCCACCAGGGAGCGCCCAGACCCGCAAAGGCGGGAACGAAGTAGCAGCCCTCATTGTCGTTGATCGAAGCGGCGAGTTGCGCGGACTCGCTCACACTCGAGATGATGCCCATGTTGTTGCGCAGCCAGTTCATGGTGGAACCGGCAGCAAAGATGGAGCCCTCGAGTGCATAGCTGATCTTGCCGTCCGCGGCGATACCGATCGTGGAGACCAGACCGTTCTTGGATTCGACGACCTCGTCGCCGGTGTTCATGAGCATAAAGCAACCCGTGCCATAGGTGTTTTTGGTCTGGCCGGGATGGAAGCAGCAGTGGCCGAACAGCGACGCCTGCTGGTCGCCCGCCACGCCCATGATGGGCGGCATGTTGGTCATGATGTCGCTCGCGACGCGGCCGTAGTCGCCCGAGCTCCAACGAACCTCGGGCATCATGGAACGTGGAACGTCAAAGAGCGCCAGCAGGTCGTCGTCCCAATCGAGCGTATGGATATTAAAGAGTGCCGTGCGGCTGGCATTGGTGTAGTCGGTGGCAAAGACCTGACTGCCGGTGAGGTTGTAGATGAGCCAGGTGTCGATGGTGCCGAACATGAGGTCGCCCGCCGCCGCGCTCTCACGCGCACCGTCGACGTTGTCGAGGATCCACTGCACCTTGGAAGCCGAAAAATACGGATCGAGCGTGAGTCCTGTGCGGGAGCGCACCAGCTCTTCTGCGCCCTGCTCGACCAGCTCGTCGATCAGAGGTGCGGTGCGACGGCATTGCCACACGATGGCGTTATAGATGGGTTGGCCGCTTATGCGGTCCCACACCACCGTGGTCTCGCGCTGGTTGGAGATACCGATGGCGGCAATGCGGTCAGAATGGATGCCGCTCTTAAACTGAACCTCCATCATCACGCCGATCTGGCTGGCAAGCACCTCCGTGGGATCCTGCTCCACCCAGCCGGGGCGCGGGAAGCTGGTTTTGACGCTACGACGCGCCTGGGCGACGATGCAGCCGTACTCGTCGACGATGGTCGCGAGTACCGAGGTAGTGCCGCAGTCGAGCGCCATGATGTAGGAACCGCCAAAGCTAAACGGGGCGTCTTCCATACCCAGGCTACCTAGATTCAACGACATCGCTTAAACCTTTCTATTGCATCGGGTCGGACAGGACCCGTTCGATCTCTGATGCGGGAAGCGCGCCTTGGCGCAGGATCTGGAGCTCGCCGTGCTGAAACGACACGATGGTTGAGGCATCGCGACACGGGGTCTCACCGGCGTCGACGGCCACATCGACCCCCTCCAGGATGCGCTCCTCCACCGTGGCAAAACTTGCCGGCGCGGGCGCTCCATGCGTGTTGGCGCTGGTGCAGGCAAGAGGGCTGCCGCAGGCGCGGATGAGCGCTTGCACCACGGGCGAGGCCGAAGCGCGAAGTGCCACCGTGTCGTCGGCGGCACGCATAAAGGTCGACACGCAGGGGGCAGCCTTAACCACGATAGTCAGGGCACCCGGCCAGCATCGTCGCGCAAGTACGCGGGCATCTTCCGGGATATCCACGCCATAGCGGTCGAGCGCCTCGACGCCATCGACCAGCCAAGCGACCGTTTGGGTGAGCTTGCGCTGCTTGAGGGTAAAGATGCGACGGTACCCGGTGCCGAGCGCAGGGACTGCGGCGCCGTTGACGGCAGCCTGCGGATCGCGCGGCCACGATGGGAATTCGCTTGTATCTTGGGGCACGGCGTCCGAGAAGGCGTTAACCGCTACGGCGACACCGTAGACCGTCTCGGTCGGGATCAGCGCCAAGCCGCCACAGCCGAGCACCTCGGCCGTACGCTCAACGGCGAGCCGATGCGGCTCGCGCGCTCCCTCGTATACCCGGTAGACCGTCTGCATGTGTATGCCAGCCCCTTACGCTCTGGTGAAAGTTTGTTTACTGAGGGGCATTCTCGCACGAAACGTTCAACCTATTTGCCCAGAGCGCATGTTGGTTTGGTGAGCGGCTCTAGTAGTCGGTGAAAGTGAGGGGGTTAATTGAAGATTTTTAGCGCGCAAGCGTAACGGTACGATCGGGAAACTCGATGCTTGCAACCAGTTTTCCGCCGAGGCTCTCTGCGTACCTGCTCAGCGTGTCGAGCCTCATCGAACCCAACTCCCCACGCTCGAGCTCGGATACACGTTTTTGAGAAACGCCCATCGACTGGGCGACCGACGCCTGTGTTAGATCTTTTAACCTGCGAATCTGAGCAAGCTTATAGGCTTCGATACGATCGCGAGTCCTCTCCTGCTCGGCGGTAATGGAGTCGCGTGTTATCCCGCGAGATTCCATATACTCATGCAGTTCCATCTCGATCGAGCCTCCTTACGTGGCGACGGTATATTTGCTCGGCCCTTGGAATGTTGATCGCATACCAACCGTTCCATTTTGCCCTTGACGATCCCGCTCGCGACTTATCACCCGCCAATAGCAATACCGCCTGGCGCTTGGGGTCAAAGGCGAAGAGGATGCGGATCACCTGCCCACCACACGACGTCACTCTCAGCTCCTTTAAATGATGAAGCTTCGAGCCCTTTACGCGGTCAACCAGCGGACGACCAAGGCTGGGACCTTCCTTCTCGAGCACCAAAAGGTCTGCATAAATCTGCTTCAGCGTAGCTTCATCCTGCTCATCAAGCCAAGGTTCAATGTAATCAAGCACGATACGGTACCGATGCAGCTGATTTGACATACCTTTCTCCTTCTATAGTAGAAGTTTTACGGTATATTGCAAGGACAAACTTGCGCAAATGTCTATTTATTCAGCTTAAATACGCTGTTTGGGCTCGGTGACGATGGCTCGAACGATGCGGGGACGATCGGTGAGGTCGTGGACGATACGCACGTCCGAAAGGCCTGCCTGGCGACAGAGCTCGGCCGCGGCATCGAGGGCGCCCTCGTAGAGCTCGCAGGCAAACAGGCCGCCGGCGCGCAGCATGTAAGGCGCCGCATTGAGCAGGCGGCGGAAGATGTCCAGGCCGTCGGCACCGCCCTCGAGCGCCAAGTCGGGCTCAAAGTCCTTGACCTCGTGCGGCAGCGAGCGCATGACGCCGGTCGGGATGTAGGGCGGGTTGGAAACGAGCACGTCGAAGGTGCCCCACTCTTCGCGGGGAATGGAGCTCACCAGGTTGGTGAGACTAAAGGCAACCTCATCTGCCGTGAGGCCGAGCGCGTCGCGGTTTTTGGTGGCCAGATCGATGGCGCGCGGCTCGATATCGGTGGCGGTGCAGGTAACGTGGCCGCGGCGCTCCCAGGCAAGGGAGAGCGAGATGCAACCCGTGCCGCAGCCGACCTCGAGAACGCGGGCGATACGGGGCTCGGCTGGGGCAGGCGCAGCGGCATCCTGAGCCGAAGCCGTCTCCTGGCCGGCACCCTCGATGGCGATGCCGTATTCGTCGAGCTCGGGCTCGGCGGCTTCCGCGGCTTCGGCTTCTGCTGCCTGCGCGGCGGCTTCCTCGGCCTCGCGGTCGGCCAGCTCCTCGGCATAGGCGCGGCTGCCCAATACGTCGCCGCCTAGCGCCGCCTCATCGGCAGCCGTCAGGTTAGCGGCACGGCGCTCGGCGGCCGCGCGTTCGTCTGCCAGCGCGGCCTCGGCCTTGCGTGCCTCCTCGACCTCATCGTTCCAAGGCAGCTCCACGCGCTGACGGGCAGCAGCCTCGGGGCTCAGCACCTCGGCATCCAGATAATTGAGGACTTCCTCGACGAGCATCTCGGTCTCGGGGCGCGGAATGAGCACGCCGGGGGCGCACGCGACGTCGATCATGCGAAACTGCGTGCTGCCGGTGATGTACTGCAGCGGTTCACCTTTAGCGCGACGAACAACGGCCGCGTGCATGGTCTCGAGCTGCGCCGCATCGAGCGTCTCGTCCATACGCATATATAAGTCGATGCG
>DXMX01000032.1:0-4810 GCA_019413955.1 Collinsella sp.
GGCTGCCGACCAGCGATCGAAGATTCAGAGCACGCCTGATATTGACGGCTCCGATCTGGTCATTACGCTCGGCGGTGACGGTACGTTGCTGCGCGCTGCCCGCATCCTCAACCATCGCGAGATTCCTATCCTCGGTCTTTCCTATGGTCACCTGGGCTTTTTAACTGCTGCGAGCCCCGAGGAGCGCGACATTCTGCAGGTCGTGAGCGACGCCCTTTCCGGCGAGCTGCACGTGAGCCGTCGCGCCACCATCGCCGCGGATATCGTGTCCGTGCGCGAAGACGGTACGAAGGATGTCGTGCGCACCTTCGCCCTCAACGACATGGCGCTTACCCGCGGTCCGCTGTCCGATATGGTCGAGTTCGACATCACGGTGTCGGGCCACCATATCGACCGACTGCGTGGCGACGGCGTGGTCGTGTCCACGGCGACTGGTTCTACGGGGTACGCGCTCAGTGCCGGTGGCCCCATCGTGAGCCCCGACTATACGGGTATGGTCTGCGTACCTATTGCGCCGCACACCATTCAGGCCCGTGCCTTCTTGACTTCGCCGAGTGATGTCGTCGAAATCTTTATGTCTGATGACCGTCCGAGCGTTCCGGCGATCGCTATCGATGGACAATTTATTACTTGCGATGGCACCGTTGAGAGCGTGGCGGTGCGTCGCGGGCCCGGTGATGTGCTGCTGCTGGATTACGGCCCCGAGAGCTTCTATAACTCGGTGAGCCGCGTATTCTACGGAGTCCGTCATGATCGATGAGCTGCAGGTTTCTAACATTGCGCTCATTCGCGAGGCGACGCTGCTGCCGAGTGCCGGCCTGACTGTCCTGACCGGCGAGACCGGTGCCGGCAAGACCGCGCTGCTCTCGGCCCTCAAGCTTATTTTGGGTGAGCGCGCGGATTCGTCTATGGTGCGCGAGGGCGAGGCGCTGGCGAGCGTCGAGGCGCGCCTGTTTGACGGCCCGCACGACACGGAGGGCTTCATCGTGCAGCGCAGTCTTTCTGCCGAGGGCCGCAGCCGAGTGAAGATTGACGGACGCATCGCCAGTGTGCGCGAGCTTTCGGAGCGCGTTGGCGTGATGATGGATCTGTGCGGCCAACACGAGCACCAGCGCTTGCTCGATCCGGCGCATCATGTTGCGATGGTCGATGCCTGGGCAGGGCGCCCTGCACTCGAGGCGCTCGAGCACTACCGCGCCTGCTTTAAGGCTTCGCGCGCTGCCGCTAAGGAGGTTCGACGTGTCGAAGAGACCTCGCGTGCGCAGGGGAGCCGCGTCGAGGAAGCTCGCTTTGCGCTCGAGCGTATCGGCGAGATCGACCCCAAACCGGGCGAGTATGAGGAACTCGAGGAACTGCTGCCGCGCTCCGAACATGCCGAGGTACTGGTTGCCACAGCTAACGATGCCCATGCATCGCTTGCCTCCGAAGGGGGAGCGCTCGACGCCGTGAACAGCGCCGTGGCAGAACTTTCCCGAATGGCTACCGTCGATCGCAAACTGGGCGACATTGCCGATGCGCTTTCGGATGCCTGTATCTCCCTTGAGGATTGCGCGAACGAGCTTCGTACCTATCGCGATGGCGTCGCCTTCGACCCGCGCGAGCTCGCACGCATGCGTGAGCGATATTCCGACCTCAAGGGCCTGTTGCGTCAGTGGGGTCCCACCATGGACGATGTTTTTGCCATGCGCGATCGCTCGCAAGAGCTGCTGTCCCTGGTCGATGATGGCGATGAGCAGATCAAAAAGGCGCGTGAGGCACTCGGGAGCGCCGAGCGCGAGTTGTTTGCCGCTGCCAAGGCACTTAAGCGCGCCCGCAATACGGCGGCCCCGCGCTTCTGCCACGAGGTTGGCCGCCAGATGGCGCGCTTGGAGATGGGTAGTGCCGAGCTCGTCTGGGAGTCGCGCGATCTTCCCCGTGCTGAGTGGACGCCCGTTGGTCCTTCGAGCTACGAGCTGCTATACCGCAGCGGTGCCGGCTTGACGCCACGTCCCCTGCGCCGCATTGCGTCGGGCGGCGAGCTCAGCCGCGTCATGCTTGCAAGCAAGGTTGTCCTCGGTAACGCGGACGGTGTCGATACGCTGGTGTTTGACGAGGTCGATGCCGGTGTCGGTGGCTCCACGGCGCGTGCACTCGCGGGCGTGCTGGCAGATCTCGCCTCTACGCATCAGGTGATTGTCGTAACCCACTTGGCGCAGGTCGCCGTCATGGCCGACAAGCATTATGTTGTCAGCAAGGAACCAGGCGATGTTCCCCAGACGCATTTGGACGAGGTAACCGGCGAAGCGCGTACCGCCGAGATCGCCCGCATGTTGAGCGGCGATCAGTCCGAGGCTAGCCTGGCGCACGCAAAGCAGATGCTCGAAGAAGCTCGAGGTTAGGTCGTATCAGCGGTGTTGGGGGGTAAAATATCGGTAATTGTTGCCCCGCAGCTTGCTTGTCTGGCCCGACTGTCAAAAACTATGCCGGTTTACTACGATGAATCGGCATAGCTCGAGCACAGCTAAAATTGCAGAAAGAAAACCGCAGGTAGAACGCCTGCGATTTTATTTTTAAAGGCGATGTGGTCGCATATTCCGGTTTCATCGTAGTAAACCGGCATAGTTTTGTGGGAACGGTACATAACGACCCCTGCTAAAACCTACTCCACGACCTTATCCGGTTGGATGAGTTCCTCATAGTAGCTAATGTGCTCGCGCGCGTCCTCAATCTCGGGCAACAGGAAGTTGTAGATGACTTCGATGATCATCGTGGCGCTGATTTTGGAGAACGCAAAGTCGCCCGTGGTGAGCAGCGCCTCGTGGTTCACGGTGTTAAAGGTGTAGTCTGCCAAACGAGCAAGCGGAGACTTGCTGTCGCTGCTGATGACGACTACGGTGGCACCACAGCCGCGAGCCGCTTTTGCCATGCGATTCAGTCGGCGCGATTTGCCAGAGTTTGAGATTAGCACGATGACGTCACCCGGGCGTAACGTGAGCGCAAAGCCGATTGATGTCTCGCTAATGGTGCTCGCCATGCAGCGCAGGCCCAGCTGCGAAAACTTAAACGTCGCATCGAGCGCGACCGCGTTCGTATTGCCCACGGCGGCGAACTCAATAACGCCGGCATTCTTAAGCGCGTGTACAACTGCGGCCAACGTGTCGTGATCTATGCCGTCGATGGTCGCATTAAGCTCACTCACCTTGGCGGCGAGGATATTTTTTAGGCTCTGCTCCATATTATCGAGCGAGACCTCGTCGGTCAGGCCCTCGTTGCGCTGGCTTTCCAAATCCCTCGCCAACGAAAACTGAAAGCTGCGGAAGCTGCCAAAGCCCAGCTTGCGGCAGAAACGCGAAACGGTCGCCTCGGACGTGGCGGCAGCGCGCGAGAGCTGAGCGGCCGTGAGGCGTGGCGCTTCGGACTGGTGCTCCAATATATAGTCGACAATGCGCTGCTCGGACTCGCTGTATCCCTGATGGGTACTAATGAGGGAAAGTGCGCTCTTGCTACTATCGGTCATGGATGGCTCCTGGTTGGCATGAAAATCTAGCTTGATTTGCAATGCCATAGTATACGGGCATTTTCAATTACAAGATACACCTTGCCGTTTCAAGTGTTGATGGTAAACTTTCACTTGCCGTTTACGGTTATGAAAGAACCTTTCACCGGAGAATTGCGCCTTGTCTCTTCTCACGCGGACGGTAGGTTGGTATCTTTCAGTTGTGGAAAAACGCGCATCGAAGCGCGTGTAGGGGAGCGCCCGCGGGCGCTGTACTCAAGAAGGAGGGACACATGGCTAAGTTTGACATCATCGCCGCGACCGGTTGCCCGACCGGCATTGCGCACACCTTCATGGCGAAGGAGGCGCTGGAGAAGGCTGCTGCCGAGCGAGGTCTGACCATTAAGGTCGAGACTCATGGCCAGGTCGGCGTCGAGAACGAGCTCACCAAGAGCGAGATCGCCGGTGCCAAGGCCGTCGTCGTCGCAGCCGATAAGGATGTCCAGGCTGAGCGTTTCGCCGGTAAGCCCATGGTTTCCGTTGGTGTTTCCAAGGCCCTGTCTGTCGAGGCTGCTGGTAAGCTGATCGACCGCGCGCTCGCCGCCAAGGGCGACGACACGGTTGCCGCTGCCGCCGATGTCGAGGACGAGGTCGAGGAGAAGGAGTCCATCGGTCACGTCATCTACAAGCACCTCATGAACGGCGTCAGCCACATGCTTGTCTTCGTCGTTGCCGGTGGTGTTCTGACCGCCATTTCGTTCCTGTGGGGCATCACGTCCTTTGATTCGACGGCTGCCGACTACAACAGCTTTGCCGCGATGCTCAAGATTATCGGCGGTATCGCCATGAACCTCATGGTTCCGGTGCTCTCCGCTTACATCGCCGAGTCCATCGGCAAGCGCCCGGCGCTCGTCCCCGGTTTCGTCGCCGGTATGATCGCCATCCAGGGCTTGCCTGTTAACGCCGATACCGGCATGATCGACGCCGGTGGCGTAGGTGTGGGCTTTGGCTTCCTGGGCGGCATCGTCGGCGGCTTCCTCGCTGGCTATGTCATCCTGCTGCTCGAGAAGGTTTTCTCTAAAATTCCCGCGAGCCTTAATGGCCTGAAGGCAATCTTCCTGTATCCGCTGTGCTCTACCGCCATCGTCGGCCTGGTCATGCTCGGTATTTCCGGCCCCATGGCTGCCATTAACCAGGGTATGATGGATTTCCTGCAGAGCCTCGGTAACTCCGGTCCGGTGATCCTTGGCCTGGCCATCGGCTGCATGTGCGCCTTTGATATGGGCGGCCCGGTCAACAAGGCTGCTTACGCTACTGGCACCTTCCTGCTCGGTA
>DXMX01000032.1:4820-14016 GCA_019413955.1 Collinsella sp.
CGGTACCGCTCTCGAAGCTGGCGTCGGCACCGAGACCTACAACTTCGGCACCAACTTCATGGCTGCCGTCTCCGCCGCTTGCATCGTTCCGCCGCTGATCACCACCTTCGCCGTCGTTGTCGGTAAGAAGTACTTCAGCCAGGAGGATCATGACGCCGGTATCGTCAACCTCATCCTTGGTTGCACCCACATCACCGAGGGCGCCATTCCGTTCATGACCAAGAACATCTGGCCCGTCATGCCCATCATGATGCTCGGTTCTTCCATCGCTTCCATCTTGACCATCTTCTTCAACGTTCACGATCCGGCGCCTCACGGCGGCTTCCTGGTCCTGCCTGTTGTCGAGAACGGTCCGCTGTGGGTCCTCGCGATCCTCATCGGCGCTGTGGTCGGTGGCATTCTGTTCGTGGCCTTCAAGAAGTACGACTTCGAGAAGAATCAGAAGGCCGCTCCTGTAGCCAAGCCCGTTGAGGCCCCCAAGGCCGCTGCCGTCGAGGCCCCCAAGGCCGAGGCTGCCGACTTCGTGAAGGTCGAGAATGTCTTTGTCGCCGAGGACTTCGCTTCTCGTGACGAGGCTCTGAGCTTCGTTTCCAACCAGGCCGTCAAGGCAGGTATCGCCAGCGACGCCGACGCCGTGATGAACGCCTTCCTGGCCCGCGAGGCCGAGGGCACCACGGGCATGATGGAGGGCTTCGCCATCCCGCATGCCAAGTCCGACGCCATTACCGAGGCTGCCGTCATCGTCGTCAAGGACGAGTCCGGTGTGACCGGTTGGGACACCATGGACGGCGCTCCCGTCAACGTGGCCATCGCGCTGCTCATCCCGGGTGCCCAGGCCGGCACCACGCACCTTAAGATCCTGTCCAAGGTCGCCGAGGCGCTCATGGACGAGGACTTCCGTGCCACCGTCAAGGGTTCCACCGACGCCGCCAAGATCGCCAAGACGATCAACGCCCGCCTGGTCTAATCCCGCAACACGCGAATACCATCGCCCCCTGTATATAAGGCGGAGTCCCTCTCCAGGGCCTCCGCCTTTTTCTACCCCTCCCATAAGTTGCGGTGAAATAGGGACTGTTTAAACGATTCAACCCCAATTCAGTCCCTATTTCACCGCAACTTACAAAAGGGCATAGAGGGGGCTACCTATCGAGTCTTTGTCGCGAACAGATCATCAGCCAGATTTCCGTTTGCACGATATTGCTCTGGACCGACCGAGTTTCCGCAGCTTGCTCGCCCACAGGGGCCCGTGCGCGGCCTGTGAGATTTATCGCGAGTTCCGCACGAGCCGAAGAGCACTTAATGTGCTCTTCGTGCGAGCAGGACTGTAGAGCAGGAAATCTCACAGGCCGCGCACGGGCCCCTGTGGGCGAGCAAGCGGACGACAAACACATCTGTCCAATAATTCGTCTGAAACATAATGAAAAACCGTTTGATGTGAGTTAATATAAACAACGTCGTGAATCTGACTCCTGCCACACGCATGACAGGGGTTAAACACAAAAAGGAGTCAATTATGGTTTCTGAGAAGGCTACCCTCGTTAATCCTCAGGGTCTGCACATGCGTCCGGCTGGTCTGTTCGCCTCCACCATGGGCAAGTACGCCTGTGACGTGACGGTCGTCACCCCCGAGAAGGAGGTCAACGGCAAGTCCCCGATGGCCCTCATGGCTGCTGGTATCCCCTGCGGCACCGAGGTCGAGGTAAAGTGCGACGGCGCTGACGAGGCCGAGGCTCTGGCTGCTGCCATCGAGCTCATCAAGAGCGGTCTTGGCGAGTAGAACTCAAACGGGTCGCATGTTGAACAACTAAGTTCATATTTGGGGGCGCAGTGACCTGTTGTAAGGTAACTGCGCTCTTTTGTCATGGATATGGCAAAACGCTTTATCACATGACACGGAGAGAGGAATGGGAATGTATCAGGGAGTCAACGCTTCCGAGGGCATCGGTATCGGCACCGTCATGGTCGCCGTCGATCCCGACTTGACGTTTGAGCCGCACGAGGTTGCTGATTCGGCAGCAGAGAAGGAGCGCTATCAGTCCGCTCTTTCGGTCTTCTGCGAGAAGACCCAGGCTCAGGCCGACCACATGAAGGAGACGGTGGGCGAGGCCGAGGCCGAGATCATGAGCGGACATATTGTCCTGGCTCAGGATCCGGGTATGACCGACGCCATCAACGCCGCCATTGACGGTGGTACCTGCGCCGAGCAGGCGCTTATGGACACCTCGACCATGTTCGAGAACATGTTCCTGTCCATGGACGACGAGATGTTCCGTCTGCGCGCGGCCGACATCGCCGACATCCGCACCGGTATTCTGGCCGAGCTGCTGGGCAAGGAGGTCGTCGACCTCTCCGTCCTGCCCGAGAACACCGTCGTTGTCGTGCATGACCTCACGCCGTCCATGACCGCCACGATCGATAAGGCCCACGTTGCCGGTATCGTCACCGAGACCGGTGGCCGCACGTCACACTCCGCGATCATCGCGCGTGCCCTCGAGATCCCGGCTGTCCTTTCGGTTTCCAACAGCTGCACCGCACTGCGCAACGGCATGACCGTTGTCGTCGACGGCGGCAAGGGTATCGTCGAGGCCGATCCCGACGAGGAGACGCTCGCCGCCTACACCGCCAAGGCCGAGGCCTTCGCTGCCGAGAAGGCAGCCCTCGAGGCCTTCCGTGGCAAGCCGTCCGTGACTGCCGATGGCATCAAGAAGATCATCGCCTGCAACATCGGCAACCCCGATGACGTGCCCAACGCGCTCGATCACGACGCCGAGGCTATCGGTCTGTTCCGCTCCGAGTTCCTGTTCATGGACTCCGCTGAGCTTCCTTCCGAGGAGGAGCAGTTCAACGCCTACCGTAAGGTCGCCAGCGCGCTCAAGGGTGCTCCGGTCATCATCCGCACGCTCGATGTGGGTGGCGACAAGGAGATTCCGTATCTGCATATGGTCAAGGAAGACAACCCCTTCATGGGCTTCCGCGCCGTGCGTTACTGCCTGGCCAATCCCGACCAGTACAAGGTCCAGCTCCGCGCTCTGCTGCGCGCTAGCGCCTTCGGTGACGTCAAGATCATGATCCCGCTCGTCACCTGCGTCGAGGAGGTCTTGGCTGTCAAGGAGCTCGTCGAGCAGTGCAAGACCGAGCTGACCGAAGAGGGTCGCAAGTTCAACGAGAACATCGAGGTCGGCATCATGGTCGAGACGCCCGCCGCTTCGCTGCTCGCAGACCGTCTTGCCGAGGTCGCCGACTTCTTCTCCATCGGCACCAACGACCTGATCGGCTACACCATGTGCGCCGACCGTGGTAACGACACCATCTCCAACCTGTACCAGGTTTACTATCCCGCCGTGCTCCGCTCGCTCAAGAACATCATCGAGAGCGGCGTGAAGGCCGGCATCATGGTCGGTATGTGCGGCGAGGCCGCTGCCGATCCGCTGCTCGAGCCGCTGCTGATCAGCTGGGGCCTGGAGGAGTTCTCGATGAGCGCTCCGTCGATCCTGCGCGCCCGCAAGACCATCAGCCAGTGGACCAAGGCCGAGTGCGACGAGCTCGCCGAGAAGGCACTCGCCTGCAACACCGCCGCCGAGGTCAAGGCACTGCTCGAGTCCGCAGCTCGCTAATTTAGTATCAGAGGTAACCGCGTGGTTGGAATGGGCCGGCCACGCGGCCCTCACATATACAGGGGGTACTGTAAATGTTCTACACGCTAACCGCTAACCCGGCTGTCGACATGACGGTTTCGAGCTCTCCACTCGAGCCCGACGAGAACGTCCGCACCGGCTCGGCCAGCTACACGGCTAACGGCAAGGGCCTCGACGTGTCCTTCGCCTTTAAGAAGATGGGCGTCGACACCGTCGCGCTCGGCTTCTTCGCCGGCTTCACGGGCAAGTTCATCGTCGAGGAGGTCATGAACCTGGGCTGCCTGTGCCGCCCGGTCTGGACCGACGGTATCACGCGCATTAACACCTACGTCAACGATGGCCAGCACGAGTACGGCATCCTGAACCCGGGTGCTCCGATCACGCCGCAGCACCAGGAGGAGCTCTACAACATCCTGGACACCGCGGGCGATCTCGAGTGCCTGATCGTTTCCGGCTCCGTGCCTCCCAAAGCTACGCCTGACTTCCTGGCTAAGGTCATGGAGCACGCTCAGGCTCGTGGCGCCGACGTCGTCTTGGACCTGTCCTCCGACAAGCTCAAGGAGCTCGCTCACAAGAAGCCGCTGCTCATCAAGCCGAACCATCACGAGATGAAGGCCATCTTCGGCGTGCCGGTCGACACCGACGACGAGGTCCGCGTTGCCATGAAGATGGCTCACGACGCTGGCGTCCAGAACGTGCTGCTCACCCGTGGTAGCCGCGGCGACGCTTACTTCTCCAACGGCGAGGACATCTGGTACGCCAAGCGTGAGTTCAACATCAAGCTGGTTTCTTCCGTCTGCGCCGGCGACTGCACCCTCGCTGCGTTCCTGCACAAGTGGTACAGGGATCGCGACAACGTCGAGGAGGCCATGAAGCTCGCTATGGCCACCGGCGCCAACGTTGCCGAGTCCGTCGGCATCGGCGACTTCGGTCACGTCGACGAGTACAGCAAGCGCGTTGCTGTCCGCAAGCTCGATCGTCAGTAATCGAAACGCGACATATTCGTGCGCATGTGGCGCCCCGGTTTCGGCTGGGGCGCCTTTTTGTTCCGCCACGGGGGAGAGGTGTCCCGCCGTACTTCATCGCTTCCACACCGTTCGCCGAGTTGTCCTAGCCTTTTACCGATGCGTGGAATATACTTTCACTAACACGTTGCTTCGTGAAAGGAACATTCATGATTTACACGCTCACTGCAAATCCCGCCATTGACTACAACATCGCCTGCGACGGCCTTACTGCCAATACCGTCACGCGTACCCGCAATGCCGTCTACACGCCCAACGGCAAGGGCCTCAACGTCTCGTTTACGCTTGACCACTATGGTGTCGACACCACGATCCTGGGTTTCTTCGCCGGCTTCTCGGGTGAGTTTATCGTTAAGGGCGCCGAGGCCCTGGGCGTGCCCGTCAAGCCCGTGTGGACCGACGGTATTACGCGCGTCAATGTGTTCCTCAACGCCGGTCCCGACACCGAGTACAACATGGTCAATGCCGGTGCCGCCATCAATGAGGCCAACGAGCAGGAGATGTTTGAACTTATCGATTCGCTCGATGACATGACCTGCCTGGTCATCAGCGGCTCGCTGCCTCCCAACACTTCCGAGGGCTTCTTGGCCGAGGTCCTGCGCCGTGTCAAGGCCAAGGGGGCCGAGTTCGTCCTCGACATCTCGAGCCATCAGCTGGCAGACCTCATTGCTCTGGAGCCACTGCTGATCAAGCCCAATGACGACGAGCTGCTTGACATCTTTGGCATCAAGGTGAGCGGTGGCGACGACGAGTCCGTCAAGGGCGCTATGGCCGAGCTGCACGCCAAGGGCGCCAAGAACGTGCTGCTGACCCTTGGTGGCGCCGGTGCGTACTTCTCCAACGGCGAGCATATCTGGTTTGCCAACCGCACCTTCGACGTCAAGCTGCTGTCGACTGTGTGCGCCGGCGATTCCTCGCTCGCTGCCTTCCTGTCCGTGTGGCACGACGCCCCCGAGCGCGTCGAGGACGCCCTGCGCCTTTCGATGGCTACCGGCGCCAACGTGGTCGAGTGCCCCGGTCTGGGTGATTTTGCCAAGGTGGACGAATATAAGAAGCACATCGAGGTTCGCCAGGTCTGCTAGTTCCGGCACCTTGTCTGAATAGTT
The DNA here is from genome assembly GCA_019413955.1 of Collinsella sp. Lineage (GTDB taxonomy): Bacteria > Actinomycetota > Coriobacteriia > Coriobacteriales > Coriobacteriaceae > Collinsella. The sequence goes on from DXMX01000032.1 coordinate 10,587, forward strand.
TGATTATTTCGCATCCGTCTTAGACTAGGACGGATGCGTTTTTGTTTATCGGACTTGCGTGTGCAGTGGAGGCTGTTTCTTGCTAGACTTCTTGCAGACGCAATCGATAACCAATTTGATAGTCGCAGGAGGCCATAGGCATGTGCAATGTTTCGCTCAACGGTACTCAACCGTCCGATGCGTCCCTGCGCGTCCTGCGCGCGCTTGAGGCGGCTGGTCTTGAGGCTTGGTACGTGGGCGGTTGGGTGCGCGACGCCCTGATGGGGTACCCCAGCCACGATGTTGATATGTGCTGTAGCGGCCTGTGGCAGGAGTCCAAAGCGGCGCTCGAGGCCGCCGGCATCGCGGTTGTGGAGTCGGGCATTAAATTTGGCGGAATCACGGCTATTTCCGATGGCGAGCGTATCGAGGTCACCACGTACCGTCTGGATGGCTTTTACACCGATGGTCGTCATCCCCAGAGTGTGGAGCGTGCCGCCTCGCTCGAGGACGATCTGGCGCGCCGCGACTTTACCGTCAATGCCATGGCTTGGCATCCCGAGCGCGGGCTTGTCGACCGCTACGACGGCCAGGGTGACTTGGAGCGCAAGCTGATTCGCGCTGTCGGCGATCCCAAGCGTCGCTTTAACGAGGACGCCCTGCGCATGCTGCGTGCGGTGCGCTTTGCCTGCCGTCTGGACTTTATGATTGAGCCCGAGACCAAGCGTGCGCTTGCCGAGTGCTCGCCGCTGCTCGATGCCGTGGCTCGCGAGCGCGTGGGCATTGAGCTCGAAGGCATTCTTTCGACCGGTCATGGGGGAGACGCGATGCTGCGCTACCCCGAGCTTATTTGCGCCGCCGTGCCCGAGCTTGCTGCGGGAAGGGGCTTTGACCAGTGCAGCGTCTATCATGCCTTTAATGTCTACGAGCATATCGCTCGCGTGTTGACGGTAGCGGGGGAGTTGGCACTGTGTGATGGCGTGGAGCCTTCGCCGAGCTTAATGTGGGCAGCGTTTTTGCACGACGTCTCCAAGCCTGATTGCTTTACGGTCGACCATGCGGGCAGCGGCCATTTCTACGGTCATCCCGAGCTTGGCGCCAAGAAGGCGCGCGCCATTATGGATCGTCTGGCGCTTTCTCACGATTTGATTCGCGATGTGTGCCTGCTAATCAAGTACCATGACAAGCCGCTGCGTCCCGAGCGATCCTGCCTGCTCAATATGATGCGCGCGCTTTCGGGCGAGGGCGTCGACACGCCGCGCCTGATTGACGAGCTCATGGACCTTAAGCGTGCCGACACACTTGGCAAGGCCCCGTCGTGCTTCTATTACGTTGAGACGATTGAGGAGATGCGCGCGATGGCGCACGAGCTGCTGAGGGCGGGGGAGCCCTATACGCTCAAGATGCTCGCCATCAACGGCGGCGACTTGATTCGTGCTGGAGTCAAGCCCGGGCCGGAACTGGGGCAGCTTCTCAACTCCGCCCTCGACGCCGTGATCGAAGACAACATTCCCAACGATCGCGAAGCTCTTTTGGTCCATCTCAACTTGAATTAGCTACCTAGTTTACCTGCGTGTTCCATAACCTGCCGACAATTTTTCGGCAATTTGGAATTTCTTCTTGCGCTGACGTTTTTTGTCCCGTAATATATTTCCTCGCAGCACGGCAGTGCAGATGTCATGTGGCCCGTTCGTCTAGCGGTTTAGGACGCCGCCCTCTCAAGGCGGAGATCACCAGTTCGAATCTGGTACGGGCTACCACGCATCTGATACCCGGACTTCCTATGGAAGGCCGGGTTTTTTATTTTCAAACAACCGTCTGCAATTCCCGTTTGAACCAGAGCTTTGCGTTCTGCTTATGGTCCTTGCGGGTACAATATCCAAGATATTTTGACTGTTAGAAGGAGTCTCATGACGGAGTCCTCTCAGCATACGTCTAAGCCCCAGGTCGAGGTTGAGGCCTCGGGCGGAGATGACAATAAGAGCGCACGCCGCGGCGCCATCTTTATCGGCGTCGTGCTGGTGGGTTATATCGTCTATCTGGTGGTAACCGGGCAGATGGGGCAGTTCTGGGCCGCTATGTCGAGCGTCCAAGCGTCATGGCTCGTTGTCGCGTGTCTTTGCATGTTCATGTATCTGTTCTTTGGCATTGTGGCCTATGCGATCGCTGTCTGGCTCGACCCCAATTCACCCGTTGGCATTCGCGACCTGATCTCGGTCGAGGCGAGTGGCATCTTCTTTGGCAACCTGACGCCTATGATGATGGGATCGACTCCCGCCCAGATTTACCGCCTGACCAAGGCAGGCCAAAATGTCGGCGAGGCTGGCGCCACGCAGTTCACGCGCTTTATCGTGTACCAGTTTGGCCTCGTTGCCTGGGGCGCTATCCTACTGCTTGCTCGCATGCCGTTTTTTGCCGAGCGCTATGGCGACATGACGCTGCTGTGCGTCTTTAGCTTTGGTGGGCACTGCTGCATCTTGCTGGGCATCTTCGCCGTCGCTCTCATGCCTAAGACCGTCACGCGCGTCGCCCATTGCATCATCAATTGGCTCGAGCGCATTGGTGTCTCGGCCACTAAGATCGAGGGTTGGCGCACGTTTGTCGATGGCGAGATCTACTCCTTCTCCGAGAAGTTCAAGCTTTCGGCCGGACATTTTCCTTCCATGCTGCTCACCGTGTTTATCACCATGCTGCAGCTCGCGTTTTTCTATCTGGTTCCGTATTTCCTGATGCTTGCCTTTGGCCACCACGAGGTCGACTTTTTCTCGGTCATGGCCGCGAGCGCCTTTGTCCAGCTGTTAAGCTCTGCGGTTCCCTTGCCCGGTGGAACTGGTGGCGCTGAGGGCGGCTTTGCATTGTTCTTGGGTCATTTCTTCGGTTCGGCTTCGACCGCCGGCTATCTGCTGTGGCGTCTCATTACGTTTATTGCGCCGACCATTTTGGCTGCGCCCCTGCTGGGACTTAAGAGCGCCCACAACGAGAGCATCCATGCGCGCTGGGATCGCGTGATGCGCAAGCTCGGCCGCACGCCTCAGACGCCCTCTGCGCCCACTAAGCCGCACCCCACGAATGCTGTTACCGTTGATCCCAAGAAGCACGCTCAGAAGGCTTCTGGGACCGCAAAGCCGGCTCATAAGGCCTATGTGCGTCAGACAGGAGACGGTATTCGCGTATCTCCGTCGGCACTCAATAAGAAGAAGCACCCTAAGTCGCAGTAGGGCAGTCGTGCGTTCTTCATGATGCGAGGCATATTTGTGCTGTATGGGGGATAATCCTCTTACGTAGATTATCTCTCATCTGTTGATGAATGCGCGCATATCGAAGGGACACGCCCATGGCAACTAGCAAACCGCGTCTTGATCGTCGCATCGTTCGCAGCCGTAATGCCATCCTTTCGGCTTTCGAGCGCCTGCTCATGGAAAAGCCGCTGGCAGACATTACGGTGAGTGCC
>DXMX01000032.1:14026-18955 GCA_019413955.1 Collinsella sp.
ACCTTCTACGTTCACTTTGGTACGGTTGACGGCCTGCTTGATGCCATTGCCGTCGATGTGGTGGAGATGATTGTCGACTCGGTCGAGAAAACGCTTGCTTCTATGGACGGTGACACCAGCGAGCGCGCTCTTGGCGCGGCGGCGACCTTCTTTAAAACCGTTAATGAGGCACTGTGCAACAACTTAGTGCTCAATCGTCAGCTGATCGAGAATATTCCGCTCGATGATTTCATGGCTCGTCTTCGTGCGCCGCTCGAACATGAGATTGCCGGGCGCGATCTGCTGCCCCAAGGTCTCAAGGACGAGATGTTCGACTACTATCTGGCGTTTTTGCTGTCGGGTATTATCGGTATCTATCGCACGTGGGCGCTGTCTGACGGCTCGGTTCCTATCGAGCGCGTCTCTGAGGTCGCCAACGATCTGACTCTCAATGGTCTGTCGAGTCTGGAATCTCGCTTGGATTAGGCCTAGTTGGGCTCGTCGGCGTGGAAATTCCTGTTCCTGAGGTTCTCCGGCGCCTTGGAGACCTTGCCGTGTGGGAGCTGTAGCCTGAGGATCCTTAAAAGAAAGTCCAGTTTATCCTTCCCACTCCAATTTTGGAATCCTCCGATGCGCCTTCGCACGCTTGCATGACCTCGATACCATGCGATCGTGCGAACTCGACGAGCTCTGCGTTGCGGGCGTTTATGGTGCCGAAGGCGGCGGGGCACACGATAAGGCGCGCGCAGTGGACGAGGAGCTCTTTGGCGCGGGCTATGGTTTTATCCCCGATCGGCTCGAAGGCGCGCTCGGCCACGCATTCCGTCGCCAGGTCGCGCGCGAGCTCGCAGTCGATGTCCCCTTCGTGCAGAATGCCCGCGTAGAACGCCTTGCCCTGCCGGATGAGCTGGCGAAACACAGCTGACCCCGTACCTGCGCCGGCGATGACGAACGTGTGCGCATCGCCGTGTGGGCGCCCAATTTCCACGCTGCCGAAGCGCTCGTTGAAGGTGCCATGTTGAAGGCCGTAGAGCTCGCCAATCGTCTCGCGCGTGAATATGTCCTCGGGCGCGCCGGCGCGGAAGACCCGGCCGTCCTTCACGCAAATCACCTTGTCGGCGCTTTTCTGCGCGAGCTCGAGTTCGTGGATGGACATGATGACAGCAACATTCCGCGATTTCGCAAGGTGGCGAAGTATTCGCAGCAGGTCGATCTGGTAGCGGATATCGAGATACGACGTGGGCTCATCGAGCACGAGCACACGCGGATCCTGCGCGATGGCGCGTGCGAGCATGACGCGCTGGCGTTGCCCGTCGCTTATCTGCATGAAGTCGCGCTCGGCGAGCCCTTCCACATGTGCGGTTTTCATGGCCTCGTCGACCCGATTATGGTCATCGGGCGTGAGTGTGCCCATTCGCCCGGTGTAGGGATGCCTTCCCGCCTCTACGATATCGCGGCAGGTGAGGAGCTCGGTCCGGGGGCGATCTGTCAGCATAACGGCAAGGTTCCTTGCGAACTCCGCCGTCTTCCATCGGGAAATCTCTCGCCCGTCGAGCTCGACCGTGCCGGCATGCGGTGCCAGATGGCGTGTGATTGTTTTCAAGATGGTCGACTTGCCCGAGCCGTTCGGCCCGATGAGCGCCACGACGTCGCCCGCGCGAACCTCCAGATCGACGCCTTCGACTACGACCTTCTTGTCGTAACCCGCCGACAGGTCGCTTATGCGGAAAAGCGGCGCTCCGTCAGCCTGCGTTTCGACCGGGGTTTCGAGGTTCGACTCCCCTCCGAGCGTTTTGGGCTGCGGCACGAATTTCCCCATCTACCTCACCCGCTTCTTCAACATGAGTGCGATAACCACCGGCGCGCCGAAGATGGCGGTGACGGCGCTGATGGAAAGCTCGACGGGGGAGAACAGCGTGCGTGCGATCAAATCGCAGCCCGCGCAGAAGATGGCGCCTCCCAAGAAGCACGCAGGAATCACGCGGATGGGCTTCGACGACTTCAGCGCCGACTTAACGAGATGCGGAACCGCGATGCCTACGAACGACACCGGACCAGCGAACGCGGTCACGCAGGCGGAGAGCATGCTTGCTAGAAGGACGAGCACCACGCGGAAGCGTGCGACGTTCACGCCGACGCTTTTTGCGTAGGCTTCTCCCAGCTGGAAGGCGGAAAGGGGCTTCGATATCGCGAATACGCATGCGCTCACGGTGATCACCACGACCGCGATGACCGCGACGTCGTCCCAGCTCGAACCCGAGAAGCTACCCAAAGACCAGTTGTGCAGGTTCACGATGGACTGGTCGTCGGCGAAGGCGATGAGGAAGTTCGTCGCCGCCGAGCAGATGTATCCCACCATGACGCCCGCCACGATGAGCATGGCCATGGAACTTATGCGCCGTGCGATGAGGAGCACGAAGCCGATGGTGATAAGCGATCCCAGAAACGCTGCGGCCACCATGACCGGCGAGGACATGGCCTGGTTCGCGCCCAGAAGCACGATCATCGTAAGCGCGACGACGAACTTTGCGCCCGAGGAGACGCCCAAGATGAACGGGTCGGCGATGGGGTTGTTGAAAAACGTCTGCAGCAGGAACCCGGAGAGCGAAAGTGCCCCGCCGAGAAGTATGGCTGAAAGCACGCGCGGCAGGCGAATCTCCCAGATGACCTGGCTTTCCATGGAATTGGCCGCGCCGCCCGAAAGGATGTCGGGGATGTGGTCTGCGGGCACGAGCACGCTCCCGATGCACAGGTTGGCCCCGACGAGCACGATGAGGGCAACAGCGAGCAGCGCCGTCACGACGCGACACCGCGCGGCGCGCCCCGATTCGTCGTATGCCATGGTAAGCCGGCTTCTCATGGCGCTAGCCGAGCTTCCTCAGATAATGGAAGTCACTCGTGTCATCGCCGGTGAACGCCCCGTGCAGCTCGTCGATAATGTCGGCGGTAGAAGTCATCTGCTGGTACATGTCGGCGCTTGTGACCCAGACGTTGCCGTTCTTCACGGCTTTGAACTGCGACAATAGCGCGTTTTTGCTTACGAAGTCGCTCAAGGTGGCAACCGATTCGTCGATGGTGCCGTTGTAGACGATGATGTCGGCATCCTTCGCCGTCGCATAGAAGCGCTCCATTTCGAGTGTTACTGACGAACCTGACGTCGACGCCGTCTGTGCGTCATCGAGCGCGTAGCTGCCGCCTGCGAGCTCGATCATCTGCGCCACGTAGTCGCCCCTCCGCCGCGTGACGGCGGCCCCGTTCGAGTTAATGTAGAAATACGCCACGGTTTTACCTGACGACGCGAGCCCCGACGTTTGCTCGACGCGGGCCTTCTGCTCGTTGAACAGGTGCGCGGCCTCGTCTTCCTTGTCGAACAGGACGCCGAAAAGCTTAATCCACTCGACGCGCCCGAGTGCTTCGGGCTCGCTCGACGACTGTTCGGTGAGCACGACGAGCCCGAGCTTCTGCAGCTTTTCCTTCACATCGGGCGTGTGGTTGATCATGGTGTTCTCGATGGCGAGCGTGCAGCCCGAGGCCGATATTCGCTCGTAGTCGGGCGCGCTGTACTTGCCGCCGTAGGCGATCGCCCCACTTTCGAGTGCGCTTTTGAAGCCCGCGACCGAGCAATCGTCGGCCTTCGTGCCCGACATGAGGATGTTGTCGTTCGCATCGAGCGCGTCGACCAGGCACATCGTCGCCGACGACACGAGGTACACCTTGTTGGCGGGACGCCTTATGACCGCGATGTCGGAGCTCAACCCATCAGGTACCTTTGCATCTTGCGGTACCACGAGGAAGCGCTCCCCGTTCGAAATGCAGATAAGCCGCAGGCCGCCTTCGTACTCGTCGACAGTGAAGTGCTCGGCGTATTCAAGCTGAAGCGCCCCCGTCGGCTCCCAGCCGCAGCCCAAATCGGCGTTGTGGAAGTCGGCCGCGGCGCTTGAAGCCGTTCCCGCAGGGGAGCCGCCGCTTGCATCGTCGCCCGATTTCTCCTTCATGGTGGATGAGTCGAAGTGGAGCGTGTAGTCGATGGTGTGCGGCGTCGACATGGCGACGGTCTCGGCCGACACGGCGATGTCCTCGTCGAGCGTGACGGGTATCTCGAACGTGGAGTTGCCGCCGTCGTTTACGGGCGCGTAGTCCACGCCGTTGACGGTCATTTTGTCGTAGTTCGAACTCGACCAGGTGATGGTCGCGGTGTAGGTGTCGCCATCCTTCACAATTGTGGTGGGTGAGGCGATGCTTGCGCGCCCTGACCCGCCGGAGAGCGAGACGCTCACAGTGTATTCCTGAGAGCCTGCCGTGCCACCGGTCGCGTTCGGGCTCGCACTGCACCCCGCGAAGGGAAGCGCGAACAGGGCGACGAGAACGCAGGCGATCGCGCGCACCGCGATGCTGCGACGCTTCCTGCTTTCCCCCTTGGGAAGAATCGACCGCATGGCGTTACTTCAGTGCGTCGGCGCGCAGATCGACGCCGGCGGATTCGAACACGAGCGTGCGGTCGTACCACTGCTCTTTTCTAATACTCCACGCGGCGCAGGCGGTGTCCTCGTCGAGCGCTTCAACGGGCACGTCGTAGGTGTACTTGCCTTCCGCGTTTTCCACATAGGGGATGAAGTCGGCCTCGCTCGCGGCGGCAGCCTCGTCGCCCGTGCCCATGAAGAGCTTGCCGTAGCCCGTGCCGGAAAGTGTCATCACGCAGTGCATGGAGCCGTTTTCCACGATGAGCTGGGCATCCACAATCCTGAACATGTTCGAGCTGGAATCTACGGTGATCGGATAGGTGCCGTCGGCCACCTTGTCGGCGGTGATGGGGGCAGCGCTTGCGCCCTCGGGCACATCGGCCGCCTGCTCGGTCTTTTCCTGGGAATCGGCATCGCTTGCCTTTGCGCTGTCGATTGAATTTCCGCCGCAGCCGGCGAGCGAGAACGCGAAAAGCGCCGCCGACAGGGC
>DXMX01000033.1:0-16647 GCA_019413955.1 Collinsella sp.
CGCAGCTGCTCGGCACGGTCGATGATGTAGACCTTTGCCTTGGCGCGGATGGGCGCCAGGGGCACGTCGTCGAGCAGCTCGCGGGTCTGCGCGATGAGGTAGCCCGTAGCACTTTCGGGCGTGTAATAGTGCACGTCGGGATGCGTATGGCGCGCGACGCGCACGCAGCTGTCGCACGAGCCGCAGCCGTCCTGCTCGCACAGGAATGCCTGGGCAAGCGCCCATGCGGCATCGAGCTTGCCGGCGCCGGGGGCGCCCAAAAACAGGTAGGCGTGCGATGCACGGCCGCTTGCGATGGCGTTGGCCAAAAAGTCGCGCACGCGTTCCTGGGTGTCGAGCTTGGCCAGCAGGCTTGTCTGCGCGGGGGCCATGTTACTCGTCCTCCTGGGCAAGCGCGGCGGCGACGGCGTCTTGCGGAATGTCGAGACCGTACGCGCGAACCAGCTCGACCGTCTGCGCGAAGACGTCTGCAATCGACGCAGTGGCGTCGATGAGCTTTACGCGGTCTGGCTCCTCGGCAGCAATGGCACAAAATCCCTGATAGACGCGCTCCTGGAAGGCCATGCCCTTGGCCTCCATGCGATCGGCCGCACCACGGGCGGCCATGCGCAGCGCCGCCTGCTCGGGCGTGATGTGATAGACGAGCGTAAGCGCCGGATGCGTACCGGCGACAGCCAGGTTGTTGGCATCGCGCACCATCTGACGGTCAAGGCCATCGGCAAACGCCTGATAGCAGGTCGTGGAATCGTAGAAACGGTCGCACAGGACCACCTTGCCGGCAGCGAGGGCGGGCGCGATGACCTCGTGCACCAGCTGGGCACGCGCGGCCTCGTAGAGCAGTAGCTCGCAGGTGTCGCCCATCGCCGTATTGGCGGGGTCGAGCAGCAGGGCGCGGATCTTTTCGCTGATGGCGGTGCCGCCCGGCTCGCGCAGAGTTACGACCTGATAGCCAGCGAGGTCGAGCGCGCGGGCCAGCAGGCGCGCCTGCGTGGACTTGCCGGCGCCGTCGACGCCCTCGAGCGTGATAAAGCTATGTTGAGCGGGCTCAAAAGCCATGGGCGCAGCCCCTTCCTACAAGGCGCGTAAATGCAGATATATCAACCAAGCCATGATACCCCAGTGCTCGGTGCGTCCCCAATGGCTAAAGGTGCCTTTCCAAAGTTGCGGTGAAATAGGGACTGATGGGGGTGCGGACTATTTCTTGGACCGCGCCTAGGCGTATCCAAGTCCGGACCGCCCCCGCGGTCCAACTTTCTGTCCGCACCCCCGATTGAAGCTCTGAGACCGCCAAACAGTCCCTATTTCACCGCAACTTATGATGGGGACTTTTGGACGCTGGGTATAATCGTCGTATTAATTTGAAATGTGGCGAAAGGAGTGGCAATGTCTCGGTATTGCGCCTCGTGCGGCAAGCTTCTTGCAGATGATGCCAAGTTCTGCACCTCGTGCGGTGCACCCGTTGAGCAGACAACCGCAAGCAATGGCCAACCCGCGTTTGAGAAGACCGGCTCCCTCGATACGCCGCAAGCTAAGCCGGACGACCCCCTCGCCTATCGCCCCGACCCCGCCGCCGGCCCTGCAGCGGTCGAAACGACGCAGCGCATACCCGTCGCGGACACCCCGCCCCAACAGCAACCGGCGTCTACATACGCGTCTGGTTCACCGCAGGCCCCCGCCGCCAAAAAGAGCAGCACCAAGGCGCTTATCGCCGTTATCGTTGTGCTGGTGGCAATCATCATCGCCTTGGTCATCTTTTTTGTGATCAAGCCGTTCGACAACTCCGCTACGCAGACGACTGCCGAGGTAGCTAAGCTGCACCATGACGTCGACGACGATGATCTAAAGCCTCTCGGCAATCCCAACAGCCTGTACGACGATGATGACGATGACGACGAGGATGGCGGCGAAGCAAGCCTCTCCGAACAGAACCTCTACCGTCGCCTGAGTGAATACTACGACCTGCTGGAAGATCTCGATAGCCAGGTCCGTGCCTGCGCAGAGACGTTTAATGGCAGCTATCTGGAAGAGGATCGTACCACCCGTCAAAATCTCGCTGACGTCGCCGAGCGCACGGAGGACACCATCGAGCAGTATTACGACATTGTCGAGGACCTGGACGTCCCCACAAGCTCTAAGAACTACAGCTCGTGGAAGGACATCATTGCTCTGTACGACGACCTGGATCACCGCATCGATGCGATCTGCGATGCCTGGGAGATCAGCTTAAAGTACGCAAAGCCCGCGGACCATAAGAACGAGATCGTGGCGCCGCTGTCGCGCGACAACGTGGCGGGCACCAATGACAATAAGTACCGCCTAGACTTTGAGGAGCGCTATCCCGGCGCCAAACCCGTCGAAGTGAACTAACGCCTTGTCGTTTCCGAGCCGGCAGTTAGGGACGTTCCTAAACTGCCGGCAGAAAAAGGAATGTCCCTAACTGCCGGTCAAAAAACGAGCGAGGATCATGGGACCCTCGCTCGTTTTTTGGGCAATGTTTCGACTGCGCCGTTACTTGTCGGCGGCTGCTTTCTTGGCAGTCGACTTCTTCGCGGTCGTCTTCTTGGCGGCAGTGGCTTTCTTAGCCGTCGTCTTCTTCGCAGTCGAGGTCTTCTTCGCCGTGCTCGCCTTGGTCGCAGTCTTGCGGCCGCGGGCGGGCTTCTTCTCCTTGGTCGGGCAGTCCATGTTGACGCAGATACGCCACGGACCGCGCGCCGTGTTGACCACCACGATGGGAGCGCCGCACTCGGGACAGGTCTCGCCCGTCGCCTCGAGCTTGCCACGCGCCGGCAGCGGATAGCTCACGCCGCAGTCGTCATAGTTGGTGCAGCGGATAAAGCGCTTGCCGCTCTTCTCGCTCTTGTGTGCGATCAGGTCGCCATGGCGTCCTGCCTCGGCGCACACCTTGCACTCGCCCACCTTAAGGTCAGGCTCGTAGTTGGTGGGGCATGTGGGGTTCACGCAAATCTCGAAAGCCTTTTGGCGGAACGGCTGGCACTTAATGCGCGGCGCACCGCATTCGGGGCACACAGCAGCCTCGCCCTCGAGCGGGCTCACCTTGACGCCGCTCGGCACCGGATAGGTCACGTCGCAGTCGGGCCAGCCCATGCAGCCGATAAAGCTGCCGCGGGTCTTGGCGCTCGTCTTCATAACCAAGTCCTTGCCGCACTTGGGGCAGGCGCCCACGCGCGCATCGGCCGTGACGGCGTCGCTGATAGCATCGCCCAGTTCCTGCGTATGCTTGAGCAGCTCGTCGAGCACACCGGCCAGCAGCGCGCGCGAGTGCGTCACGACATGCTCTTCGGTGTCCTCGCCGCGCTCCACGCGGGTCATATCGCCATCGAGCTCGCTGGTCATATCGGGGCTCGTGATGCGCGGGGCAAACTGCGACAGTGCATCGATGATGGCGATGCCCAGCTTGCTCGGCTCCACGGGATCGTTTTTGAGATAGCGCACGGCGTACAGGCGCTCGATGATGCTCGCGCGCGTGGACTTGGTGCCCAGGCCGCGCTTTTCCATCTCCTGCACGAGCTTGCCCTGGCTGTAGCGTGCGGGCGGCTCGGTCTGCTTGGCCTCGAGCTTAATGTCGAACACGTCGACCGTATCGCCCTGCTCCAGCGGCGGCATCTGCTCGTCGCGCTTGAGTCCATACGGATACGCCTCGCGGAAACCCGGGGTCACGAGCACATCGCCCGAGGCCACGAACGGCTCACCATTGACGTCGAGCTCGAGCTTGGTGTTCTCGATGGTCGCGGGACCCATGAGCGTTGCCAGGAAGCGACGGGCGATGAGGTCGTAGAGCTTGCGCTGGCCACCGTCGAGCGCGGACGGATCGCCCTCGCCCGTGGGATAGATAGGCGGGTGGTCGGTGGTTTCGACTTTGCCGCGCGTGGGCTTCATGGGGCCGGCGAGCACCTTTTTGCACACGGGCGCCAGCGCCGGGTTGATCTTTGCAAGGTCGCTCACCACGGCGCCCAGATCGAGCGTCGCAGGGTACACGGTATTATCGACACGCGGGTAGCTGATGAGGCCCGCCATGTAGAGGGACTCGGCGATGCGCATCGTACGCGCAGGCGAGATGCCCTCGGCCGCGGCGGCAGCCTGCAGCGAGGTGGTCGCAAACGGCGTGGGCGGCTGCTGCTTACGCGAGCGCTTGGTCACCGCGGCAACGGTCGCCGTCGTAGCGCCGTCAACGTGGCCGTACGCCGTCTCGGCAGCATCCTTGTCGGTAAAACGCGCCGTCTTGTGCGCGATCTTAAAGCGGTCGTCCTCGGCAGCGCCCTGCGCGGCGCCCATGCCACGGATCTGCCAATAGTCTTCGGGCACAAACGCCATGCGCTCGCGCTCGCGCTCGACCACCAGGGCGAGCGTCGGCGTCTGCACGCGGCCGGCGGAACGCACGTTGCCAAAGCCGCCAAACTTGGCGAGCGTCAGGTAGCGCGTGAGCACCGCGCCCCAAATGAGGTCGATGTGCTGACGGCTCTCGCCGGCGTCGGCCAAGTTCTGGTCGAGCGAGACGAGATTATCAAAGGCCTGCGTGATCTCGGCCTTGGTAAACGAAGAATACTGGGCGCGGGCGACCGGCAGGTCGGGCGCAACCTCGCGCACCTTGTTGAGGGCGTCCGAACCGATCAGCTCGCCCTCGCGATCGAAGTCCGTGGCGATGATGACACTGTCGGACTTCTTAGCCAGGTTCTTGAGCGAGCGAATGAGTTCCTTCTCGGCCGGCAGTTTAATGACCGGTGCCCACGTGAGGTAGGGCAGGCTCTCGAGCTTCCAGCCCTTAATGGAGATACCGTCGGCAAGGAACGGCTTGCGCTTGGTGTCGTAGGGCGGACGGGCCAGGCCATCGGGTATGTCGGCCGGCAGCATCTCGCCGTCCTCGGTGACCGAATACCAGCCCAGCTTTTTATCGAACAGCACGCTGTCGCAAAAATCGGGCGCTAGGATGTGACCGGCAAGGCCGATGGTCACGCACTCCTCGCCCTTCCACTCAAAACGGTAGATGGCGGTGTTGTACACCTTGTCCTTTTTGGGCTTACCCGTGGTCAGCCGCTCGGCAATCTGACGCGCGGCGTCGTTTTTCTCGGCGATGATGAGCTTCAAAAGAGGCTCCTATCTCGTATCTCTGCGGCTACGCCCGCCCGTATGGCGGCCGACTTACGCCCTTGCTTGCTCAATCTGCCCGATGAGCCAATCGCACCAGGCATCCATGCCCTCGCCCTTGCGCGCGCTCACGGCAAACCGCGGCGCCTGCGGATTGAGGTCATCGAGTGTCTTAGTATACCTATCCATGTCAAAATCGAAAGCCGGGGCCACATCGACCTTGTTGAGCAGCTGTGCGCCGGCGTGCTGGAAGATGCCCGGGTACTTGATGGGCTTGTCGTCGCCCTCGGGCACCGAGAGGATCATGATAGACAGGTTCTCGCCCAGGTCAAAGTCGACTGGGCAGACCAGGTTGCCCACGTTTTCGATAAAGATGACGTCGATGTTTTCCAGACCCACAGCCTGGTCGAAGGCGTCAACGGCCTCCATGATCATGTTGCCCTCGAGGTGGCACAGGCCGCCCGTGTTGATTTGGATGGCGGGCATGCCGGCTTCCTTCATGGTGATGGCGTCGACGTCCGAGGCGATATCGCCCTCGATGACGGCGCAGCGCAAGCCGGCCTTGTCGCGCAGGCGCTCGTTGGTGCCCAGAATCGTAGTGGTCTTGCCCGAGCCAGGGCTCGACAAGACGTTGATCACATAGGTGCCTGCCTCATTAAATCGCTGACGCAGCTGATCTGCCAGGCGCTCATTGCGCGACAGGATCGGCGACGCGATATCAATCGTTTTCTCAGCCATACTCAGCGCTCCTTACTTTTGCCCCTTTATACCCCGTCCCCAGGTGGCTGATGGGCTAATCGTCGGGGGTTTCGATTTCGATACTTGCGATGTCGAGTTCGCGGCCGTGCAGCAGGCGCACGTTGGCGCCGCCACATTGGGGACAGCGGCAATGGAAGCGATCGTGCTCAAAGACCTCCCCGCAGTCCAGACACTCGCTTTGTGGATGGACTTCCTCCACGGCAAGCTCGCAGCCTCGCGTGAGCGGGTCCTCATCGCGAAATGTCTCCCACGCAAAGTCGAGCGCCTCGCGCACAACTTCGGTCATATCCCCGATACGCAGCGTTACCAAAACGGCGCGCGAGGCCCCCGCCCCACGCGCCGCGCGAATCACTGTATCGAGTATGCCGTTGACAATGCCAACCTCGTGCATACCGATTTACTCCTCGTCGTCCTCATCGTCCGAGAACAGGTCCAGACGGCTCACAAACAAGCCCTCCTTGCCCTCGCGCGCGGTAATGACCACGCGGGCAATGGCGAGCGAAATCTCGTAGAGCGAGAGCAGGGCACCATACATGAGGCCCAGCGTAACGGGCGAGCCGTCGGGCGTAATCACAGCCGAGCCCACAAGCAGGCCCACGTACACGTAGCGCCAGGCGCCGCGGAAGGCCGCGTAGGACACGATGTGGAAGACGGACAGGTAGAAGATGATAAGCGGCAGCTCAAACGCCACGCCAAAGCCGATCATAAAGAGCAGCTCCATGTTGACGTAGTTCTCCAGGTCGGGCAGTGCCGTGGCGACGGCCGAGGTCTCGCCGATAAGCCACTCAAAGCCCGCCGGGATGATGATGAAATAGCAGAAGATGGCGCCCAGGAAGAACAGCACCGTCGAGGCGAGCACCGTGGGCACGACCCATTTGCGCTCGTTGGGACGCAGCGCCGGCAGGAAAAATGCTAGAATCTGCCAGATGATCATGGGCGTGCACATGACCACGGCCATCTTGATGGCCAGCGAGAAGCGCAGGCCAAAGCCGCCGAGCGTGGTGGTGATGTAGAACTTACCGTCCGGCACAAAGGAGCGGATGGGGTCTTCCAGGATGTCGAGCACCACGGGCGTGGCGAAATACAGCACGATGGCGGCGGCAAACACCGACACGACCACGATAGTCAGGCGGCGACGGAGCTCTCCCAGGTGATCGAAGAGCGGCATGCGCGCAGGTCCGATAGGCATTACTCATCGCCTCCCTTCGAGGCGTCGGCGGCAGCGGCGTCGTCCTCGGCCTCGAGCTCGCGGGCGAGCTGGTCGACGACGGCCTTGCGCTTGCGGGGACGACGGGCGTAGAGGTCGGCCGTCGTGGGCTCTACCGGCTCGGGCTCGGGCTCCGGTTCTGCAGCAGGCTCGGGCTCGACGACAGGCTCGGCGGCAGCGGCAGGCTCGGCACCCTCGGCCTCCTCAGCAGCACCCTCGCCCTCGGCGGCAGCCTCGCTCGCGGCCTTCTCGGCAGCAAGGCGGGCACGGCGCTCGGCAAAGGTCTCCTTCTTGGCGGGCGCTGCCGTCTCGGCGGCATCCTTGTCCGCATCGGAATCGTCATCGACGGCAGTCTTCTTGGGCTTGACCGGCGCCGACGCGGCCTCACTCACCGGATCGATAATCTCGGACTGAACAACGGCCGTCATCTTTTCCTGCGTCTCGCGGAACTGACGGATGGCACGGCCGATCGTACGGCCCATCTGCGGGAGCTTATCCGGGCCAAACAGCAAAAAGCCGAAGACCACGATGATCGCGAGCTCACCCTCTCCAATACCAAACACACATACCTCCAAGGCTCGATGTGAGTCGAGCCCGCACCGCGCCATTCGGCCGGAACTCGTCTATTCATTCGGTCAAGTATAGCGCCCGGACGCCAAAACGTCCGAGCGCATCACAAACATATGCCAAACGGCACGCCCCTTTTGGGGCAGGGCCTATGCGGCCGTGATCGAAATCTCCTGGTCGACACCCAGCAGCTGAACCACGCGCATCACCGGAGGCTGCACGTTAACGCAGCTAAAACGCTTGCCGTGATCGGCTGCGTGGTGCGCGGCGCCCACGAGCACGCCAATACCCGTCGAATCGATATAGCTCACCTGGGCAAAATCGAGCTCAACGGCCTCAGTGGGCTGCTCGAGCGCCAGGTCGATGGCGTTACGCAGGCTGTCGGCGTTAGAGATATCGATTTCGCCGGTCACCTTGATGGTGTAGAGCTCCGGCGTGGGGTTGGTGGAAATACCCAAATCCATGTATACGCTCCTTTATGTATCGAAAGTGCGGATAGTACGAGAAGCCGCGCGTTAGGCGCGCTCGGCACGCGCGAGCTCGGCAGCGACGAGCTTGACGGCCAGCACCAGTACGTCGAGCGCGGCTTCCAGGTCCTCGACCGTGGGATAGCTCGGCGCGATGCGGATGTTGGTGTCGCGCGGATCCTTGCCATAAGGCCAGGTGGCACCAGCCGGCGTGAGCTTGACGCCCAGGTCGGCACAAAGCGCGGCAACCTTCTGGGCCGAGCCCTCGGGACCATCAAAGCTCACAAAGTAGCCGCCACGGGGGTGCGTCCAGGTGGCGCAACCCGTGTTACCCAGGCCTTCGGTGAGCTTGCGCTCAACAGCCTCAAAGCGCGGGCGCAAAAACTCGGCATGCTTTTTCATGTGCTCCTTGACCGCCTCGATGGTGGGAAGGAAACGCACATGACGCAGCTGGTTGAGCTTGTCGGCGCTGATCAGACCGGCCTTGAGGCGCTTGGAGAACTCCGCGATGACCGCGGGGCTCGCGCCGATAAAACCGATGCCGGCGCCCGGGAAGGTGATCTTGGACGTCGAGGCAAAGGCCACCACGCGGTCCTCGGTGCCCGCCGCGCGAGCGAGGTCGAAGATATTGGCGAGCTCGTCGGTCTCGTCGTACAGGTCGTGCACGCAGTAGGCGTTGTCCCAGAAGATACGGAAATCGGGCGCGGCCGTGGGCATCTCGACCAGGCGGCGCACGGTATCCTCGCTAAAGGTGATGCCCGTGGGGTTGGAATACTTGGGCACGCACCAGATGCCCTTGATGGAGTCGTCGGCGGCAACCAGGCGCTCGACCTCGTCCATGTCGGGGCCGGCCTCGGTCATCGCGACGGGGACGTTCTCGATACCCAGGTCGGCGGTAATGCCAAAGTGGCGGTCGTAGCCGGGAACAGGACACAGGAATTTGACCTTCTTGCCGTCATGCGCGGCCTCGTAAGCCTCCCAGGGCTCGCTGCCGCACGAACCACAGCGCCAGAACATGCCGGCGATGTCGTGCTCGATCAAAAGGCTCGACGAACCCAGCACGAGCGTCTGCTCGGCGGGGCAGCCCAGGAACTCCCCTGCCAACTTGCGTGCCGAGGGAATGCCCTCGAAGCAGCCGTAGTTGGAGCAGTCGACGTTGCCGTCGTGCAGGTCGGCGTCGGCATTGAGGATATCGAGCATGGGGCGCGAGATGTCCACCTGGGAGGGCGACGGCTTGCCGCGGGCCATGTCGAGCGCCAGGCCCTTGGCCTTGACCTCGGCGACCTCGGCCTTGAGCGCCTCGATGGCGGCATCGAGTTCGGTGGTTTCCATCTTCTGGTAGATCGTCTGCATGGGTGCGACCTTTCGCGAAGCGGGACGTTGCAGTTCGTCTAAGTATAGACCGCCACCGCCGCAACGTTATGAAGCCGTGATAGATTAAGTCCATCGCAATAAATTACGATCGCCGCGCATGCCGGCGTGGGGCGCCCAAGGAGGCACTATGGAGTACGGATTGTTCCAGGCCGAGGAATTCGGTGACCTGCAGCGCCTGGTCGACGGACTGTTTTACGACCGCCACGCCATCGACCGGCTTGACCTAATCGTGCAGGCCGAAATCGTCGACTTGGCACCCGACCTCATGGAAATCGTGAACCTTTTGCCGCCCGGCTACTACGACCGCCAGTCACTTTGCGACCAGCTCAACTCCGCCTTGGCCGCCCACGGCTGGGGCGCCGTCTACGGCACCGTGGAATAGCCCTAGTCGTTTAAGAACGTCCCCAATGATTAAAACGCCGCCTGTGATGGTGTTCACAGGCGGCGTTTTTAAACTTGTATGTGCTTTTACTCGTCCTTGGGCGCGGGGTGCTTGCAGATCACACTCATGTAGATCATGCCCAGCACGGCCGCGGTGACAGAGCCGGCAAGAATGGCGGCCTTTGCGGCCAAGACCTCAAACTGGGCCGTCGGGAAGGCGAGGCCGCTGATGAGGATCGACATGGTAAAGCCGATACCGCCCAGAATGCCCACACCGGCGATCATGTGCCAGTTGACATTATGCGGCAACTCGGAAATCTTGAGTTTAACCAGGGCAAACGTCATGCCAAAGATACCGATCGGCTTGCCCAGCAGCATGCCAAAGTACACGCCGAGCGTCACCGGGTCGGTGAGCAGCGTGCTCATGTCCACGCCCACCAGGCGAACCTGCGCGTTCACGAACGCAAAGATCGGCAGGATCACGAAGTTGACCGGCGTGGAGATCAGACGCTCCATGCGGATGAGCGGCGGGGTCACGCGGTGCATGACGCGCTCGACCTTGGTGGTCGAGACGGTAAAGTCATGCTGGCCCAGGATGTGCGCCTCGTCGTCGTAGCGATCATCGAGCAGCGGCAGGCACTCGCCCAACCAATCGGTGAGGCTATCGAGCTTGACACCGCACTTGGCCGGGATGGTAAAGGCCAAGATGACGCCGGCGAGCGTGGCGTGCACGCCGCTCTTGAACATGCAGAACCACAGCAGCAGACCCAGCACCGAATACGGGGCAAGGCGGTAATGCTGCGTCTTGTTGAGCCATACGAGCGCACACGTCACGACCGCGGCGGCACCCAGCCAAAACGGGTTGGGACTCTGACCGTAGAAGATGGCGATGGCGGCGATGGAGATGAGGTCGTCGGCGATGGCGAGCGTCGAGAAGAACACGCGCACGCCGTTGGGCACGCGGTTGCCCAAAAGCGACAGCACGCCCAGCGCAAAGGCAATATCGGTTGCCATGGGGATGGCCCAACCGTTGCGGGCGCCGGCATGGTTAAAGATCAGGTAGATGCAGGCGGGAACGACGACGCCGCCCACGGCTGCCAGCATGGGAAGCATGGCCTGACGCGGGTTTTTGAGCTCGCCGACCGTCATCTCGTACTTAAGCTCAATGCCCACCAACAAAAAGAAAATCGCCATGAGGAAGTCGTTGACGAAAAGCTCAACGGTGAGACCAGCCGTAAGGTTGCCCAGACCCACATACAGCGGGGTCTCCAAAAAGTGATGGATGGCCTCGTAGGCATCGGTATTGGCGCAAATGACGGCGGCGATGGCGGCAATCACCATGACCGCGGCGGAAATCGTGCCGTTCTCGGCGATGCGCTCCCAAATGTCGTGACGTTCAAAGCGCTTGCGCTCACGAACGTTGAACAGCTGCTCAGTTGCTGCCATGGGCGGCTCCTTTCACGGGAAAGCTCCCGTCTTAAAAAAGCACGGCCCGCCCAAGTGGCGGCGCCGCGCTCTAACGTATTACGCTTGCATCTAGCCTACCCTGCACGACAAGCACGCAGGCGTGGCCGAAAAGCGGAACCACAGGTTGAACATTATTTGCTCAACGGTGCGAGCGCCCCTGTCCAATAGGGGACGCGGTCCCGCGCACAAAAAACGACCGGAGCGCGGGGCGTCCGCAGTCCGGTCGTCGGTGTTAGGTCAACAAAACCTAGCAGGCGGCCATGATGGGGGCAGCGACCTGCTTCTTACGGGAGAGGACGCCCGGCATCCAGACGCCGTCGTGCTCGTCGGCAATGCCCAGGCCCTTCTGAGCAGCCTCGGTCTCGCCCTCGAGCAGGACCTGCGAGCCCTCCTCCATGATGTCGGTGATGCACAGGACAATGCCGTCGGCACCCTTCTCGGCGGCGTAGGCGCGCATGGCCTCGCGAATCTCGTCGATCATGCCGAGTGCACGGGTCTTGTCGACGGTCTCGTACTGGCCGATGAGCAGCTTCTTGCCAGCGGGCTCGAACATCTTGATGTCGTTGCCGACCATCTCGGCTGCAGTGAAGGAGCCGGACGGACGGGTGAGGAAGACCTCCATGCCAAACTTAACCGGGTCGACGCCCACCTGCTCGCCGAGCTTGGCGGCGACGGCGCGGTCGACATCGGTGGTGGTGGGACTCTTGAGCATGAGCGTGTCGGTCATCATGGCCGAGAGCAGCAGCTTGGCCTGGACGTCGGAAAGCTCAACGCCGAGCACGCCGGCGAGCTTGGTGACGATGGTGCAGCTGGAGCCCCAGGGCAGGCAGATGTAGTGCAGCGGGCCGGCGGTCTCGAAGTCGCCGATGCGGTGATGGTCGACGACGCCAAAGACCGTGGCGTCCTTAAGGCCTGCGACGGACTGGGCGGACTCGTTGTGGTCGGTGAGGACGACGAGCTGACCGGCCTCGACGGACTCAATCACGCGGGGCTCGGCGATGCCGGCGTCGGCAAGCAGCTTGGTGGACTCTGCCGGAAGCTGACCAAGGGCGCAGGCCTCGTAGGTGTTGCCGGCATACTCAACCTGGTTGAGCAGCTGGGACAGGACGACGGCGCTCATGATGGCGTCGTTATCGGGGTTCTGGTGACCAAAGACAAGAACGTTTGCCATGGGTTTCCTCCATATGCGTGTGTGTACTCATACGTGTCTATGGTAGCACGCTGACGCCGAACCTTCTGAAACGGAAGGGGCGCAGCGCAATTTGGGACAAACGTTGAGGCGAGGCCTACCCCCTCACCACCTGCCCCCGCACCAGCTATTTACCGGCGGCGCGCAGGGCTACGTAAGCGGCACCGATGATGCCGGCGTCGTTGCCGAGCGAAGCGACCTTAATGGGCGTCTCGCGCGAGGCGGAGAGCGCGTACTGCTTAAAGTGCTCGCGGACCTTGTCGAGGTAGACATCGGCCGAGGCGGAGGCGCCGCCGCCGATGAGGAACATCTCGGGATCAACCACGTTGGCGATAAGCGCCAGTGCGCGGCCGAGATAGTCGGCCATGGTATCGGCAGCTGCCAGCGCGAGCTTGTCACCCTCGCGGCAGGCCTGGAACACGTCCTTGGAATCAGAAGGCCCGGTAAGCTCGATGGGCTCGACGCCCGCCTTCTTGCACTCGGCAAGGTAGTTGCTCACCACGCCGGTGGCGCTGGAATACTGTTCCAGGTGGCCATGGCCGCCGCAGCCGCAGGTGCGCTCCTCTTCGGGGTTCAGGCACATGTGGCCAATCTCGCCGCCGGCGCCCACAACGCCCGACACTACGTCGCCGTTAACGATAACGCCGCCCCCCACGCCGGTACCGATGGTGACCATCACCACGTTCTGCACGCCCTTGGCAGAGCCGAGCCAGGCCTCGCCCATGGCAGCGGCGTTGGCATCGTTCTCGTACTTAACGACCGCGTCGGGGCAGTGCTCCTGAATGGCGACTCTCAGCTCGGGCAGGTTAATAGCAATGTTGGCCTTGACCTTGGCATCGCCCGATGCCGGGATGGGGCACGGAACGGCCAGGCCAATGCCCGCCACAAAGGCACGCGGAATCTGAGCCTTGGCGACCACCTGGTCGATAGCCTCGGTCACCGCGGCAAAGCCCGCGGCGTCAACGATGGGAGGCGTGGGCACGCTGGCCTTGGCCAGCAGGTTACCGTCCTCGTCGAACAGGCCCTCCTTAACCGAAGTGCCGCCGACGTCGATGCCGATGTAGTACTGCTTAGGTTCCATGGGAGCCCACCTTTCTCGTTTAAACATTGCCTGTATGGTACCGCTCCCCAGGCAAAAACCTGTCAAAAAGGGACAGGTTTGTTTTGGCAGGTTTTATCTGGGAAAACGCAAGGCATGAAATTCGGTTCGCTGGGCGGCAAAACGGCCCAACCCCGTCCTCGAGCCAATCAATTTGCTCAATACCACATTATTAGAGTGCATATTAATTTGAAGCGCTCTAGTTGTTAAAGAGAAGCGTTTTTCAATTATCTCTTTCTCGAACTTTTCAAAAACGCAATAGGGATGCTTAGGCGTGGACTATACTTTCGTTTGTACTCAATCAAGCCGGAAAGGAGGTTCCATGATTCCCAAATACGAGGCAATAGCTGCAGATATCCGTCGAAGCATCGAGGACGGCGCTCTAAAGCCGGGCGACAAGCTGCCCACCGTCGTTGAGTTCTGCGAGCTCTATAGCGTTTCCAAAATCACCGTCAAACGAGCTATTGAGCAGATTACCGATGAAGGTCTTGTTACCAGCCGGCGCGGATCGGGCACCTACGTTAAGGACACGGCGGGGCTTCCCGGCCAGGCGGTTTTCCAGGGCAAGAACGATCGCTCCCAGGGCTTTTCGTATGAGCACCGCGGGGAGAAGGTGACCTCGGTGGTCTACGATTTCTCGATTGTCAATCCGCCAGCAGACGTCGCTGCCCAGCTGGGAATTGCCGAGGACGACTTTGCCTATCACATCGTGCGCGTGCGCCAGGTCGACGAGAAGCCCATCGTTATCGAGTACACCTACATGCCCCTCGAGCTGATTCCGGACCTTAAAAAGAAAGACCTGTATGGATCGGTCTACAGCTTCATCCGCAAGCAATGCGGGCTGAAGATTTCGAGCTTCCACCGCACCATTCGCGCCGTAGCGGCAACCGAGGAAGAGGCTGAGCGCCTGGACACCAAACCCGGCTCTCCCCTGCTCGAGCTCAACCAGATTGGCTTTTTGGATAGCGGCACCGCCTTTGAGCATTCGATCTCGCGCAACGTTGGTGACCGCTTTGAGCTGCACAACGTAACGTTGGCATAGGTTTTTGTAGTCATGCGGGCGCTCGTTACGGCTCGTTTAGGGTGGGCGGCCGCGCAACACCATGGGGGTATGAACATGTCCGATTTGATTAAACTGACGCCGATCTTTCACGAGAAGATCTGGGGCGGCCGCCAGCTCGAAACCGTATTTGGTTATGACATTCCCGAGGGTCCCATCGGTGAGTGCTGGGCCATCTCGGCACACCCCAACGGCGACTGCCAGATCGCTGAGGGCCCGTACGCCGGTCACACGCTGTCATGGCTGTGGGCCGAGCACCGCGAGCTCTTTGGCAACTGCGAGGGCAAGGGGTTCCCGCTGCTCATTAAGATTCTGGACGCCAAGGACGACCTTTCGATCCAGATCCATCCCAACGACGAGTACGCCGCCGAGCACGAGAACGGCAGCCTGGGCAAAACCGAGTGCTGGTATGTGCTGGACTGCGAGCCCGGCGCCACGATCATCGTCGGACAGCGCGCGCACGACCGCGCCGAGGCCGCGCGTATGATCGAGGACGGCCGCTGGGACGACATGCTCAACGTGCTGCCGATTCACAAGGGCGACTTTTTCCAGATTGATTCCGGTACCGTCCACGCCATCAAGACCGGCACGCTCATTTTGGAGACGCAGCAGTCGAGCGACGTGACGTATCGCCTGTACGACTACGACCGTCCCGGCACCGACGGCAAACTGCGTCCCCTGCACATTGAGCAGAGTCTCGACTGCATCGACTTTGATTCTCAGGCCCCGACCGACGGCACCGTGACCGCGCCCGAAGTCGACGGCGTGACCGAACTCGAGTCCAACCCCTGCTACACCGTCGATCGCGTGCGCGTCAACGGCAGCAAGACCCTCGACCAGCACTGGCCCTTCATGTGTCTGTCGGTCATCGACGGCGAAGGCACCGTCTGCGGCGACCCCGTCCACAAGGGAAGCCACCTGCTAGCCCCGAGCACCGTCAGCTCCATCGACCTCGAAGGCAAGATGGAACTGATCGTCTCGCATCTGTAAGCTATCGATCCCCGAGCGCTCGCCGGGATGGGGCGCGGGGTTTGATCGCCTGTTCGGACAGTCCTGCTCGCACGGAGAGCACATTAAGTGCTCTCCGGCTCGTGCGGAACTCACGATCGACCAAACTCCGCGCCCCATCCCGGCGAGTCTCTGGCTAGTAACGACAATCAAAAAGCAACAAGGGGCTCCCCCGTTCATCAACGGAGGAGCCCCTACTCGTATCTATATATCAGCCCACCCGGCTCTCCAGACCAAAAAGCGAACGAGCAAAGCGACGTTCGCAAGCAACGTTATCTAAGGACCTGGGCGGGCGTATGGGGCAACATCGGTCGCGAGTTCCGCACGCAAAGGAGGCCACTTAATGTGGCCTCCGTCTTGCGCAGGACTGCCCGAGCAGGCGATGTTGCCCCATACGCCCGCCCAGGTCCGCCGGGATCACGACAGCTTGACGATCGGCGCAAAGCCCTTCATAAGCTTTTTAGTCTGGCCGGTTTTTTCGAACTGCACCTCGATCATGTCTCCGGCGACCGAGATCACGGTACCCGTGCCAAAGGTCTTGTGGCTCACGGTATCGCCCGCGGCAAAGTCCTGCGACGCGCTGGCGCGATCGACCTTGCGCTCCACCGTCGGCGACACCTTGGACGACGGCTTTTTGGCTCGCGGCGCGCCCGAGCCAAAGGTCGAGGCAACACGGCCGGCGTCGGGCGAGACCCCACGATGGCGCTCGGTCCCATAGCTGCTGCCGCCAAAGAAATCGTCGAAGCTCGATCCGCCGCGCGATCCGGAGCCGCCGGTCGAGCGCGTATGCGAACCGAACACCTTGCCGCCATACATATCCGAACCCATGCCCGAGCCAAAGGTGCCGTGACGGTCGCCGCGCTTCTCCCAGCCCGTGCCCTCAAAACCGGCAGAACCGATGCCGCTAAACTCGATGTCCTCGAACGGAATCTCGTTGAGGAAGCGCGAGCGCGGGTTGGCAGAGGT
>DXMX01000033.1:16657-18950 GCA_019413955.1 Collinsella sp.
CCATCCACTCCGCTAAGGGCCTGGAGTTCCCCGCGGTGTTCGTGGCCGCATAGGTCAGGAACAGGCGCTTGCGAGCACGCGTGATGGCGACGTAGGCCAGGCGACGCTCTTCCTCGAGCTTGCCCGGATCGTCACTACCGCCAAAGTCGTGCACGTGCGGGAAGATACCCTCCTCCATGCCGGCCACGAACACCGCGGGGAACTCCAGGCCCTTAGCGGAGTGGATGGTCATCATGGTGATGGCATGTGTCTCGCCGGCCAGGGAATCCAAGTCGGA
This sequence comes from Collinsella sp., assembly GCA_019413955.1. Taxonomy (GTDB): domain Bacteria; phylum Actinomycetota; class Coriobacteriia; order Coriobacteriales; family Coriobacteriaceae; genus Collinsella. Next base: position 16,935 of record DXMX01000033.1, read on the forward strand.
GCGCAGGGCCAGCCACTCCATGAGTGCCGGCAGCGCCTTGCAGGTGAGCGGGCCGTAGGTGCGCTCGATCTCGTCGGCATGTACGGCGCCCGCGGGCAGCTCCGTCGGCGCGGCATAGGCGTTGCCCGCGATGGCAGCAGCCAGGGCATCCTGCGGCGAGAGCGCCGGGGCGGCCAAACTGTCGAGCGGACTGGAACCCGCCGCGTCGCGAGCGCCAACGAGCGCCTCAAACGAAGACGCGGGCGCAGACGGGCCGGGCTCGGGCGCAGACGCGCTCACCACGACGGGCTCGGCGCCGGCAGGCACGTCGGCAACACCGGCTGCGCGCAGCTCTTCTAGGCTCTCGAGCGTCCCCTCGATATCCTCGTGCGTCTCCTCAAATTCGGCGGCGACGCCCAGGAATTCCTGGATGTTCTCGGCGCGACTCTCGGACTCCATGGTGCCCTCGGCGCGGAAGGCCTGCAGCAGGCCCGTCTTGTCGACAATCATTTCGACGACGTCCTTGAGCTCGCCGTCCATGCGCCGGCCCTCGCGCACCAGCGCCACAAAGCTCGACAGGCCGTTGCGCACCTTGGCGCTAAACATGCCCGTCTCGGCTGTTGCGATCTCGCAGGCCTGGAAGAACGAGCAGCGGTTGTCGCGCGCCAGCTGCTCGATCTTTTGGATCGAGGTGGAGCCGATGCCGCGGCGCGGCGTGTTGATGACGCGCTTGACGCTCATCTCGTCGGCCGGGTTCACGATCATCTTGAGGTAGGCCATGACGTCGCGAATCTCGGCGCGGTCGAAGAATCGCGTGCCGCCGACGATCTTGTAGGGCACGCCCGCGCGCAGGAACATATCTTCGAGGATACGCGACTGGGCGTTGGTGCGGTAGAACACGGCGATATCGTCGTAGCTCGTACCCTTGGCATGCAGCTTTTCGATCTCGCCGGCAATCCAGCGACCTTCGTCGCGCTCGTCGCTTGCCTGGAAAGCCTGAATCTTCTCGCCATCGCCCTCGGCCGTAAACAGGCGCTTGTCCTTGCGCTGCGAGTTGTGGCGAACAACGGCATTGGCGGCGCTCAGGATGTGACCCGTGGAGCGATAGTTCTGCTCCAACTTGACGGTCTTGCAGTTTTTAAAGTCCTGCTCAAAGTCCAGGATGTTGGTGATGTCGGCGCCACGCCAGCTATAAATGGACTGGTCGTCGTCGCCCACGACCATGAGGTTTTGGTACTTGGCGGCCAGCAGGTTGGCGATTTCGTACTGGACGTGGTTGGTGTCCTGATATTCGTCGACGCTAATGTAGCGGAAGCGCTCTTGGTACTTGTCGAGCACCTCGGGGCGGGTGCGCAGTAGCTCGAGCGTGCGCACGAGCAGGTCGTCGAAGTCCATCGCGTTGGCGGCGCGCAGGCGGCGCTCCAGCTCCAGGTAGACTTGCGCGGCCTTTTTGTCGTTGGGGCTATCAGCGCTCTTGAGCATGTCCTCGGGCCCGATCATGGCGTTTTTAGCAGAGCTGATCTTGCTGCGGATCATGTTGATGGGGAACTGCTTTTGCTCGATGCCGAGCGCCTGCATAATGTCGCGCACCATGCGCTTTGAGTCGTCGTCATCGTAGATGGTGAATTGACCGGTATAGCCCAGCAGGTCGGCGTCCTCGCGCAGCATGCGCACGCACATGGCATGGAAGGTGCACACCCACATGCCACGGGTGCCGCTTGGGATGAGTGCCGCCAGACGCTCGCGCATCTCGGCCGCAGCCTTGTTGGTAAACGTGATGGCAAGAACCTGCCAAGGCTTAACACCCAGGTCGCCGAGCATATGTGCGATGCGGAAGGTCAAGACGCGGGTCTTGCCCGAGCCGGCGCCGGCGAGCACCAGCAACGGGCCCTCGGTGGACAGGACCGCCTCGCGCTGGGCGGGATTAAGGCTGTCGATGTCGACGAGCGGCTTGGCGGGCTTGGGCGTCGGCGCGGGAGCGTCGTAGATGTCGAGCGGAACGAGCTCGGGCTCCGGCGCAGCGGGGGCGGTGTATGC
>DXMX01000034.1:0-7487 GCA_019413955.1 Collinsella sp.
TACAAAAGAGCGGGGGCTGGATTCAAGTCCAGCCCCCGCTCTTTTGTAACGGCAGTTACATCAACCGGCTACGAGATATTTCCCAAGAACGCCTTGGTGCGCTCGCTCTTGGGGTGGTCGAAGACCTCGCTCGGCGTACCCTCTTCCACAATGACGCCGCCGTCCATAAAGACGACGCGGTCGGCGACATCGCGGGCAAAGCCCATCTCGTGCGTCACGACGATCATGGTCATGCCGTCGCGTGCCAGGTCGCGCATGACACCCAGGACGTCGCGCACGAGCTCGGGGTCGAGCGCCGAGGTGGCCTCGTCAAAGAGCATGACGTGCGGGTTCATCGACAGGGCGCGGGCGATGGCAACGCGCTGCTGCTGACCGCCCGAGAGCTGGCTCGGCATAAAGTCGATACGCTCGGCAAGACCGACCTTGGTCAGCTCCTCGACGGCAATTTTCTCGGCCTCTTCCTTGCTGCGCTTGAGCACCTTCTGCTGCGCGAGCATGACGTTCTTTTTGACTGAGAGGTGCGGGAACAAATTGAACTGCTGGAACACCATACCCAGATGCGTGCGCACCTTGTTAAGATCGACGCCCTTGGCGCACACGTCCACACCCTCAACGACAATCGAGCCACTCGTGGGATGCTCAAGACGGTTGATGCAGCGAAGCATCGTCGACTTACCCGAGCCCGAGGGACCCAGAACTACGACAACCTCGCCCTTGTGCACATCCAGATCGATATCGCGCAGGACCACGTTATCGCCAAAGGCCTTCTGGAGGTTCTTGATGCTGACGACGACCTCGTTCGAGTTATTGGTTTCGCTCATGATAGGACCTCCTTACAGACCGGCGATGTGATCGGCGGGCGTCGCGACGACCTGTCCGGCGCTCTTGGCGGGACGCTTCTTCTTAGTTTCGGCCGTGCCCAAAAGCCTCGCCTCAAGGCCGCTCACCAATCGAGCGAGCGGCAGGGTAATGACCAGATAGAACAGGGCGGCAACCACGTACGGTGTAATAGAGCCCGTCGTGGCCACGATGGTGCGGGCGTTCATGACGATCTCGACCACGCCCACGGCCGCGAGCAGCGACGTATCCTTGTAAAGCAGGATGAACTCACTGGTCAACGTTGGCAGGACATTGCGGAACGTCTGCGGAATCATAACGTAGAGCAGTGTCTGGAAGGCGTTCATGCCCAGCGAGCGCGCAGCCTCGTTCTGGCCCTCGGGGATCGACTGAATACCGGCGCGGAAGATCTCGCACAGGTACGCAGACGAGTTCATGGCCATGACGATAACGCCCAAGACGTAGTCGTCAACCTTGACACCGGCAAGCGGCAAGCCAAAGAACGCGATATAGATCTGCAGGAATGCCGGCGTGCCGCGGATGATATTCACGTAGATGCCGGCAAGACAACGCAGGATGCGCGACTTGGAGATACGCATGAGCGACAGGGCAAAGCCAAAGGGGATCGCCAGCGGAAACGCCACAAGCACAATCGAGAGCGACATAAGGAAGCCCTTAAAGACGATCGGCAGGCTTTGGACCAAAATGACCGGGTTCAAGAACAGGCGCAGGAACATATTGGAATTCCATGCCTCGACCCACGGCTGCCCCTTAAGATCGGCCAGGAAGTTATCGAAGGCCGTCACGCCCTTGATCTCCACCGAGGGAATCTTGGAAATCTTCTTGGTCGAACCGTCGGCCAGGGTATAGGTTCCGCTAAAAGCTTCATCGCCGCCCTCGACGGGAAACGTCACGCCGTAAACCTCGACACGGAAAAAGCCGCCGGCAGGCGCCGTCTCGCCAAAGTCGATCTTGAGCGTCTGGCCGTCAGCCTTGCACGTGGGCTTCATGGGTGTACGATCCATGAGGTCCTCGCCCGAGAGCATCGTCAATCGCGTGTCATCGGTGTCAAACGTCGTGCCGTCGACAAACGTCAGCGAAAGACCGCTCAGCTCCTCGTCGGCATCGGCCTGAACCTCCCAGGTAATGCGCGTCTCGGTGCCGCCGACCACAGTGCTGCCCGAACCGGTGTTGGGTCGGGCGGTAATCTTTGCGGTCTCAAGCGCCTGGGCGGTCGTGGGCACGCAGGCCCCCACGCATACCAGGGCGAGCGCCACAGCCAGGGCACAGGCCAGCTTTTGGAGCATCAAGGGCAGAGGATAGCTCTGGCCCATAGCTCCTTGGTTCAATCGAGACAAGGTGGCTCCTAACGTTTAAGTTGCCGACATAACAGGGCGTGATGACGCCCATTCAAGAAGCGCAAAGGCCCTCTCCGCCAAAACGGAAAGGGCCCGCGCGCAATCAAGTAGCTATTTTACTTGATATTGTATTTAGCCATGAGGGCGTCGACGGTACCGTCGTCGGTCAGGTCCTTGATGGCCTGGTTGATGTCGTCCTTGAGCTTGGTGTTGCCCTGGTTGATGGCGATGGCGTACTCCTCGCCGGTGCTGATCTGCTTGATGGTCTGGCAGGTGTTGAACTGCTCGGCGGTCAGCTGGCTGGCAACGGAGCGGTTGGTGACTACGGCGTCGCCCTTATCGGACTGCAGGGCGCTGAAGCACTCGGTGGCGTCCTTGTAGGGGACGATCTTGGCCTTGGGGAAGTTCTCCTGGGCAAAGGACTCGGCGGTCGAGCCAGACTGGACAATGATGGTAGCGTCGGCGTTGTTGAGCTTCTCGCTGTAGTTGTCGGCCGTGATGTCGGTGTTATCGACCTTGGTCACGATAGCCTGATCGTCCATGTAGTAGGAATCGGAGAAAGTGACTTCCTTCTCACGCTCGGGCGTGTCGGTGATAGCCGCGATGGAAACGTCATACTTGGCGCCCGAGGCGACGCCCGGAACCAGCGTGTCAAAGTCATTGTTGACATACTCGACATCCAGGCCCAGCTTGTCGCCGATAGCCTTGATAAGCTCAAGGTCAAAGCCTTGATAATCGCCGTTGTCATCCTTGTACTCAAACGGAGCGTACTCGGCAGAGGTACCGACGGTCAGCGTACCGTCCTTGACGAGCGCGTACTCCTTGGAGCCGTCGACCTTCTCGACCTTAGCATCGTCAGAGCTGCTGGAACCGGCATCAGAACCAGAGGTGGCGTTGGACGAGCCGCAGCCCGTCAGAGCGAGGGCGAGCGCCATAGCACCCGTGGCGGCAAATGCGCCAAGCTTCTTCAGCTTCATAATCAGTCTCCTTCCAATGACCCCACGTGATTCAGAGGTCTGCAAAAACTGTGGGTTATTATGCACCCGCTTGGAAGAATCTGCAATCAGAAAACTGATTGAAACAAACCCATAACGTGAATGGAGCACTCCACTTTATGGCAGCCATTACTGCTGCAACGACCTTAACAGTTTGATTTCAGCCGCATAACCTGCAAGTTCGTTCGGTGTCTCCAAAATGAATGGCAATGCGCGCAAGCGGACATTCGATACAATATTCTGCATAACCTGCATACCGCCACCAAATTCCTCGCTGCCAAGGTATCCCTTGCCGATGCACTCGTGACGATCTTTATGGGCGCCACAAGGATTCTTCGAATCGTTGATGTGTACGGCACGCAAGCGATCGATACCCACCACGCGGTCGAACTCGTCGAGTACGCCGTCCAGATCATGGATGATGTCGTAGCCGGCATCGCTCACATGGCAGGTGTCCAAACAAACGCCCAGCTTATCGGACAGCTCTGGGCGCTTGGCGGCAACGCCCTCGATAATGCACGCCAGTTCTTCAAAGCTACGGCCCACCTCGGTGCCCTTGCCCGCCATGGTCTCGAGCAATACCGTCGTCTGCTGTCCCTCAAACATCACCTGGCACAGCGTGTCGACAATCATCTGAATGCCGGCGTCTGCCCCCTGTCCCACATGCGCACCGGGGTGGAAGTTGTAGTAGTTGCCGGGCAGTGCTTCCAGACGCTGCAAGTCCTCGGCCATTGCCTCCAAGGCAAACTCGCGCGCCCGCTCTTTGGCAGAACAGGGGTTGTAGGTATACGGGGCATGCGCCACCAGCGGTCCAAAGTCGTTTTGCGCCATAAGCTCGCGCAGAGCCGCCACGTCATCCATGTCAAGATCTTTCGCCTTGCCACCGCGCGGGTTGCGCGTAAAGAACGCAAAGGTATTGGCGCCAATGGATAGCGCCGTCTCCCCCATCGCCCGATAGCCCTTCGTCGTCGAAAGATGACACCCGATCGTCAGCATCTCCAGCTCCCTCCTCATCAGTTGCGGTGAAATACGGTCTATTGGTGCCCTATTTTGGCGCAAACAGACCGTATTCCACCGCAAGTTATAAAAGGGGCATCAGAGATGTGGGCCGCCAGGCACCACGGGCGCCGGCGTCATGATCCCCTACGCGTCAGCGCCAAGTCCTAGAGGGCTAGACGGATTGCATCGATGATGTGCGCGCAGCGCTGCGTGGCGGCTAGGGACATGATGGGGCTTTCGAGTTTCCCCGCCTGAATGAGCTGCGTCGCATGCTGGATTTCGCCGTAGAAATCATCGACCTCAAACGGGGCATTTATTTCGAGCGTTCGCCCGTCGGAGTACTTCACATGGGCGAGCTCGGGGCGATGGAGACGCTCGATTTCCAACGAACCCCGCTCACAGGCAATCGTTAAGCGGCTTTCATATGTTGCTTTGCCGTCGCACACCATATGAATGGGTATACCGCCGACGCTCATATGGATCTCGTCGGCCCAATCGACGCGACCGCCCGATACGTCACGCCAGCGAACTTCACGGGACGAAACCTCGCACGCGCCCGCAAGCAAATCCTCAAACCACCCGACCGCATAGCAGCCCATGTCATATAGACAGCCGCCCTGCAACGGATCAAGCAGATAGCCCGAAGGAGACTCGCCGTAATCGAGCTTTTGCACGCTTTCGATCGAGACGATACAGCCGAGCTCGCCCGACGCAAGCAAACCCTTCACGCGAGTATGCATCGGACAAAACCGATTTTTCATCGCCTCCATAAACGGCACACCGCACTCACGGGAAACAGAGGCGATCGCATGGGCCTCTTCTTCATTCAAAACGGCCGGCTTTTCGCACAGCACGGCCTTTCCCGCGCGCAGTGCCCGACAAGCCCAATGTGCATGCATGCCATGTGGAATAGCCAAGTAGATTGCATCGACATCGGGATCGGCAATCAACGTATCATAAGCCGCATCGCCGCTATCGTCAGCCGTGGCATAACTGTGCGCAGCATCAATCGAAAACGCTCGACAAAATTCCTCGACATGTGCAGGAGTGCGGCCGGCCGCAGCCACCAGCCGTGCCTCGTCGACCTTCTTGAGCGACGATGCAAATCGATGCGAAATGTGCCCAGCGCCCAAAACGCCCCAACGAACCTCACGCAAATCATCACATGAATCCCGATAGCCCACGACAGCCCCCTTCAGTTGCGGTGGAATAGTTCCTGTTTAAGCCCCATTCTGCCGCAAACAGGAACTATTCCACCGCAAGTTATAAAAGGGTCATGAGGAGCGCGTTTTGCCGAAGGCCTTGAGCACCGCCGTCACGGGGCCAGGCTGAAAACGGCGGCGTACGTCGTCCAAGCGCCCGGGGATATCGATGTGCTGCGGGCAGTGACGTGCGCATTTGCCGCACTTGACGCAATTGTTCACCAGCTTGGGCTCGTTCGTCCGCACCGCGCTCGCCGTAAAGTATTGAGACAGCCCCGTAAACCAACTATGCGCGTAACTCGCGTTGTAGGCGGCAAAGCAGCCGGGAATATTGATGCCCTTGGGGCATGGCATGCAGTAGCCGCATCCCGTGCAGGGCACGCGATTCGATTTTTCAAACTCCGCCAGCACACGTGCGATGGTATCGAGCTGCTCTGTCGTCATCGAATTCGGCAGTGCGCGATCCGCCAATGCCGCGTTCTCGTCCACCTGTGCGGTATCGGTCATGCCCGAAAGCAGCATCGTGACCTGAGGATGGTTCCACACCCACGAAAGTCCCCAGGCGGTAGGAGTGCGCAAATGCGGGTCACGGGCGCCATCGAGCACGGCGCGGGCCCGCGGAGGCAGCTTGCCCGCCAGGCGTCCACCCAAAAGCGGCTCCATCACAAACACCGCGAGCCCGCGCTCCGCAGCCGCCATGAGTCCCGCCGTTCCCGCTTGGTAGCGCTCTCCCGCGTAGTTGTACTGGATCTGGCAAAAATCCCAGTCATACGCGTCAAGCATCGTGAGGAAGTCCGCGGCGCTGCCGTGGTACGAAAAACCTATCTGGCGAATACGCCCCGCAGCCTTTTGGTGCGCAATCCAGTCCTCGATGCCCAACGCCACCACGCGCTCCCACTGGGCGGGCGAGGTGATGTTGTGCATAAGGTAGTAGTCAATATGGTCGGTCCGCAAACGGTGCAGCTGCTCGTCAAAAAAGCGGTCGAAATCCTCCGCACATTTGCACGAAGCGTGCGGCAACTTAGTCGCCAGCAACACCCGGTCGCGCAGCCCCAAGCGCTCAAGTGAGGCGCCCACGCACACCTCGTTACCGGGATAGAGATACGCGGTATCCAGATAATTAATCCCCTGCTCCACCGCACGGGAAATGATGGCATCGGTTGTCTTCGCATCGGGGTGTCCCGGCGCACCGGGAAATCTCATGCAGCCCAGACCCAGAGCGGATATTCGGTTACCACTTTTGGGGTCAACGCGGTATTGCACGGCCCCTCCTTTCGCCATCAGCACCCCGGCAAGACGAAACACAATGGTCACGCGGCCGAAACATCGTAGAATCGCAATCGAGAACGTATCGTAACGCAGCAGAAATCGAGCTGTCACGGCACCGCTTTAACATCAGCAAAAAGCCCGATGAAAGGAGCCGCCCATGCCCGCGCTCGACCTTTGGAACCTCGCCTCCCAGCTCAAAAGCAACGATTATCGCTGGGTCGACCTCACCCACACGCTCTCATGCGACACCCCGCACTGGTTTGGCTTTAAGCCATTTGAGTCCACCAAGCTCTTCGACTACCTGCCCGGCACGCCCGAGGACATGCTCGCGCCCATGCGTTGCTTCCAGTATTCGGTCGCCTCGCAGTACGGCACCCACGTCGACGCGCCGCGCCACTTCCATGTCGAGGGTCGTTCCCTTGGAGAGATTGAACCCATCGAGTTTATGCATCCGCTCTGCGTGATCGACAAGCATGAGGAGTGCGCCGCGAATCCCGACTTTATCCTGACCATCGAGGACCTCAAAGCTTGGGAGGATGAGCACGGTCGCATTCCCGAGGACGCTTTCGTCGCCTTCCGCTCCGACTGGTCCAAGCTCGCCGACCTCGAGAACAAGGACGAGGACGGCCAGCCCCACTACCCCGGCTGGGACCTCGGCGCCATCAAGTGGCTCGTTGAAGAGCGCGACATCGGCGCCATCGGCCACGAGCCGGCTGACACCGACCCGGCGAGCGTGACCACGCGTGAGGACGCCTACCCCTACCCCGGCGAACAGTACATCCTCTCGGTCGACCGCTATCAGATCGAGGTCATGGACCATCTAGACG
>DXMX01000034.1:7497-18449 GCA_019413955.1 Collinsella sp.
TCCCGCCACGGGCGCCGTCATCTTCTGCACCTTCCCCAAGGTGCGTGATGGCGTCGGATATCCCGCACGTGTCTTTGCGGTCTGCCCCGCGTCATAAGTTCCCATGCGTTTGTTCTTCTAAATACGGCCATCCGGTGCACGCGACATGGCCCGGCGGCATACAATCCATCAGGCGCCCCATACGCGGGCGCCTTTTTATGGGGAGATGATTCACATGCAGATCAACAAGGTCGCCTTCATCGGCAAGGGCGGCGTGGGCCTGCTCTACGGCAGCATGATCGCCCAAGCGCTCGGCAACGACGCCGTCGAATACGTTATGGACGACGCGCGCTTTGAGCGCCATGCGAACGATGCGCTCACCGTCAACGGCAAGCCCTGCGCGCTCAAGTCCGTCCGCGCGAGCGAGGCGACGCCCGTCGACCTGGTCATCCTCACGGTCAAGACAACCGGGCTCGATGTGGCGCTCAAAACCCTGGAAAGCGTCGTGGGACCCGACACGCTGATCGCGTCGCTGTGCAACGGCATCACGAGCGAGCAGAAGATTGCCGAGCGCTTTGGCTGGGAGCACACCGTCCTTGGTATCTGCCAGGGCATGGACGCCGTATTCCTCAACGGGGAGCTCACCTATACCAATGCCGGCGAGATCCGCTTTGGTGCGGCAGCGGGCACCGACCCCGCAACCGTTATCGCCATCGACGAGCTCTACACGCGTTGCGGCATCGCCCATACCGTCGAGCACGACATCGCACATCGCATGTGGGCCAAACTCATGCTCAACGACGGCATCAACCAGACCTGTATGGCCTACGGCGGCACCTACGGAAGCGCTACGGAGCAGGGCTCCGAGCAGCTCCGCAGTTTTGTCTCCGCCATGCGCGAGACGCTTGCAGTCGCCAATGCCGAGGGTATCGAGCTCACCGAGGCAGACCTAACGCAGATGGTGCGTCTCATAAAAGGGCTCGATCCCGCCGGCATGCCCTCGATGGCGCAAGACCGCATCGCTCAACGCAGAACCGAGGTCGAGGAATTTGCGGGTACCATCTGCCGCCTCGCGGCCAAGCACGGTATCCAGGTGCCGCAAAACGAATGGCTCTATTCGCGCATCCGCGAAATCGAGGCCAGCTGTTAACGCCGCCGCACCGCATCCAACAGTCTCAATAGCAAAAACCGCCGCAAAGGGCACTCCCCTTGCGGCGGCTTCCTTCTTCATCTATGGGCAAAACCAGCTTCACAACGGTTAGCGCCGCACCTGCGGCGTCTCGTCCTCGTCATCGCGGCAAAGGGTCACGCCCGCACTTCCCAGCAGCGCTGCTGCGATGAGCGCGCCGACCACAATAGGAGCAGCCCCGCACGAGCCCTGCATGCCTGCGACAAACGCAGCTGTAGGGCCAAGACAGCCAAGTACCAATGCGACGGCGGCGATAGCGATATCTCGAGCGTTCATGAGACCACTTCCTCCACGAGAAAGACCTTATTTCTCATGAACCAGTGTGCCCCGCATGCATACGCCCAGCGTACCGCCACGGTAAGGGCTCTGTTAACTCAAACGCACATAAAGAAAGGGCGGCTTTACGTTGCCTAAAAGCTCAGTAAAGACGCCCGCCCATCATGTGCCTATTTTGCTCTGATGGCAGATTACCAACCGGTATAGTAGTCGGTGGTTCCGGCAGCACAGCCGGAGTCATAGACCTTGCACTCGCCCTTGGAACCGGTAAACGTGGAGCCTTGGGCCTTATCGCCCGCGGCAACGACGTAGTAGCCATCGGAATCGCGCCAAAAGCCCTCGGAATCCTGCGTCCATTCGCCCGTGCGGTGGTGATACAACACGTTGCTGCTGTAATAAGTCTCGCGGCGGCCGTTATAGTTATTGACGCCGCTCGAGCGCGTCAGACCCGAGCCGTTCGCGTAATACGCAGCAGACGTGTAAGACAAGCCGGAGCCGGCGTTGTAATACGAAGCCTGAACGGCCTCGGCGGCCTCGGCCTCGGCTGCGGCGGCCTCGAGCGCTTCGCGCTTGGCATTCTCAAGCGCAGTGCGCAGCTCATCGAGCTCGGTCGACTTCGTGTCGACCTCCCCCATCGTCAACAGACTACCCGCACCGTCGATACAACCCTGCAGCACAGCGCGCTCGTCATCGGTAGCATAGTCGCCATACATATTCATAATGATCTGAGCGCGCATCTCAAGGGAATCGCGCTTGGCCTCCATCGAGGCGTTCCACTCCTGCATGGAACCATAACCATCGCCGCGATAATCAACGGGCTGTACCAGCGTCGCCTCGGACGGCGTAGATCCAACCGTATCGGACAGTGTTGCCGCGTGGGCATCAGTTGCGCCGGCGCCTGCCAAAAGTGCCACGGTCAGAGCGGCGGAAAGGGCAGCGGCTTTCGGTTTTCGTGAATCGATCCTCATGTAGCCGGAAACCTCCGTAGTGCGTTTTTGCTGCGTTTGAGCTGCGTGTGATTCGATCGCGCTGCATAGTACCTCGAGCAAATCGCGACCTGCAGTTTTACTCAAAAGGCGCACGTCAATTGCGTAAAACTCACATCCTCTCAACAGGAGTTTTCCACAACTCAAATGCATAAAGCATGCCAAAAACCCTGTAATAGCGCCCTTCCTATGCAAAAAAGACGCCTGCGCAACCATTGCTTGCGCAGGCGCCTTGAGCAGGCATTTATGCAGTTATACCTATCGAGTCGCAAGGGGTCCTTGCACAAGTCGCCTTACTCGTCCAGCACGGCGAAGGCCTGCTTCAGATCCCAAATGATGTCCTCGGCGTTCTCGGTACCGATGGAAAGACGGATCGTGGAGGGCGTGATGTTCTGCTCGGCGAGCTCCTCGGCAGAGAGCTGGGAGTGCGTGGTGGTAGCCGGGTGCACGACGAGCGACTTGACGTCGGCCACGTTGGCGAGCAGCGAGAACACCTGCAGATGATCGATGAACTTCCAGGCAGCCTCCTGGCCACCCTTAATCTCAAAGGTGAAGATCGAAGCGCCGCCGTTGGGGAAGTACTTCTGATAGAGCTCGTGATCGGGGTGCTCAGGCAGGCTCGGGTGGTTCACCTTGGCAACGTGGCTGTCGCCGGCAAGGAACTCAACGACCTTCTTGGTGTTCTCGACATGACGGTCAACGCGCAGCGACAGGGTCTCGGTGCCCTGGAGCAGGACCCAGGCGTTGAACGGGCTGATGCAGGCACCCTCGTCACGCAGCAGGATGGCGCGGACATAGGTTGCGAAGGCGGCGGGACCGGCAGCCTCGGCAAACGAGACGCCATGGTAGGAGGGGTTGGGCTCAGCGATCTGGGCGTACTTTCCGCTCGCCTTCCAATCGAAGTTACCGCCGTCGACGATCACGCCGCCCAGCGAGGTGCCGTGGCCGCCGATGAACTTGGTTGCGGAGTGGACAACGATGTTGGCGCCATGCTCCAGCGGACGGAACAGATACGGGGTGCCGAAGGTGTTATCGACGACAACCGGCAGACCGTGCTTCTTGGCGATCTCGGAGATAGCGTCGATGTTGGGGATGTCAGAGTTGGGGTTGCCGAGCGTCTCGAGATAGATGACCGTGGTGTTGTCCTTGATGGCACCCTCAACCTCTTCCAGGTTATGAGCATCGACAAACGTGGTCTCGACGCCAAACTGGGAGAGCGTATGCTCGAGCAGGTTGTAGGAACCGCCGTAGATGGTCTTCTGAGCCACCACGTGGTCACCAGCCTGGGCAAGAGCCTGCAGGGTATAGGTGATGGCGGCGGCACCGGAGGCGACGGCAAGACCGGCCACGCCACCCTCGAGCGCGGCGATACGGTCCTCAAAGACGCCCTGGGTGGAGTTGGTCAGACGGCCGTAGATGTTACCGGTGTCGGCAAGACCAAAGCGATCGGCGGCGTGCTGGGAGTTGCGGAACACATAGCTCGTGGTCTGGTAGATAGGCACGGCGCGGGAGTCGGATGCGGGGTCGGCGCTCTCCTGGCCAACATGAAGCTGCAGGGTATCGAAACCAAAGGTGTGCTCGGGGTTGTTGATGAACTGGCTCATGATGATCTCCTTGATCGAACGAAAGTAAATAAATAAGAGAGAAGTAAGTCGCTGTCTCCTGATCACGCCGACGGGCGCAAACAGGAGCCCGGCATTCGTCTTGATAAGCAGTTCATATGCGGTCCTCCTTTTGACATCCCGGTTCCGTGGTCGGCTTAATTACCTACCGCCTTTGTGTGTTTTGAATAGTACGAGCATTGTTTCGCTCGGTCAATCACTTAAAAGCGCTAACCTGTTATCGGTTTTTTAGATAGCTATCGAAAGGACGGGCACCGATGACCCTCCAGCAGCTTCGTTTTCTTATCGCCGTGGCAGAGTCCGGCTCAATCAACGCCGCAGCTCAGCGCCTCTATACCGCTCAGTCCAACATCTCAAACGCCGTCAAAAGCCTAGAACAAGAACTCCATCTGGAGATCTTTACGCGCTCCAGCCGCGGCGTCACGCTCACCAACGACGGCACCGAGCTTTTGGGCTATGCGCGCCAGGTCGTAGAGCAGGCCGACATGCTCGAGGCACGCTATGAGGACGGTGGCACCCCGCAAGCCCGCCTCGCCATTTCCGCCCAGCACTACGCCTTTTCGGTCGAGGCCTTTGTCAACGTAGTCGAGCGCTGCCGCGACAGCAAGTTCGAGTTCATCATGCGCGAGACCACCACATCGCAGATCATCGATGACGTCCGTGCGTTTCGCAGCGATATCGGCATTCTGTATCTGGATGACTTTAACGCCCGCGTTCTGCAGAAGGCCTTCGCCGATGCCCGCGCAAGCTTCCATCCCCTATTCGACGCGACGGTCCACGTCTTCGTTAGCGAGCGCCACCCGCTCGCACGCCGCCCGCAGCTGTCCCTTGCCGACCTCACGCCCTATACGCGCTACAGCTTTGAGCAGGGAACCTCAAACTCCTTCTATTACGCCGAGGAACCTTTTAGCTATATCCCTTGCGACCGCAACATACGAATCTCGGACCGCGGAACACTTACTAACTTACTTATCACGTCGAACGGTTACACCCTGTCGACCGGTGTCCTCTCCAATGAAATGCAATGGGGTATGGCATCGATCCCGTTAGCAGACGCCCCAACGATGCACATAGGCTACATCATGCATAACGATCGCAAGCCCTCTTCCCTCTTGCAGCAATACCTCGACGAGCTCAACCGCATCATCCATGCCAACTAACTGTCGGAAGACGGGGTAGAAATCGTAGATTGCTAGCCCCCGGCGGGCATGGCGCTACAATGGTCACTCACACGAAACGTACCCAACGAAAGGAAGCCCGTGAAGGTCATCATCTATACCGACGGCTCGGCCCGATCAAATCCGGGACGCGGCGGCTACGGCGCCGTGCTCAAATACACCAACCCCGCCGGCAAGACCTTTACCTCCGAGCTTTCGCGCGGCTACGCCAAGACCACCAACAACCGCATGGAGCTCATGGCCGTTATCGTGGCGCTCGAGGCACTTAACCGCCCCTGCGAGGTCGAGGTCCATTCCGATTCGCAGTACGTCGTCAACGCCTTTAACAAGCACTGGATCGACGGCTGGAAAAAGCGCGGATGGAAAACCGCCAACAAGCAGCCCGTCAAGAACCGCGACCTGTGGGAGCGCCTACTCACTGCCAAAAGCAAGCACAAGGTTGAGTTCATCTGGGTTAAGGGTCACGCCGGTCACGAGCTCAACGAACGCTGCGATGAGCTCGCCACCACGGCAGCCGACGGCAGTAACCTCGATATCGACACCGGCTTTAACGAGAACGACCTGTAACGGCGTTTTCGCACGCTATTTCCTGCCCCCTCGCGCTACACTCATCCTGTAAACCGAACGGCACGAGGGGGATACATGCTGCGTATAGCGACCATCGGCACATCCATGATTACCGACGACTTTATCCAGGTCGTCAACGCCAACGACCAAGCCGCGTTTGTGGGCACGCTCTCGCGCGATGCCGAGCGCGGCGCCGCCTTTACCGCCGAACACGGCGGCGAGCGTAACTTCACCGCACTTGACGAGCTTGCGTCCGCCGACGACGTCGACGCCGTCTACATCGGCAGCCCCAATGCGCTCCACTACGAGCAGGCCCTTGCCTGCATCGCCGGTGGCAAGCATGTCATCGTCGAGAAGCCCTTCTGCGCCACCGAAGCGCAGGCGCTGGAAGTCTTCCGCGCTGCCGAGGTAGCAGGTGTCGTGGCCCTCGAGGCCATGCGTCCCCTCCACGACCCCGCTTTCCACGCCATCGAGGACGCCCTGGGCGAGATCGCCCCCATCCGCCGCGCCTCATTGCGCTTTGGCAAATATTCCTCGCGCTACAACGAGATTCTCGCGGGACGCGCCACCAATATCTTCGACTGCAATATGGCATCGGGTTCCCTCATGGACATTGGCGTCTACACCGTCGAGCCCATGGTCGAGATTTTCGGCATGCCCTCCGGCCTTACGAGCATGACTACTCTACTCGACCCCACCACGCGACAGCTCACGCACGGCCCCATCGACGGCTGCGGTTCCATCCTCGCCAGCTACGGCGGTGGCCGGATCTCCGTCGAGCTCGCGCACTCCAAAATTACGAATGACCTGCTGTCCTCGCAAATCGAAGGCGAGCGTGGCACTATCCAGATCGACCATCTGTCCACGCCCCGCAACGTCCGCATCGACTATCGCGGCGACGTCGTACGCGGCTCGGCGACCGAGGCACCGCGCGAACAGGGCGACAACGGCCGCGTGCTCGACCTGCCCAAATCGAGCAACACTATGGAATACGAACTCACAGACTTTATCACCGCCATCGGCGGCATCGATAACGTTAAGGAAGAGATTTGGGAGACCCCGGCGGGACGTCACGAGCTTGGCCACTACCGCGATGTCACACTCGTCTCGCTGCGCATCATGGATGCCGTGCGCCAGCAGGCCGGCATTACCTTCCCGGCCGACGCAGGCAAGCAGGCATAGCGATGGGCCTCTTCGATACGTTCTTCTCCAGCGTCACCGGCGGCAGTCGAGAACCTCAAAAACCATCAAACGTCGAGCTCGAGCTGCGCCGCAGACTTACTGTGCTCGCAAGCGACGAGGCCACTCAAGACACTCCCCTGCGCTATTTCCTGCGCTGGGCGGGGCAAGTCCAAGGCGTTGGTTTTCGCTTTACCAACACCAACCTCGCGCAGGCACGCTCCCTCACCGGCTGGGTGCGTAACATGGAAGACGGCTCAGTCGAGATGGAGATACAGGGAGCTCCGGCAAATATCCTATCTCATCTCGAGGCGCTTCATGCCTCCTACGAGCGCATGGGAACGCGTTTTCGCCTCGTAGACGCCCAGGCCCGAACCCCACTTGCCAATGAAGACGGTTTCACGCCTCGTTATTAGTATTGTGTGCTAAATACGGTATCATTTACCTACGACCGTTGATAGAAAAGAGGCGAGGCGCATGGCGGTGCAAAGAAGGAATACCAGGCAGCGAAAGCTGGTTCTTGACGCCGTGCGCCAAAGCTATAACCATCCCACCGCCGACGAAATCTACAACGTCGTGCGCGCGCAGGATGACAAAATCAGCCGCGGCACGGTCTACCGCAACCTCAATCTCTTGGCCGACGCCGGCGAGATTCTCTCCATCAAGACGCCGGGCGGCAGCCGCTTCGATCGCACGATCGAGCCGAATGCGCATATCATCTGCACCTCGTGCAGCCGCGTCATCGACGTACCGCTCCCCTTCGATGCCCAGCTCGACGCCAAGG
This sequence comes from Collinsella sp., assembly GCA_019413955.1. GTDB lineage: Bacteria > Actinomycetota > Coriobacteriia > Coriobacteriales > Coriobacteriaceae > Collinsella. Next base: position 15,258 of record DXMX01000034.1, read on the forward strand.
CGTCCGAGCAAATCGGCTGGCACGTCACGTCGCACTACACCATCTTCGAGGGTCTCTGCCCCGACTGCCGGTAGATGTTTGGGACGTGCCTACTCGGCAAGCAGGCGACGCAGCTCTTCTTCGACCGTGTGCACGTAACGGACGCGGTCGTTGATGTCGCGCATGGTGGGGTTGCAGTTCTCCATCAGATAGGGATGGCCCACGACGTTGAGCATGTCGCGATCGTTTTCGTTATCGCCAAACGCCATCATCTCATAGGGCGAAATACCCAAGGCGCGACCGTAATCGGCAAGCGCGGAACCCTTGCCCGAATCAAAGCCGATAAAGTCCGTCCACTCGGTTCCCGACGTCATCACGTCGACACGGTCGCTAAAGAGGCGCTCGAAATACTCCAGGGCCGCCGGCTGATCCGCCTCGGGCGTCTGGAAGGCAATCTTAATGACGTCCTCGTCGATGTCCTCGGGGCGGTCGACCACCGCCACATCGCAGTGGACCTCATAGCGCAAATGGTCGACGAACGCATCGTTGCCGCTCATGGTGTAGAGATGTCCCTCACACGAAAGGGTCACGTCGGCATGGGGATACGCAACCACGGCATTCGCGACATCCATAGCAAGGCTACGCTTCATGGAACGCTTGACAACGGCACGTCCCTCGCTCATCACCAGGGCTCCGTTTTCGCACACATAGGCGAGCTCATCGGCCACCGGGGCAAACAGATGGCGCAAGCTCGCATATTGACGACCGCTCGCCGGCATAAACACAATGCCGCGACGATGCAGTTCATCGATGAGCTCAAAGGCCTCGGAACGCGGCTCGTGCTCCCCCGGATGCAGCAACGTGCCGTCCAAATCGCATGCAATCAGCTTGATCCCCTCAAGACCCATATGCTTTCCCCCCAAAGCACCTCATCAACAGTAAGACGGACTTTGAATAGCTGCCTCTCAAAGTCCGTCTTACTCATACGCACGTTAACCGCGCGCCTTTTTTACGATCGTAAAGTCGGGAGCCATACTCACAACGGCATCCGCCGCACTCGACGCAAAGCGCCGGTCCGCATCGAGTTCACGGGTAACCACCGAGAGCCGAACGCCCTCGACGCCCCGGAGCATGCGGCCCAAAACAGGCTGCACCGGCGTATACATGCGCACGGTATACTCGTCCGAATCGCCTCGGAAAAGCGGCGCGTGCATATTGCCGATCTCCCAGCACGCATGCGCGAGCGCAATCGGATCCATGCGGTCGACTTCGACCAAATAAACCTCGGCGCTGCGCAGGCGCACGACAACCGCCACGGGCACCATGCCCGAGCGGTCGATGGCGAGCACGTCGCCATCGGCAAGACGACCGCCGTCGGCAGTATCCAGCCGAACATCGATCGTGCGCTCCAGCTCCGTCACGCCCACAAACGCGCATACATCGGCCTGGTCCCAATCGAGCAGTAGCTCATCGACCTCAAAGACACCGCCCAGCTCCCGGCGAAGCAGGAGTTCATAGGACGGATCGTTGAGATTTCCCAAGCATGTCGTCGAAACCAAGCGTTCAGGCATACTCTAACCCTCGACCTCGACGAGCTCGATATCAAAGTTGAGGTCCTTGCCGGCCAGCTCGTGGTTGGCGTCGAGCGTCACAGCCTCGGGCGTCACGTCAATGACGACGGCGGGGACGGGCATACCGCTCGGCGTGGACAGGAAGAGCTTCATGCCCTTCTCAATCTGCTCGATGTTGGGAACCTGCTCGGCCGGGAAGGTCAGAACCATCTCGGGATTGTGCTCGCCGTAGGCATCGGCAGCAGGAATGTGCACGGCCTTCTTCTCGCCCACCTGCATGTCGACAACAGCGGCGTCGAAGCCCTTGATCATCTGACCGGCGCCGCAGGTGAACTCCAGCGGCTCGCCGCGATCGTAGGAGCTATCGAACTGCGTGCCGTCGTCGAGCGTGCCGCGATAATGGGTCTTGACCTTCTTGCCCTGGTTGGACATGGTAACCTCCGTAATAAGGGCGGCGCACAACGCGGGCCGCCATGAACATATGGCGCTAACTATACCCTAGTCATACAATTCAATGACAGTTTGCAAAGAAACGCTGCAACCGGAGGAACCATGGCATATCCCGTATTTGATCTACACTGCGACACCGCCGACCGCATCGGCTGGGCCACGCTCGATCTCGACCTGCGCTTTACCGCCGGCACCGACGGTTATTTCCCCGGCGACGAAACGCATCCGCAAGATTTCGACCTCATCGAGGGCAACGCCTGCGCCATCTCGCTCGCAAAGATCGGCAACACGCCGTGGGCACAGTGCTTCGCCACGTTTGTCCCCGACGAGATTCCCACCGCCCACGCCGCGCGCTTCCAGGCGCAGATCATGGCGCACATGAGCGGTCAGGCAATGCTCAACCACGACCGCATGGTCAACGTACGCAGCGCCGCTGACATTCGCCCTGCGCTCAAAGACGGCAAGGTCGCCTGCATCCACACCATCGAAAACGCCACGTTCTTTGCCGAGGACCCCGCGCTGATCGAGGTACTCAAGAGCCTGGGCGTACTCATGTCATCACTCAGCTGGAACGCGCAGGGACCGCTCGCGAGCGGCCACGACACCCACGCCGGCCTCACCGCCGCCGGCATCGAGGCACTTACGCAGATGGAGCACGCCGGCATGATACTCGACGTCTCCCACCTCAACGACGAGTGCTTTGACGAGGTTGTCGCCCACGCCACGCGCCCCTTCGTCGCCAGCCACTCCAACTCCCGTGCGGTTTGCGGCGTCAAGCGCAACCTCACCGACGACCAGTTCCGCACCATTCGCGACATGGGCGGCATCGTCGGCCTCAACTACTGCAGCGAGTTCCTATCCAACGATGCGACCGACAAGACCACCGCAGACGTCACCTTCGACCAGCTGGCAGCCCATATCGAACACTGGCTCGACCTGGGCGGCGAAGATGTCATCGCACTCGGCGGCGACTGGGACGGCGCCAAGGTGCCCGCTTTCCTCTCCGATGCCAGCAAGATGCCCGAATTCCAGAACATGCTCTCCAAGCACTTTGGCAAGACCGTGATGCAGAAGCTCTGCAGCGATAACGCCCTTGCCTTCTTCGAGCGTTATTAATTTCACATCCCTTGAGCGGGCCGGCATACCGAACGGTCGAAATGCCGGCCCGTCCCCAATCTGAAGGACCGCTTTT
>DXMX01000035.1:0-1317 GCA_019413955.1 Collinsella sp.
TTCATGAGCACCACGGGGCAGCCGCGGCCCTCGGTGGACATGCCGATCTTCTCCAGGTCGCCCGGGGCGGCAAAGCCAAAGGTCGTGGTCTCGTTGAGGCCGCAGGCGCGCAGGATCTCGCCGACCTTGCGGGTGAGCTTCTGCTCGCGGGTCAGGCCGCCAATATGGTTCTTGGCAGCTGGGATGGTCGCCGTCACACGGCCCATGCCCCACAGGCGCAGGACCTCCTCGATCAGATCGATCTCGCGCGGCAGGTCGGGGCGGAAGCTCGGCGGAGTGACCATAAAGTCCTCGCCGTCGCGCTCGACGGTGCAGCCCAGGCGAGTGAGCGAACGCTCGATAAAGTCGGGCTCGATGTCGGCACCGCAGATGGCATGCACGCGGGCCAGGCGCAGCTTAATGCTGTCGATGGTCTTGGGCGCGGGGAACACGTCGACATAGCCGGGAGCAACCTCGCCGCCGGCAATCTCCTCGATCAGCGCACAGGTAACGTTGGCGACATCCACGCAGCCAGTCTCGTCGACCTGGCGCTCAAAGCGAATGGAGGCGTCGGAGATCAGCGACAGATCGCGGCTGGTGTGCGAGGTGCGACCGGCGTTGAAGCAGGCGCTCTCGACCATCACGTCGACGGTGTCGTCCTCGATCTCGGAATCCATGCCGCCCATAACGCCGGCCAGCGCCACGGGACGCTCGCCGTCGGTAATGAGGCCCATGCCGGCGTCGAGCGTGCGCTCCTCGCCGTCGAGGGTCGTAAACTTCTCGTCCTGTTGGGCGGCGCGAACCACCACGTGACGCCTGCCATCGCGCTCGGCAAAGGTGTCCAGGTCAAAGGCGTGCAGCGGCTGACCGGTGAGCATCATCACGTAATTGGTGATGTCGACGATGTTGTTGTGCGGGCGCACGCCCAAGGCGTTGAGGCGCTTGACCATCCAGTCGGGCGACGGGCCGACCTTCACGTTGCGCACGATGCGGGCGACATAGCGGTCGCACAGGCCCTCGTCGGCGATCTCGACCGAAAGCTCGTCGTCGGTCGCGCGGCCGGTCTCGGCCTTGATGGCGGGCAGCTCAACGTGGAAATCGCGGTCGAAGATGGCGCCGGTCTCGCGGGCCATGCCGATCATGGACAGGCAGTCGGGGCGGTTGGGCGTGATCTCGCAGTCGAGCACGGTGTCGCTCGAGCCCACATACTCGGCAAACGGCATGCCGCAGGGCGTATCCTCGGGCAGGATCATAATGCCGGAGTGGTCGCCGCCCAGGCCGAGCTCGCGCGCGGAGCAGTTCATGCCCATGGACACGACGCCGCGAAGCTTGCTCTTC
>DXMX01000035.1:1327-13501 GCA_019413955.1 Collinsella sp.
TCGCCGGGCAGAACTGCGCCGATCATGGCCGTGACGATGTGGTCGCCGGCCTCGAAGTTCTGCGCGCCGCAGACGACCTGCAGCGGAGCGGGGTTGCCGTCGGCGTCGAGGTTCTTGTCACCCACGTCGACCGAGCACACATACATGTGGTCGCTATCGGGGTGCGGGGTCTTGGTGAGCACCTTGGCGGTCACCACGTGGTCGAAGGACTCGCCCACGGTGTCGATCGCCTCGACCTCGGTGCCGGTACGGATATATTCGTCCGAAAGGGTCTTGGGATCCTCCGGAATATCGATCATGGTCTTGAGCCAGTCGTAAGAAACACGCATCTAGCTCTCCTTTCATACTGAAAGCCTGCGAAGAGATGCAGGTGGAAACTTCAACTTAGTGAACATTCCTTACAAAGCGAGGGTTGTCCAAGTGCGGCAGATCGGCCCGAAAGAGGAGCGCCGCGTACTTTGGTACGCAAGCGACGAATGAGCGCCGAGGTGCCGTGCTTGGGCAAGCCGCAGCCTAGAACTGATTCAAGAAACGCATATCGCCCGTCATGAGCGTTCTGAGGTCGGGCAGGTCGTAGCGCAGGGCCGCGACGCGCTCGGCGCCAATGCCAAAGGCGAAGCCGGTGTACCTCTCGGGGTCGATGCCGCAGTTGATCAGGACGTTGGGGTCGACCATGCCGCAGCCCAGGATCTCGATCCAGCCGCTGTGCTTGCAGAAGTTACAGCCCTTGCCGCCGCACACGTGGCAGCTCACGTCCACCTCGCAGGAAGGCTCGGTGAAGGGGAAGAAATGCGGGCGGTAACGCGTCTTGCGGTCCTCGCCAAACATGCATTTAACAAAGTAGTCGAGCGTACCCTTAAGGTCGCCAAAGGTGATACCTTCGTCGACGACCAGGCCCTCGATCTGGTTGAACTGAGGCAGGTGGCAGGCATCGGCCGTGTCGGGACGGTAGACGGTGCCCGGGCAGATCATGTAGATGGGCGGCTTCTGCGACTCCATGGTGTGGATCTGCACGCCCGAGGTCTGGGTGCGCAGCAGCACATCGGACTCGCCGTGGGCGTGAGCCTCAGGGTGCGCGACGCTGCCGGGGTTGTTGTCGACCACGTAGAAGGTATCGCGGGCCGAGCGGCTCGGGTGATCCATGGGAGCATTGAGCGCAGTGAAGTTGTAATAGGAGGTGTCGACCATGGGGCCGGACTCGACGGTGTAGCCGATGCCGCAGAAGATGTCCTCGGCCTCCTCGATGATCTGCTTGATCAGGTGCTGGTGACCGATCTGCGGACGGATGCCCGGCAGCGTGATGTCGACGGCCTCGTGCTCGAGTGCGTGCTTGAGGGCGGCGGCCTTCATCTCGGTGGTGCGCTCGTCAAGCATGCCCTCGATCAGCTGGCGCATCTCGTTGGCGCGCTTGCCCATCACGGGACGATCCTCGGGGGCGAGCTTGCCCATCATGCGCATCAGGCCGGTGATGCGGCCCTTGCGACCGAGCAGCTCAACGCGCGCGGCCTCGAGCTTTGCGGCGTCGTCGGCGCCTGCGACGAGCTCCTTGGCCTCTTCCTCGAGTTTGACCAGATCATCAATCAGACTCATGTCTTCCCTTTCGTCTCTCGCGCTCCCCGCTCGCCGAGACGACTGCCGTCGCCTGACGTTGCGAAAACGCGGCCCGGTTCGGTAACAAAAAACCGTCCTCGGGCATGTGCATTGCCCAAGGACGGTTGAATTCCGCGGTACCACCTTGTTTGACCCGGCGGATGTCTGGCCCGCCGTGCCCACTCTGCGCCCCTTATCGCGAGGCTCACGGCTTCCCTACTGGGGCTTCGCCGCCGCTGGCCGCGCGCCCGTTGAGGTCGCTGCTCGGGAGTGAACGCTTGGCCCTTGCCACCGCAGGAAGGCTTGCAGCCCATGACCTTCCCTCTCTTGCCGGCGACGCGGCGGGCAAAACCCTCTCCGTCAACGCATTGGGCTATAGGATACCACATTGTGCGAGCGTATCGCCGCGTTCCGTTTTGTTCGCGCTGGGTACAAGACGGGTAGCTGTGCAAACTGGCCGTGCGCCCAAAGGCGGCGCGGCCTGCGAGATTAAGGATATGGTATGGGAAAGAAACTCGATAAGAAGGCCAAGGCCGCCGTGGCAAAAGCCGCCAAGGGCGTCAAGGCCGACACGGCCGTCAAGAAGTTCCGCAAGCTCGAGGGCAAGCTGTGGACCCGCGAGTACCTACTCAAGATTGCCGAGTTTGACGGCGCAACCATCGCCCCCGCCAACGGCGCCGCCGCCCGTGCCGATGCCATGGGCACGCTTGCCGGCGAGCACCACAAGCTCCTGACCAGCGAAAAGTCTGTCGAACTTGTGCGCTCGCTGGCACGCGAGACCGTCGCCGGCGGAAAGATCGACGACCCGCAGTTGCTCGACGAGATTCGCGTGCTCGGCCGCGACCAGCGCGAGGCCAGCGTCATCCCCACCGAGGAGGCCGAGGCCTGGACCAGGCTCACCTGCGAGGCCGATGCTGTGTGGCACAAGGCCAAGACGGCCAACGACTGGGCGAGCTTTGAGCCCTATGTGGACAGAATCGTCGGACAGCTTAAGCATCAGGCCGAGCTCATGGACCCCAGGCGCGACCCATACGACGTTTGGCTCGACCAGTACGAGCGTGGCCTTTCCACCGAGAGCTTCGACGCGTTTTGCGACGAGGTCAAGGCCACGGTCGTGCCGCTCGTGCACGCCATCGGTGAGCGCGGCCAGCAGCCGGCTGCCGACTTTTTGCACGCCCATGTGCCCGAGGCTGCCCAGCGCGCCATGAGCTTCGACCTCATGAAGCTCGTCGGCCTGGACCTGGACGACACCACGCTCGCCTTTACCGAGCATCCGTTTAGCGAGGGCTTCTCGGTGGGCGATGCGCGCATCGCGACGCACATCTACGAGAACGACTGCATCTCCAACGTCTACAGCATCATCCACGAGGCTGGGCACGCCATGTACGAGCTGGGCGTCAATCCCGCCTATGCGCGCACCTGTCTGGAGGGCGGCACCTCCATGGGCATCCACGAGAGCCAGAGCCGCTTCTTTGAGAACACCGTTGGCCGCAGCCGTGCCTTTATGGGCCCGCTGCTCGAGGTGCTGCGCCGTCACGCGCCCGAGGTCTACGGCAACGTGGACGAGGACACGCTCTACCACGCCATGAACATCGCTCAGCCGTCGCTGATCCGCACCGAGGCCGACGAGCTCACCTATCCGCTGCACGTTATGGTGCGCTACGAGATCGAGCGCATGCTGTTTGCCGGCGAGGCCACGGCCAAGGACATCCCCGCGCTTTGGAACCGCTTCATGGATGAGTACCTGGGCATTCCCGTTCCCGACGACACGCACGGGTGCCTGCAGGATACACACTGGAGCGGCGGCTCGTTTGGCTACTTCCCCACCTATGCGCTGGGCAGCGCCTACGACGCCATGTTTGTGCCGGCCATGTGCCGCGACGGTGTCGACCTCAACGGCGCCTGTGCGAGCGGCGACCTGACACCCGTCCGCGCCTGGCTGGGCGAGCACATTTGGCAGTGGGGCCGTGCCAAGGACGCGCCGGAGCTCATCAAGGGCGCGTGCGGCATGGCGTTCGATGCCCGCTACTACTGCAGCTACCTGCAGGACAAGTTCACCACGCTCTACGAGCTGTAAGGATTGACCAGCACGCCATCGCCAACGCCAACCATGTTGACGCTAATGTCTTGGCAACGTCAGCGAAAACGGCCCCAAGCGAGCAAGGTGACGTGAAATGAAAGGGCGCTGACCTTCTGGTCGCGCCCTTGAAATTGAACGTCAGATTGCCGCTTGGGGCCGTTTGCAGCGTCGAGCAGCTACGCGGTTTGGTAAAACCGCGTAGCTATAAAGCCTCGAGCGCGTTGGCGATGCGCTTCATCGCGGCGTCGGCGGCGGCTTGGTCGGGTGCCTCGGCCAGCACGCGGATAACCGACTCGGTTCCGCTCTTGCGCACGAGCACGCGGCCCTCGCCTGCCAGCGCAGCCTCGGCCTCGGCGATGGCGTTCTGCACGCCCATGTTCTCGAGCGCGGCGTCCTTGTCCGCCACGCGCACGGCCACCTGCGCCTGCGGCAGCAACTTGCACGGAGCCGTGAGCTGCGAGAGCGTCTCGCGCTCGGCACGAATCACTTCCATCACGCGCAGCGAAGTCATAATGCCGTCGCCCGTGCGCTCGATATCGCCAAAGATCGTATGGCCCGTCTGCTCGCCGCCCAGGCTGTAGCCGCCCTCGCGCATCTTGGCATACACGTGACGGTCGCCCACGCCGCTAGTCACGGCGCTCAGGCCGGCAAGCTCCAGCGACTTGACCAGACCAAAGTTGCTGGCGATCGTCGGTACCACGGTACCGCCCGAAAGGCGACCGTGCTTGTTCAGATACACGCCACACACGTACAAAATCTGGTCGCCGTCTACCACGCGACCGCGCTCATCCACGGCCAGGCAGCGGTCGGCATCGCCATCGTAAGCAAAACCCACGTCCAGGCCCTGCTCCACCACGTGGCGCTGCAGGCGCTCCATATGCGTGGAGCCGCAGTCGACGTTGATGTTAAAGCCATCGGGCGCGGCGTTGATCACGCGCACGTCGGCGCCCAGCGCGTCAAACACCGGCTTGGCCACCGAGGAAGCCGAGCCGTTGGCGCAGTCGATGCCGATCTTGACGCCCTGCAGCGAAAAGTTCGCGCTGGCGATGAGCGAAGCAATGTAGCGGTTGCGGCCCTGCATGTAGTCCACCGTGGCGCCGATGTGGTTGCCCGTGGCCAGCGGCACCTCGCTCTTGCCATCGATATAGTCCTCGATGAGCTCCAGTACGTCCTCGTCCATCTTAAAGCCGTCGCTATTGACGAGCTTAATGCCGTTATCGCAAAACGGGTTGTGGCTCGCGCTGATCATGATGCCGCAATCGAAGCAGCCCTCCACGGTCTGATGCGCTACGCCCGGCGTGGGGATCACGTGCAGCATATAGGCGTCCGCACCGCTCGCGACCAGACCGCTCACCAGCGCCGCCTCGAACATATAACTCGAGCGACGTGTGTCCTTGCCCACGATCACGCGCGCCTTAGCACTGCGGTTGGCGCCGTAATACCAGCCCACAAAACGGCCAATCTTATAAGCGTGCTCTACCGTCAGCCCAACGTTGGCCTCGCCGCGAAAGCCGTCGGTGCCAAAGTACTTCATGCGCTCTCCTTACAAAATAGGGGCGAACAGATTGCCTGTCCGCCCCAAAATGGTACTCGATTATCTGCGCTACCAGAAAAACCCTACGCCGACGCGCTGTCGCGAGCCGCCTGGCATGTAGGAGTCTGACGCAGCGTAAGCGGCTTGTCCCCCGCCTCGGCCGACGTGGTCAGCGTATACGTGATCGTCGTCGTCTCGCCAGCATGCAGGTCAACGGTACCCGAATAGAAGGGGATTCCATGCCACGTAGCGGCGCCAAGACCAAACTGGGTGCCCTCGACGGTCAAATCAGTAATGTTGCCGCCCGTCGGGGCAAACAACGAGACATTCAGACGCTCGTCGTCACGCGCGGCATCGGGTGCGCTCGCCGCAACGTAGTCGGGCAGCTTGCCAGCCTCCTCCTGCGTCATGATGTTCGTCAGGGTAACGGTGATGCGATAGGAGCACGTGCCGTCACCGTTCTTGATGCCCTGGCCAATCTGCGTATCGGCGTTCAGGTACCAGTCGAGCTTGGAGAAGCTCAGGTTGTTAAAGTAAACGCCGGCAACGGGATCGGCACTCGGGTCATCCGGATCGGGCAGCGAAGCGTCAATGCCCGTCTCTTTGATGGCATTCTGCTCATCATCGTTTCTCATCCAAGCAATCAGGCGGCCCTCTTCGGCACCGCGCTCAACGGCGCTGACAAGCTTCGTAACATCGACATCGCCGATACCGCCAAGAATCTTGTCGAAGGCTGCGCTGGCGACGGATGCAAAGATTCCGTCCGACTCCTCGACCGGATAGTTCCAGTACACATCGTGCATGAGGACCTTTGCGGCGTTAGTGCCGTCGACAACCGTTCCGTCGGGCAGTGACACGTTACCGACCAGGCCCAGCAGATACTGCAGGAACACCGGGTCGATACCGATGACGCCATCAACGTCCTGTCCATACTGGGACTTCCACAGCGCGGCGACACGCTGCGAGTTGCGGGGCCAATCAGGCGAATAGGTATTGCCCGAGTTGTACAGGTTACTGTGGTTGCCGAACAGCGCCTCATCCTCTTCGTCGACGCTCTCGACTGCCTCATCCTCGCTGAGTCCAATGCGGGGAACAAACTCGCCAATCGACATCTGGCCGTCAGTGACCGAAATCAGGCCCTGCGAACCGCCAAAGCCGCCGCAAGCACGAATCTCGACGTTGTTCATGGCGTACATAAGGTAGTTGCGCGTCTGGCCGTTGGCGCCGAGCATCTGGGGAAGGACGGGGGCGACCTTCTCCGCCGCGTCAACCGCGCCGTTGAGGGTGGCAAAGCCGTCCTTGGCCTTATCGACCAGCTCGGTCACCTGGGAAATATGAGTATCGCCAATGCCCTGGACCTTCTCGTTGGCGCTCTTGAACACCTTCGAGCTGCTGGAAAGCGAATCGGCGACCGCCTGCAGCGCGGACACGTTAATCATGCCGTCCTGGAACAGCTTGCCGGGCGTAGCCTGCGAAAGGTTATCGGCCATGGGAACCAGCGCATTGCTCGAGACATCGGACAGGGCGTCGATCATGGTGCGGGCCGCATTGATATCGCTGCCATACACCGGGATAAACGAAGCCGCCGCCCACAGCGGGCTCGAGGTCTCCGCCTTCATGCTGTTACAGAGCTCATCGATCTTCTTCGCATCGTCGGGCAGCGTCGAAAAATCGCCCGACGTGACCTTGTCCTTAAGGCCACCGACGATCTCGACAGCCTCCTTCGCTTCGCTCTTTACGGTCTTTGCCGAGTTAAGCAGCATAAAGCCGCTTGCGCCAAGCACAACGAGAAGCACCGCGACTACAGCGGCAATAATGGCGCCAGTGTGACGCTTTTTGCGCTCGCCCTTGCGATGGCGATGACGGACCAGACCGTCAGAGGTCGAACTCGACGAAGCGTCGCTACCGTAGTTCAAACCAAAATCGTAATAATCTTCCTTGGAACCCGAGCCCGCAAACTCGGCACCGCTATCATCCAGGCGGGCGAACGTGCCAGTCTCGGAGGCGCCGGTGTAAATCGTGCCAAGGTTACCCGTAAGCCCCGCGCCACCGGCAGAGGGAGTATTGTTGGCGGCCTTGCCGGCATTAACGTTGCCGGCGCCATTCGCGGCGTTGGCAGCACCCGCGTTGTTCGCGGGTACCGAAGGAGCCCCGCTCGGCTGCGACGTGGAGGTTGCACCGTCCGCAAAGACATTTCCTCTTGCACGGCCGGTCTTTTTTGCCTTTTGAGACTGCTCGTACAGAGCGGTAAACATCGCCGTCTCGCCCGGGGACACGCGCTTACCGGAACCGCCCTGTCCAGCGCCGCCCGGCGTGCCGGCCTTACCAGCCCCGTTCGGACGCGGCGGAACTGCAGGGCGGCCGCTATCGCTGCCCTTAAAGTGATTACCAGCCATAAAGAAATCCTCGCAATTGAGTCGCAATGAAAAAGTCCATAACGTTACTAGTTTATGGCATTTTGAGCATCGACAGCTAAACTCCAGACACGGACATCAATTGGCGAAAATGCGGCACAACACCTTTTCTGTCTTGGCGGCGGCGCTAGCTACACCGTGAGGAACATCATCACGATGATCATAACAAAGCCGATAAGGTCGGTCGGCAAAAACACCGTCCCCAGCATAACGGCGCTGGTGATGGTCGCCGAAACCGGCTCCACAGTTCCGATGAGGCTCGCGCGCACCGAGCCGATGTCCTTAACGCCCTGCATATAGAGCATGTAAGCAAAAAACGAGCCGATAACCACGAACACCGCGAGCGCCTCGATACCGGCGGCATCGAGCGCCGGCATATGCGCCCAGGGCTGCACGAAGACACATGAGACCACGCCCGCCGTGAGCATTGCCGAGCCCGTGACGATGGGGCTACCGTATTCGGGCAGGATCTTGGCGGGAATCACCGCCATACACGCGGCGCTGACCGCACACATAAGACCTGCTGCCAGGCCAAGCGTCGAGATATTCAGGCTGGTGGGGTCGCCGCCGGTGGCGATTAAAAAGGTTCCACCCAGAGCCAGGCCAATGCCGACGACTTCGCGAGTACGCGGCATGCGGCGATCGGTCACGCAGGCGTAGCCCATGATGATAACGAGCTGCAGGCACTGGAGCACCGTCGCGGTTCCGGCGTTCGTCAGGCGCACGGCCGAAAGATAGCAAAACTGGTTGAACAGCAGGCCAAAGGCGGTAAAGAGCAGCAGCTGCTTGCGATCGGCGGGTGTGGTCCAGAGCTTAATCAGGCGCTCGCGGTCGCGCGTAACAACCACGGCCATAAAGAGTAGACCGGCGAGAATCTGACGCACGCTCATAAGCCACAAGGTGTCGACGTGGTAGATATCGAACAGAAAGCTCGCGCTGGTGCCCGAGAAGCCCCAAAACGAACCGCCCACCAGCGTAGCCAAGACGCCCGTGATCATCTTGCGCGACGACGCATCGTTAAGGCGCTCGCGCCAGGCGCGACGGGTGTTGCGGCTGAGCTCGTCGGTGCCCTCGGGCACATCAATGTTCGATATATCGGTCATCGGCACCGAAGCCCCTGTGCCTTCGACCTGCTCGACACACTCTTTGCTCATTCCACTCCCCCGAAACAGCCTAGAAACAATTCGGCTTACCTTACCACGGCGAAGTCACCAGCTGGAGGCTTGTCCGCTTATCGGTAGGACAATTCCGCAGGCGTCTTTCCATAGCTCGATACCGCAATGGCCTTGCATTATGCGACAGCCAAATCGCGGCAGCAGGCTCTTTTGAAATGGATATGACAAAGCCCCCGAATTCCACAATGTAAGCGATTTTTAAAAATGTTCTTGCCACCGAGTTCAGGCTCCGTTATATTATCCCTTGCGCGCTTGCGCACCCTTGATCGGGCGTTTAGCTCAGGGGGAGAGCGCTTCCCTGACACGGAAGAGGTCAGAAGTTCAAATCTTCTAACGCCCACCAAATGTTCGCAGCTCAGAGGCTATGTCCTCTGGGCTGTTTTGTTTTATGTCGCCAAATCCGCTGGCAGCTCCAACCGTCATCGCAACGTAACATCAATTCACCTGACGAATGGCTGCCAAACAAATTCAATACCCCAACAGCAACAATAGCCAGGCAGAAAACTGCGCCGCAAGCTGCTCCAACCGCTCAATAGCCACCGAGGCCGAGACCAACGCGTCTCGAACCCATCCGAGCCGCAGCTTCTCGGCAAAACGCCACAACGTCCACACCCTGCGGTATCCTTGAGCCACTTACACCTGCAGCACCAAGGAGCCACCATGCGCACCGAGCTCGATGTTCCCTTTTCGCACAAAGAAGAAGCCAAGGCGTTGGGCGCCAAATGGGACCGGACCAAGAAGATCTGGTATGTACCCAGCGGCGTCAACCCCGAGCCCTTTGCCGAGTGGCTGCCCGGTGTTGACCGATCCGACCCCTCAGCGCCGTATATATATCTTGTACTGGGCAAGCGCGAGTGCTGGAAGTGTCACAAAGAGACCTCGGTCGCGGCCTTCGGCATTCCCTATCGAGCCGATAACGACGAGAGCATCGCCATCGCGCACGCGCCCAACGAAGCCGGGCACATTGCCATCGACACGGCCAACGCCAACGCACTCGCCATCGTGCCCGCTCTTGGCTGCGTGCCGGGCGAGATCCGCGACTACCTTCATAAGCGCTGCGGCTACAAGCCCGTAGGCGCGCGAGCCTCCAAAGCCCCGTCGCTCGGCAACACGTGCACCATTTGCGACGCGCTGCAAGGCAGCCGCTATCTGTTCGAGGAGCCCTCGTCCCCGTTTGCCCTCACTGCCATCAACAAGCTGCCGGCACTGGAGTTTGTACGCGTCGAAGTTGCCGGCGTCTTTGGCGTCCCGGCCACGCGCACCGACTTTGACCAGGCGCTCTTTACCTGGGCACGCGACCATCACGCCAAGTTCCACAAGCAGCTCGGTGAGGGGATTTATTTATAGGGACAGAGATGCCTTCACAGCCAGCTCCTCCGCATCACCTATCCCTCGTCGCCGGCGTCGTACACGATATCGAGGCCACAAACAGGGCATTTCTCCTGATACACCGGCATATGAACGCCTGTCCGTTTTCTCACTTCGTCGCTAAGTCTGTCGCACGCATCGATGAACCGAATGTCGAGGCACGGTATTTGCGAGCCGCAGCAAGGACAGGCGACGACAAACGACCCGCAATCAACTTCTACGCTCGGAAACATTTTGTTGTCTATAAGGGCGCACGGCAGTTTTCCGTACTTCCCCATCGCAATATCGCCTCGCCAGCTCACGTTCGCTCCCCTCTCGCTATACAAATCAGGAAGAGCATGCACCGGCAGGCGTGTGCGAGATTGCATCGCCACGCGATCCGATCAAACAGCACGATCGTAAAAGACCGCCAAAGCCAAATTTCATCGTCGGTCGCACCCTGTCCGGCAAACTCAATATCGACGGGTATGTGCTTCAGATAACTCATGTCGGGCGCAAAACGAGGGTCCGGTCCGCCTTTATGAACAGGACCGTGCAGAACAAACCATCCGTTTTCGGGCTCGAACCGCTCAACAAACGCAAGGCCGAGCACCTTATAGCCCACCTCGGTTGCAAATATGACTCCGACTGGGACGTCACATTCCATGCAGTTGAGCATTTTACGGTTGTAATTCTGGTCTCGAAAACCAACGGTACCCGGCGCTTGAACCGAGTACTTAATGACCCACGTACCATCGTCCAAATAGAGCGGAGGCACATTGTTGATGCTCTCGGTTTGCCGCTGGCGCGCTTGTACCCCGCTACCCCACTCCCCTGTATACTGATGTAGCACGTGTTTCGTCCGGGCCTGTTGGGCCGGATTGTTCATGGGAGGGTCTTATGGCTGCTTCGAATCCGCCTAAGGGGAGCGTTTCTTCTTCGTCCATCAAGCCGGTTACGCGCAAGGCCGTGCGTTGCCAGCGCGAGGTCGCTTGGCTTGTCACGCAGGCGGCGGGCAGGCTCGTGGCGACCACTCAGGACGTCAACGCGCCTACGCCGAGCTTTGTGCTGGCAGCGGCGCTGGATTTTGTGCGCCAATTGGAGCTTGCCGCACAGGATGCCAGCGGCCACCTCGACTACCAGAATGTTATGGCGCCCGACCTGCAAACGTTCTGCCACATGGCCAAGTTGCCCGCCGCGCCCAATGCGCTTTCGGACGCAGGCTACATGTTTACGCTTTCGGGCGCGGACCTTATCCGCGACATCTATACATACTGCAGCGAGCTCG
Organism: Collinsella sp.; assembly: GCA_019413955.1. GTDB lineage: Bacteria > Actinomycetota > Coriobacteriia > Coriobacteriales > Coriobacteriaceae > Collinsella. The sequence goes on from DXMX01000035.1 coordinate 12,756, forward strand.
CCGAGCGCCATGTCTTTGACGCGGCTGAAGTCAAACCGGGATATGTCATCAAGCTGGTTCTTAGGCTGTTCTTGATGGACGGGTTCGCGGCCATGCCGGCGTAAGCCGAGTCTTTAGCATCACCGTCAACTGGGCAACAACCGCTTAACCTTAGTGGGCGCCAATCGAGAGTCGATTATTGGGTCGCCTCGTCCGCTAACGCATTTATTCCACGCGCTCCAACAGTCGATACTTGCGGTTGCGGCTCGTCGCCGGCGCCGTGGGCTCAAGCTCGCCTTGAGCAATGAGCGCGTTGACGCGCGACCTAACCTGGGAAATTGTGAGCCCCGTGCGCTCTGCCAGCTCACGCGTCCCCAGCTCGCCGTAATGTTTGAGTGCCGTCACAATTAAGCCCCCGCCATGATCGACCGGCTCGATCTTTGAACGGTAAAGTACGACCTTGAACCGATCGAACCCCGGGCAGAACAGGGGCTCGGCCAGACCATGCGCGCGCATGGCATCGATCATCATCGGGATGCCCGAGCCATTGCCCTCAGCCGGCGAACCTGCGCCATCCGGCAGCGGGACAATCGACATGAGTTTCACGAGCGTCGCGTTACGGCATCGGGAGCTGCCGTCAAACAAGTTCTCGCGAGTCTTTCCCCCGTATAGGCCGCCGGGGTTCGTCACCTCGATACGGTCATCAAAGACGTCAACAGCGATCGACTGCCCACAGAACCGATCTCCGTATTCTCGGTGGATTACGG
>DXMX01000035.1:13511-18398 GCA_019413955.1 Collinsella sp.
GTCGAGGTTCGCCGCAAATTCTTGGCGATTGCCGCGACGGCATCCGAGATCATTTCGCCCAACGTTCCCTCGCAGATCGTACGGTCCATGAACCTCAACGACCCCGCCGCGCCCTTCTGCGTTCCGGCATAGACCGCCACATCGATAAAGAGCTTGGGATAGAACTGCTGAGGATAGGCACCCGCAGCCAGGAGTCCGGCCTTAGTGACATTGCCCTGGGAGTCGAGGAAATTCAGGCGCTCCAGCTTCGTTTTCTTGTCCGGCGCGCCGCGCATCGCACGAGGTGTCAGTGAGAAAGCACGCTCTATCGTGCGGTCGACCAGGGCCTCGTCAAGATCGCCTGCGACCGCGCCGGGCACTGCATCGCGATCACTGGGGCTCGCCCGTTCATACGATGACAAGGACAGGACCTCGGTCGACGAGAGCGGAACATCTTTATCATCGATGCGTTTGTAGCTGCCGCCTTGAGCGCCCCGCTCTATGACATAACAAGGCTTGCTCGACGGGTCGAGCTCCTCAATCGTGATGACCAGAACCACGGTGCCCTGGAGCTCCACGCGTTCAATGGTGTATTTGGGCGGATTGGCCAGTTTTCCGCGCCCGCCGGCATCACCCATGCCCGCTACGAATTGGTTGAGCACCTTCTCGGTCTCAAAGTTCTCAACCGGGACAAAGCCCGCGCGCTCGCTCACGCCGAGCACGATAATTCCGCCAGCGGTATTCGCGAATGCGCTAACCGTTTCCCATACGTCGCGGGAAAGCGTCGTGGCGCTCTCCTTGACCTCGACGTTAAGATCGTCCGAGCCCATGCGCCTTAAAGACTCGAGCAGACCGGTCAGCTCGTTTTCGTTCATCTGCATGTCCTTTCGCTCGGCCCGACGGAGAATGCCGCGAATAGATTTCCTTCGTCTCTCAGTTATCTCTCGTAATTATCTCTCATCTTACTCCTATCTCTCATATTAGAGATAAGTGAGAGATGAAAGATAAGATGTCTGCCATCTGTTTCATTTAAACATGTTTTTGCTGGTAGAACAATCATTATTGAGACAATACCATGATTGCTTGTCTCTTTGCTGATCAGTTATCTCTCATATTTATCTCTCGTCTTTCAGTTATCTCTCATATTAGTGACGAATGAGAGATGAGAGATACGTGGGTGATGAGCGAGCGTGAATTTTTGGACGGTCGGAAAATCCGTCAAACAAAAAACGGGGCCGGCCTTACGCCGAGCCCCGTTTTCAAACGGTCAGTTAGTTATCCAACGCGCGAGCATAGCGGTCAACATTACGCCGCTGCGAACACTCCCAAGCCCGTTCCGATGATGCAGATCGCGAAGATGCCAATAATAATCCAAATGGTCTTGACACCCTTTTTGTACAGGGCAACGCAAGCGAACGTTGCCAGCAAGGGCAGCAGACCGGGGAAGATTGAATCGAACAGATCCTGCAGGACAATCTCCGAACCACCCACGTCAAAGGTCAAAGCCGTGGACAGCGAGACCTGTGCCGCAATCATCGCGCCAATGACGGTCATTCCGAGAACGCCGGCAGCATGCGTCATGCGAGACATAAGGTTGTTCTCTTCGGACTGCTGCAGGAACTTGGTTCCCAGGTCGTAACCCAGATGGGCGGCGACGATACGCGTTGCAAAGTTAATCACGGAGTAGATGAGCGCGTACACGATGGGGCCGAGCGGGTTGCCCGTCGACGCGATGCCAATACCAATGCCGGCGGCGACCACGCGGAACGTACCCCAGTAGAACGAATCGCCGATGCCGGAAAGCGGTCCCATGAGGCCGACCTTCATGGCGTTAATCGAGGACGTGTCGAAGTTCTTATCGGCAGCCGCCTGCTCTTCCATCGAAACCGTTAGGCCGGCTACAAACGGAAGCACATGAGGCGTGATGTTAAAGAACTCGGTATGGCGATCAAGCGCCGCATAGTAATCGTCGTCGTTGGGATAGATCTTTCGCAGGGGCTTCTGAATGGTGTACATGAAGCCCATTGCCATCATCTTGTCGTACGACTGCGAGCACTGGCTCGTAAACTGGCGAAGGAACATGCTCCGATACATATCGGGGCTCATAATCGCGTCCTTCTTGGCCTCTTTGAGGTCGGTGTTCTGGGTAGCCATTAGAAGTCCTCCTCTTCATCTGCAGCAACCGTCTGCGGACCGGACGAGCCCTCGCGGAAGGCCAGGAGCAGTGCGACGCAAATGGCAGCTGCGGCGACGCCGATAACGTCCATCTTGAGGTAGATGACCATAATGAATCCCAGGAACAGCCAAGGAAGCAGCTTGTTGTCGCCCATGGTCCTAATAAGAAGAGCGAAGCCGATGCAGACCATGACGCCGGACGCAACGTTGAGGCCGTCCATCACAAACTGCGGAATAGCGTTAAGCGCATTGTTGATGAGGTCGGCACCAAAGAACAGCGAGCAAAACACCAGCAGTGCAGACGGAATGCCAATCGACAGCGGCACGATGGTCAGATGGTACAGATTCGCCTTGGCAAGATCACGATTTGCCAGAGCGGTCTCAATCTTCTTGCAGGCAAAGGCACCCGGAACGGCGTAGCAGAAGTTGCGCCACACCTGAAGGAAGACGGAGACGGGAAGGGCGAGTGCGACGGCAGTTGCCGTGCCCGTACCCGTAATGACGGCAAACGCGCAGCCAAGCACGCCGGAGGCATAGACCTCGGGAGGAACCGCCGCGCCGACCATGATGGCGCCCATGAACATGGACTCCAAAGCAGCGCCGACGATAACGCCCTGCTGGACATCGCCAAGGATCAAGCCAACGAACAGGCTCGTAAACAGCGGACGACCAAGCATCGTAATGCCAAATAATTGCTCGTCCATGGACGCAATAAATGCGACCAGTGCAACTAGAAGATACTGGACAACCATTTCGATCAACCCCAGAAACAGGTCTGCAGGCGAGGCATTCTGCGCAGCTCGCCTGCAGACAACCGCAGCAATTTGAGAGGATTAGTAGTTCATCTGGTGATAGTAACGACGCGTGGTGAGCGGGTGGTTACGGACGTGCTCGAGATGGCAGCTCAGACGCTCGGTGATGGTGTAGGTGACCATCGGGGAGACGATCTTGCGGAACTCGGGGTCGCTGAACGGCAGCTCGACCTCGGCGGTGTCGAACTTGTTCACGCGGACATGGACGCCCTTCTCGTCGGCGAGCATGTGGGTGAAGTTGTCCACGCGGTCCATGAGCTTACGGGTGTCGTCCTCGCCGTAGAGCATGATGAGGCTCGTGCCCTCCTCGCAGAGTTCGATGGTGCCGTGGAAGAACTCGGCGGCGTGGATAGACTTGGTCTTGATCCACTGCATCTCCTCGAGAATGCACATAGCGTAGTCGTAGGCCTCACCCCAGAGCATGCCGGAGCCAATCACCATGTGGTAATCGGTGTCCTTGAAGTCCTCGGCCATGGCGGCGCAGCGCTCGTCCTGAGCGTCCTTGGCCTTGATGAGGTACGGAGCGATGTTGCCGAACTCCTCCATGAAGGTGTCGTACTTGGGGAAGGCTCCGGCGTTCTTGAGGAAGCGGGCGACCAGCGTGATCTGGTAGGTGTAGATGGCCTCGCACAGAACGTCGTCCTCGGCGAAGCTGAAGAACTTGTAATCGGCGTACTCAGTGGCCGGGGTGTTGTCGTTGGAGACATACATCAGCGTGCGGGCACCCTGCTCCTGGCAGAACTTGGCGGCCTCGATGATCTCGGGGGTGGTGCCGGTACGGGTGGAGAAGACGCAGACCGAGTCCTTGTTGAAGGTCTTGGGCGGGCATGCGAGGAACTCAGCGGCAATCTCGCAGTGGACGTCGACGTCGGCCGTGGTGGTCTCGACCCAATACTTCATCGGGAGCGTGTGGGCCCAGGTGCCGCCGCAGCCGATGAAGAAGATGTTGGAATAACCCTGCTCGCAGACCTTGTCCACGGCAGCCTCAATCTGAGGACGGAGAGCGAGGGCATCGCTCACAACCTTCTCGTAACGAGGCTCATCGAAATTGAACATCCCTTACTCCTAACTCACTTGGATGAACCCTTCATTCATCCCATGACGTTATAATACTTTATATAACTAACTATGCAAGACCTATTTCAGACTTTTTTTGATTTTTCTTTAATCAGAACCACCCTTAAAAAGGGTGGTTTGCTCTTAGGGTATAACCCACGGGCCCCGGGCTCGCGTCTAAAGGCGCGGGCCCGGACTTCGTCCAGGCCTAGTGCATCTTGACCCGTGGCGCGCCGGTCGAACCGGCAGGATCACCTCCTCTTGAAGGGGTCCTCGTACTCCTTCACGCTCAGCTTGTCCAGCGCGATGTCGTGGGACTCCTGCTCCCTGATGTACTTGGCGATCGTCGCCTCGTTCAGGCCGACGGTGGACACGTAGTAGCCCTCCGCCCAGAACTTCCTGTTGCCGAACTTGTACTTGAGGTTGGCGTGCCTGTCGAATATCATCAGCGAGCTCTTCCCCTTCAGGTAGCCCATGACGCTCGCGACGCTGTACTTCGGCGGGATCGCCAGCAGCACGTGCACGTGGTCGGGCATCAGGTGCCCCTCGATTATCTCGATCCCCTTGTACTCGCACAGCTTCCTGAGGATCTCCCCTATGTCGCTCCTGATTTGGTTGTAGATCACTTTGCGCCTATACTTCGGCGTGAACACGATGTGGTACTTGCACATCCACTTCGTGTGGGAAAGGCTGTAGGCCTTCTGGGCCATGGCGACCACCCCTTCGACTCGAATTCCTGACGGCCTGAACAATCGTCAATATCGGTCGGAGGGGTGGCTTTGTAAAGCCGTTTGTCTCCACCCGCGTAGCGGGTGGTTTAAAGCTGGGCGCTGCGCGGCCAGCAGACTAAAGTCTTGAATAAAAA
>DXMX01000036.1:0-10301 GCA_019413955.1 Collinsella sp.
GGCTTTTCTGCTCCACCGCCACTTCCGGTAGCGCCGCCGCTGCCACCGCAGCCCACCAGGGCAAATGCGGCAAAGAGGCTTATGCAGAGGGTGAGAATCGCAAAGGCCTTCTTTTTCATGGTCGTGTCCTCCTCGATCTGTAACCGCCCATGGATTACCTGCCTTTACTGTACGCGTGGACGGCTCGCTCGGGTGGGCCATGTGTCCCATTCTGAGGGCCGGATTTGCGCCGTTAAGTGGCAATATGCACGGGTCCAAAAGAGGGGAGGGCCGGTGCTGTCGGCTCTCCCCGGGGTGAGGTGTCCGTTGTTTTAAAGGGGCGCGTGTACGCGGGCGTTGCCCCAACAGGTTCCTTGTTTATAGATATGCCCCAGTTTGTGACGTCCGGAAGTCCCGAAAGGCGGGCCATGTTTCCCATGTTTGCGGTGCCGACGCCTATCGTTCGTCATAGAAATCCGCGATGACCAGGTGCGCTGACGCTTATGTACTTATGGGCTAGACTATGCACCATTATGTGATCGATGCGGTCGGTCGGTGGTTGCCGCCCGACCGATGTATATGACTTGAAGGTGCATGCGTATGAGCCAAGAGATGATGGACAAGACCTGCCGCGGGTTTGCCGAGGCGCTGGCCGCGCGCGAGCCGGTTCCCGGTGGTGGCAGCGCGAGCGCTTTTGTGGGCGCGCTGGGCGCCTCGCTGTGCGGAATGGTTGCCCGCTACGGTGCGACCAATCCCGCGCTTGCTGATCGTGCGGATGACCTGACGCGCGCGTTTACCCAGGCTGATGAGCTGGCCCAGGAGCTTGTCGAGTTGGTTGCCGAGGACGTTCGTGCCTACGGACAGGTGTCCGCGGCGTACGGTATTCCGCGTGAGGACCCGGCCCGACCGGCTGCGATTCAGGATGCGCTGCACGTGGCCGCCATGCCGCCGTATCGCATTATGGATGCCTGCGGGCGCGCACTGGCGCTGCTCGAGGACATGGCGGACAAGGGCTCCCGACAGCTGCTGTCCGACGTGGCGTGTGGTGCCGTGTTCTGCCGTGCCGCTATGCAGGGCGCGAGCTTGACGCTCTTTGCGAACACCACGTCTATGAAGGATCGTGCACGCGCCGAGGAGCTCGAGACGGCGTGTGATGAGTTGCTCGACACATGGTTGCCGCGCGCCGATGCGCTGGCGCGCCGCGCCTCCGACGCTGCAAGAAAGAGGGGATAGCCATGGCTGAGCTACTGAAGGGTGCTCCCGTCGCCCGCGCTTTGACTGAGGAGCTCGCTGCCCGCTGCGCTGCGCTGCGCGAACGCGGTGTTGTTCCGACGCTTGCTATCGTGCGTGTGGGTGAACGCGAGGACGACCTATCCTACGAGCGCGGCGCCCTTAAACGCTGCGAAAAGGTTGGCATCGAGGCGCGTCGCGTGTTGCTTCCTGCCGGTGTTTCGCAAGACGAGCTGTTGACGGCCATCGAGGACATCAATGCCGACTCGGCTGTTCATGGCTGTCTGATGTTTCGCCCGCTGCCCGCCGGCCTTGACGAGAACGCCGTCGCCGCAACGCTCGATCCCGCCAAGGACGTTGACTCCATGACGCCGGCTTCGCTGCTCACCACGCTTTCGGGGCGCGGCGAGGGTTTTGCCCCCTGCACAGCTGAAGCCGTGCTTGCTTTGCTGGATCATTACGGCGTTGAGCTGGACGGCGCCAAAGTTGCCGTGGTCGGACGCTCACTGGTAATTGGCCGCCCCGTTGCCGCCATGCTTACGGCGCGCAACGCAACCGTGACGACGTGCCATACGCATACGCGCGATCTTGCCGCCGAGTGCTGTGCTGCCGACATTGTGGTTGCCGCCGTTGGACGCGCGCGCACGATTGGCGCAGATGCGGTCCGCGAGGACCAGGCGATTATCGATGTTGGCATTAATTGGGACGAAGCCGCTGGCAAGCTGGTCGGCGACGTCGATTTTGATGCCGCGGAGCCGGTTGTTGGCGCAATCACCCCCGTGCCGGGTGGCGTGGGCGCCGTGACGACAGCAATTCTCGCCAAGCACGTGATCGAGGCGGCTGAGCGCGCGGTAAAATAGGCGTTTGGAGGCTGTTTAGGGGGTTGGTTAGATACCCCGTGGTCAAAAAATGCCAAATATGAGTACTGTTGCCAAGTTAGTCACATATGTTTGAGATCATTTTGGCTCTTTAGCGATAAGTAATATCGTTAAAGAGCCAATTTTATTGGACGTATGGGGAATTACTAGACTCAGTTTTTGGACAGGTGAGGATTCCCGGCGCCCGGAACAGTGCAATTTGCTGCCACTAAATTAGTGACAGTACTCATATTTGGCATTTTTTGACCACAGGGGTTGCCAGCGCCGTGGTTTCGCCCTTTCTGCGCCGAAGCGATACACTGTTATCGTTTGATTTCTTCGCTCAAGGAGGATGCGCATGCCGTGCACAACGATTTTGGTTGGTAAGAACGCGAGCTACGACGGGTCGACCCTGGTCGCGCGTAACGAGGACTCGTCCAACGGGGTGTTTGAGCCCAAGCACATGCGCGTAGTGCATCCCGACGAGCAGCCGCGCGTCTACACGAGCGTCCTGAGTCACCTGACCGTTGAACTGCCCGATAATCCCATGCGCTACACGAGCGTCCCCGATGTTATTCCCGGTCACGGCATTTGGGCCGAGGCGGGCTTCAACGAGCTCAATGTTGGCATGTCCGCAACCGAGACGCTCACCACCAACGAGCGCGTTCGCGGCGCCGATCCGCTCGTGGACTACGTGCCCGCCAAGGGCAACGAGGGTGAGGACGGCTATGTGCCGGCGCAGCCTGGTGGCCTGGGCGAGGAGGACATGGTGACCCTGGTCCTGCCGTATGCCAAGTCCGCCCGCGACGGCGTCCGTATCCTGGGCGACCTGCTCGAGCGCTACGGCACCTACGAGAACAACGGCATCGCCTTTAGCGACGTGGACGAGATCTGGTGGCTCGAGACCATCGGCGGCCATCACTGGATCGCCAAGCGCGTGCCCGACGACGCCTATGTGACCATGCCTAACCAGCTGGGTATCGACAGCTTTGACCTGGACGACGCCGAGGGCGACCAGGCCGACCACATGTGCTCCGCCGACCTGCGCGCCTGGATGGCCGAGTGGCATCTGGACTTGACGCTGGGCGTCGAGGGCGACGGCCCGGCGACGGTCTTTAACCCGCGCGAGGCCTTTGGCTCGCACAGCGACAGCGACCACGTCTACAACACGCCGCGCGCCTGGTACATGCAGCGCTGCCTCAACCCCAGCGATGTGTGGGACGGCCCCGACGCCGACTACACGCCCGAGAGCGACGACATCCCCTGGAGCCGTGTGCCCGAGCGCAAGGTGACCATCGAGGACATTAAGTACGTACTCTCGAGCCACTACCAGGGCACGGAGTACGACTGCTACGGCAGTAAGGGCACGCCCGCCACGCGCGGCGCCTATCGCCCCATCGGCATCAACCGCAACAGCCAGCTCGCCGTGTTGCAGCTGCGCCCCTATGCGCAGCCGGCGTATCGCGCCGTGCAGTGGATGGCCTTTGGCTCCAACTCGTTTAACGCGCTGGTCCCGCTGTACGCCAACGTCGAGACCATGCCCGAGTACTATGCCGACACGCAGGCTCGCGTGACGTCCGAAAACTTCTACTGGGCCAACCGCCTGATCGGCGCCCTGGCCGACGTCCGCTTCCATGAGTGCGGTCGCGCGGTCGAGGATTATCAGGAGAAGGTCGGTGGCATGGGCCACAAGCAGATCCATGACGTCGATGCTGCCGTAGCCGCGCTACCCGAGGCCGAGGTGCCTGCCGAGCTTGCACGCGCCAACGAGGCCTTTGCCGAGCTTGTGCGCGTGGAGACCGATGCCCTGCTGGGCAAGGTGCTCTACACCACGAGCTGCGCCATGAAGAACTCTTTCGCGATGAACGACAACGTGAGGTAGGGATTTCCCGTCGATCGAATAGTGCTAAAACGCTTTGTCGCTTTCACTCAATCTTGGGTACAAGAACGCCAATGCAGTTGTTTGTGATTGGAGACAACCATGGTTATGAAACTCGATCAGCTTGTTAACGGCGCCATTAACGTGGGCTTTGGCGCTGCCGCCGTTGCTGTTGAAGGCGGCAAGAAGGTCCTCGACGACCTTAATACCAAAGGCGAGCAGGTCCGCAAGGACACCGCCACCCCCGATATCGCCCGCAGTGTGTCCGACATGTTCGAGCAGGCCGGCGGTACCATCTCCGACCTGACCGAGCGTCTGGGCATGCAGGGCGAGACCGCGGCCCAACGCGTGCTCGACGAGCTCATTCTGGCTCGCGTCCGCGTTATGACTGCGCCCGAGCGTACGGCCTTCCTGGCCCATGTGCGCGACATCGTCGATTCGGTCGAGGACAACGTGACCTCGGTGCCCGTCGAGTCCGTTGAGCCCGACGATGCGAAGGATACCGAAGAGGCCGAGTAGCAGCGCAGATGGCAGATTCCACCACCGATTACAACAATCTAGATCCTCTGGGTGACGAGGCGGCGGTTGTCGATGAGGTCGACGCTGCCGTCTCGGGCGCTCGCAAGAAGCCACGCGCTGTCGATATGGTGCCCGAGGAGCCCGACGCGATGGCACCGGACGAGGAATGCCAGCTCACGCCGGCGGGTCGTCGCGAACGCATTGGGCAGATTGTTCGCCTGGTCAAAAAGTACCGCGTGTGGGATAACCTCACGCCGGTTCGTTTGCGCCGCCTGCTCGAGGAACTCGGCCCCATGTTCGTCAAGATGGGGCAGATTTTGGCCAACCGGTCCGAGATTCTGCCGCAGCGCTTTTGCGACGAGCTGCGTCGTCTGCGCTCCGACGTGGAGCCGGTGCCGTACGAGGTCGTACTCAGCTGTCTGGAAGAAGAATACGGCCTGCGCCTGGGGGAGATGTTCGATGCGATCGACCCCAACCCGCTCGGTAGCGCGTCGCTCGCGCAGGTGCACCGCGCTCGTCTGGTGACGGGCGAGGACGTGGCCGTCAAGGTGCAGCGCCCCGGTGCGCAGCAGGTTATGGCACAGGACATCGATATCATCCGCTCGGTGGTGCGTATCGTTTCCAAGTTCGTCAACACCGATCAATTCGTTGACCTGCACGGCGTAGTCGAGGAGTTGTGGACCTCGTTTCGCGAGGAGACCAACTTTTTGGCCGAGGCCAAAAACCTCAACGACTTCTACGAGTTCCATAAGAGCGTTCATGGCGTGACGTGCCCTAAATCCTATCTGGACCTGTGCACCGAGCACGTGGTGGTTATGGACTACGTCGACGGCATTTCGATCGCCGATCCTGAACGCTTGGTGGCCGAGGGCTATGACTTGGAAAAGATCGGTGCCGCGATTGTCGAGGACTACTCGACGCAGGTGCTCGACGACGGCTTTTTCCATGCCGACCCGCATGCGGGAAACATCATCCTCAAAGACGGTATCGTTTACTTTATCGACTTGGGCATGGTCGGACGCATGTCGAGTCACGATCGCGGTATCGTAAAGGACATGATTTTCGCCGTGGCCGAGGGTGACGTGCCCAAGCTCAAGGATTCGCTCATGCGCTTCGCCGTGACGCGTGGCGACTCGGCTGAGCTCGATCATTCGGCCTTTTTGTCCGATCTTGACTTTATCGTGGCTGACTTTGCGGGCCTCGACCTTAAAGACCTGGATATCGGCGAGTTTTTGACCTCGCTGCTAAACCTGGCGCGCAAAAACGATGTTGAGCTGCCGAGCGTGGTGACGATGTTCGCGCGCGGCATGGTGACGCTCGAGGGTTTGCTGACCGAGTACATGCCCAACGCCAACATGATCCAGATCATCCAAACCCACATTAAAAACGAGAAAAGCACCTATGCGCGCGTGCGCGACATGGGGCGCGATCTTGCCGCGAGCAGCTATCGCGCGGCGAAGGGCTCACTCGAGGCGGCTGAGTACCTGGGGCTGGCTTCGCGCATGCTTACGCGCGGCCAGCTTAAGGTGAACACGCAGATCATGAGCAGCGATAAGGCACTGCGACAGCTGGGCGGAATTATCGACCGCATGTCGATGGCTATCGTTATCGCCGGCCTGTTTATCGGTTCGTCGGTGGTGTACTACGCACGCATCGAGCCGGTTGTGTTTGGTATCCCGGTCATTGGCTTTATGGGCTACGTGAGCGCGCTGGTGCTGGCGCTTATGCTGGGCCGCAATATCTGGCTCAACAGCCACGGCGGCAAACACTAGAGGCTGCGACCGTCACCGCAATTTCCTATCGCAAACAATAGCTTTTACCTTGGGCTTCGCCTGTGTGCGGGGCCCTTTTGCGTGATACCATTTTGACGGTAATAATCGATGGCCTAGATGGTGGTGCGGAGACGCACGAACGCGCGGTTTTCCTGCGCGTTTGGGAGAATCGGGGTGCAAGTCCCCGGCTGTACCAGTAACCGTAATTCCTCTTGGCTCGGGATGTTCGCGTCGCAGATCGGACGGCGCGCCTGAGCCGTTAAGGTTAAGTCGGATCGCCTCCCATCTTGCATGCGGCTGCGGCGTATGCCGCCGGTGTGCATAGGGCTCTGGAGGGAAGGGGGACCCCGATGGGGGAACTCGAACGCAACATGCGCGATGACGTGGGGCAGCCTCAAGGCATCGCTCCAAGTACAGACAATGGGGGACAAATGGATATGTTTGAGGACGAGCGCGAGCGCGCCTCGTTGCATCGTCGTGGCGCGATTGCACGCGGTGTAGCCAAGCGCGGCCTGGTGGCATTCCTGGCCTTCGCGATGGCCTTTGGCACCACGCCGGCTCAACTGTGGGCCGAGGGCGCCGAGGGCATTGCCGAGGCTGTGGCTCAGGCGGCACCGCTTGCCGAGAACGGCTCTGGTGAGTCCGCGACAAGCCCTGCTGCCGACCTCAATGCGAGCGGCATGGTGGCGAATGGGGGCACTGCCGAGCAAGATGCCACTGCGACAGCTTCGGGCCCTACCGACAAGACTGAGGACGATAGCGCTGCCGGCAATGAGGCACCGGCTGCATCGACGTCCGATGCCTCGAAGCAGGACACCGCCGTTGTCTCTGCCGCTGGAGAGGCCAAGGCTCAGCCTGCCAAGGCAGAGAGCCAGGAGGTCTCTGCCACGTGCTCCGTCGTCGGCACCGACGCCAAGGGCGCCCAGCAGACCTGGGCCGCCGCGCAGCGGATCACGCTGAAGGAGGGCTCGACCGCGGCCGACCTCTCCGAGCAGCTCTTCAAGCAGGCCGGCCTGACCACCGACTACGATCCCAACGGCACCTGGGGCTGGGCGCTCAACACGATCACGTCGCCCTTCGATAAGGACCGCAAGCTCGGCTATGACTCGGCGACCGGCGCGTACTGGCAGCTGTTCGTCAACGGCAGCGCCTCCGAGGTCGGCGCGGGCGGCTACACGCTCAAGGACGGCGACTCCGTCGTCTGGTGCTACTCGAAGTACGGCGACCCCGCGCCCGAGCAGGTTTCCGTCACGATGGAGATTATTGGCAAAAAGGCCGGGATGGCTCAGCGTTGGACGAGCCCGTCGACCCAGGTGTTTGTTAAGGGCACGTCGATCAAGGATGCCTCCGCTACCTATTTCGACGCCCTTGGCATCGAGTCCAAGATGTACGACCAATTCGGCTATTGGGGTGTCCATAGCCTCGTTTCTCCGCTTGATGGTACCGAGCTGTCCGGCGCTTGGTCGTTCTTTGTCAACGGCGTTCCTGGAACTCAACTCGATAACGACTACGTGCTTAAGTCGGGCGATAAGGTCGTTTGGGCTTACGCCCCTGGGGATACTTTGCCCGGTGTCGACAACGTTGTTCTTAATCCGAGCGCCGCACGCCCTAACTGGGATAGCGACTGGTCGGGCTTTACAAGTGCCGACAAGGTTACCGACGCACCTGTGCCCACTAAGGATGCAGATGAGAAATGGGTAAGCGAGCTTAAGACGCGTGCGGACGGCAATAAGGGTGTTTCCGATGCGTTGCTGATCGGTGACTATCTCTATGTGGCAGTTGGTTCTAAATTGCTCAAAAAGGATGTCGAGACGGGCAAGACCGTTCTAGAGTCACCTTTGGCTGCTGCAATTGATTCCACCTCACGCATGGTATATACCAATGGTGTTGTGCTTGTTCCGCTTTCAGGCGGTCGTCTTCAGGCCTTAACGGTTGATGTGCTTGCGACGGTTTGGGTTACCGATGGGTTGCCGGCCGGTCCCGATGGCGCGCAGCAGTCGCTTGCTTCTGTTTCGGTTCGCGATGGCTATGCCTATTTTGGTACCGCTTCGGCCGATTGGATTGACTCGAGTGACGGCTACCTGCTTTGTGTTCGTATTTCTGACGGTAAAGTCATGTGGCAGCACAAGAATGAAAACAGCAAGGGCTATTACTGGGCTGGCATGGCGTTCTCGGGCGACTATGGCGTTATCGCGGATGATTCAGGCACTGTCAGCACGGTTGATCCTTCGACTGGAAAGACCGTAGCAAAGCTTAAGATCGCCGATCGCGTTCGCGCGAACGTGCTTGTTGATGGGGCTACTGCTTACGTTGTGAGTGCCGATGGCACGCTCCATAAAATTGCTATCGCTAATGATGGGGCCCTTTCAGAACTGGGTAAAGTTACGTTTGGCAGCAGCTCGACCTCTACACCCGTGTTTGTCAACGGTAAGATTGTAGTTGGCGGCACGTCGATTGAGTCCTTTATGGGCGGTCCCCAAAACAGTCTTACGAGCCACTATGGTCAGCTTGCAATTATCGACGCCGATACGCTTACGGTCGATTATTCAATTTATAAGGCAGACGGTAACTTCATCCGCGAGGATTCTTCTGCAAGTGGTTTTACGGGCAGCGGCGATGTTAAGTCACAGCCTGTGGTTTCCATTCAAGATGGTCATACCTATGTATATTTTACGTCCAACAATAATCCTGGCGGCATTTATCGCTATCGCATAGGTGACGAAGAGGCTGAGCTGCTCTATAGACCGTCGGCCGAGAACCAGCAGTACTGCATGTCGTCGATTTCGGTCGGTTCTGATGGTTCACTCTACTACGCTAACGATTCGGGCAAGTTGTTCGCGATTAAGGGAAATGGCCAGAAGGTCAATCGCTATACTGTCTCGTTTGACGCAAATGGTGCAGATTCTATTGTGCTCGATTCCCAACGTATTAAGGCTGGTAAAACTGCTACGGAGCCTGCTGTAAAACCGCGTCGCAAGGGCTATACCTTCGGCGGTTGGTATACCGATGAGGCGCGCACGCAAGCGTATGACTTCAGTACGCCGGTGACGGCCGATCTGACGCTGTATGCCAAGTGGACCAAGAATGCCACCAATTCTGGTGACAATGGCGGTTCTGGCTCCAGCGGCGGCAGCGGTTCTGGTACTGGTACCGGCACGGGCACTGGTACGGGTTCCGGCGCTGGTTCCGGCTCTAAGGGCCCGCAGGCCGGCGGCGCTATCGCCCCGGGTCAGAAGCCGGTGACCAAGACGACGGTGTCGACCAAGACCGAGACCAAGGAAAACAAGTCCGACAAGAAGGGCTCCGATAAGTCCGACAAGAAGGATGAGAAGAAGTCTGAGAAGAAGGACAGCAAGTCCGACAAGAAGTCCGATTCCAAGTCCGATACGGGCGCTGCTTCCACGACCACTGCTAAGAAGTCCTCTGGTGCTTCCGAGCAGGAGACGGGCACCAACCCGCTCGCCATCGTTGGCATCGCCGCCGGCGTGATTGGCCTTGCGCTCATCGCCGTCTTCGTGCTGACCAAGCGCGGCAAGGGTGACGGTAATGCCCGATAAGCCCAAGGAGACCAACGGGCAACAGCCCGACTCCTCGTTTATCCAGCTCGATGATCCAAAGCAAAAGGGCGCCGCTTCGGCGGCGTCCGCTCCTCGACGGAAGGCGCTCCTTGGCGTTCTGACTGCCGCATGCGTCGTTCTGATCGTGGTCTCTCTGGGCTTTGTTCATCCCTCCGAGAGCGGTGCTTGGTCCATTGATTGGATCGTCCAGACCGTGGCGGGGGAGAGCATCGTCGCCAAGGATGGCAATGGGTCCGGCTCGACTGTCGCTTCGGGCAAGGCCGGGTCCAAGGATTCCAAATCTTCTGATGATACGAATGACGGGTCTAGGGGTTCTGACAAATCTGACTCCAAGAAAGATTCCGAGTCTTCGGACAAGGAATCGGACAAGAACTCGGATAGCAAGAAGTCCGGCGAAAAAGGAGCAGGAAATAAAAAGACTGACAACAGTCAGTCGGCTTCTCAGAATTCGGCAACGTCCGGTGGGCCTTCTGCCGTTCCTGATAAC
>DXMX01000036.1:10311-15852 GCA_019413955.1 Collinsella sp.
CAGTAATGCCCCCTCGGGCAACCAGAGCGTCTCTCAGGAGTCTAGCTACGTTACCGTGACTGTCTCGGTTACTTCGAGCGCTGTGGGCAATCCTGTGTCCGCTGGTGGTACCTACACCTTTAATGAGGGAGCAACTGCCTACGACGCTCTCTGCGCGCTGGGTATTTCTATAAATGCGCGTGGCTCGTCGTTTGGCACTTATGTTGCCGCCATCGGTGGCCTGGCCGAGAAGGATGAAAACTATGGAAGCGGTAGCGGCTGGTGTTATTCCGTCAACGGCACAACGCCCATGACAGCCTGCAGCAACTACGTTCTCTCAAACGGCGACAACGTGGTCTGGTATTACGTGACAGGCTAGGGGCCTCGACATATCGCATCAAACGGGCAGTTCGGACAAACATCCGAGACGCCCGTTTTTATACGAATGGGACGTCATTTCCCAATCGAGGCTCAACCGGAAATTGCATCCCGCCCTGTAGGCGAATTCCGGGACGCAGCTTCCCGTTGGGGCGGGTTTCGGAAAGCGTGTTCCGCTCTGAGGGCTCATTCCGGGATAGACTTTCCGAAGCAGCGCCCATTGGGAAGCTGCGGACCGTATTGGGCATCGATTTTGGGATGCGCTTTCCGCTAGAGCCACGTTGCGGAAGCTGTGTCCCGTTCTGAGGCTGCAATCTGGGACGCGCTTTCCGCGGGGCGACCATGGGGAAACTACTACCCATTCCGACGCTGCGGCCCGCCTTGTGCGCTTTCCTCGGCAGGCTCTGCAAACAAAAAACCGGTTGGAACGGGAATTCCAACCGGTTATACATTCAAGCAAATAGTGAATCGACTATGACCGTGCGCCCTCGAGGAAGAAGCGGCGGCTGAAGTAGTTGTACCAGGTGACGAGGAACGTGGCGATGGCCTTCATGGCCTGGTAGCCGATGCTCAAAAACGTGACGCCCACAAACATGTACAGGTCGTTGAGGCCCAGGCCGATCACCGACAGGATGGTGAAGATCGTGAACTCGCGCTTGCGGCTCATGCCTTCGCGGTGGTCGAACACGTACTTCATGCTGAGCCAGTAGTTGACCACGACGGACGTGATAAACGAAACCGTGGTGCTCATCAAAAAGTCGAGGTGGAACAGCTCGACGAGCGCAATGAGCATGCCCCAGTCGATGCCAAAGGAGATAAGACCCACGACAGCAAACTTGAGGAACTGCTTGGTATGAGGTTGTGCCAGCGCCTTGCGCACGTAATCACATCCAATGCGTTGATGAATCGAGCGGAGGATACTTTAGAGCTTTTACAAGGGAAACGTAAGGTCTTTGCCAAGAACTATATGAACTCGCCAAATTTTCAAGAGCTAATCCGCAAACGTTGAAAATTTGCCCGTAAACGAGCGACACCCACGGACGATACTGCGCTGAGTGCGCGTCGTCCGTGGGCGCCGTAATGCTGCAGGGGTTTCGAGCTATTTTGTCTCGTCGCCCTCCAGGAAGATTTTTCGGGTCACAAAGTTGTAGACCATGACAAGCGCGGTGGCGCAGATCTTGGCGATATTGGCCTCGAGTCCCAGGCCGGCGTTGAGCGCCAGCACGATGCCGTCGTTGAGCACCAAACCGATCACGGACAGCACGACAAAGATGATGAACTCGCGGCGGCGGCTCATGCCTTCCTTGTGCGCAAACACGTACTTCATGCTTGCGAGGTAGTTAAAGATGAGTGAGATGATAAAGCCGCTGGTGTTGGCGATTAGGATGTTGAGGCCCAGACCGTAGTGAAGCAGATTCATAATGCCAAAGTCGATAACCGTGGCAATGACACCGACGACGCCAAATTTCATGATCTGCGCAAGGAGCTTTTGCATGGTACCTGCCTTAAGCTGGCGCCGAAGCGCCGCGGGGATGACAAACTCAGCAAGTTTAGCCAATCCCCGCGGGTGGTGCTAGGCGCGCTCCTCGATAGCACCGTTTCTATATGCATCGAGCAGCTGACGCAGGTCTTGGATTTGGCTGCGGATCTTGGCGCCAGTATCGGTGTCGCTCACCATGCGGCGACGGTCCGCTTGGTCAAAACGGTTGGTCTCGCTTTCGATGTCCACGTTGCGCGTGAGTGCCTCGGCAACCGTCGTAAAGGCCCGGTGCGACTTGAGGCGGCAGCCGCGCGAGCTCGAGATGAGCGTATAGCCGGCGATGCCCGTCTTGGGATGGTAAGCGCGGCAGAAGCCGCCATCGATGACCAGCAGCTTGCCCTCGGCGCGGATGGGCTGCTCGCCCTTGGTGGTTTTAACGGGCGTGTGGCCGTTGATGATGTGGCCGGTCGGCGAGCATGCCATGGGCGCGACGCCAAACTCGCGCATGATATCATCGCAGACCGAGGGCGACTTGGTAAGCGTAAAGTACGGGTCCATCGGCTCGACCCAGGTGCTCTTATCGGCGATATAGGCGCGCTCAAAGGTACGCACCAGGCGTCCGCTGGCGGGTGAATTGAAGCCAATCCACAGGTACCACATCCAGTCGAGGGCATCGCGGTCGCCCACGCGCCACGCGCGGCGGGCGATGTGGTCGCAAAAATCGAGATAATCGCGGCCAGCGTGCCAGGTGCCCAGGCAGTTCATGCTGCTAAAGGTGCCGTCTTCGTTGAGCGGAACGCAGCCGTGGAAGAGCAGGTTGCCGTTGGCGACCTTGTAAATCGAGCCGTGGGAATAGAGGAAATCGATATGGCGATGCAGGTGATCGGCGGTGACAAACTCTGACACGAGCTTGTCGATGATGTGCTGCTCCTGAGACGTGAGCGTGTAGGGGTCCGCCGGGTCGACGGTGGGGAAGTCGTTGGTCGTGAGCGGCCACACGCTGTCGTCGGCGAGCGTGACCGTGCCGGTGTCGTGGTCGATCTTGTCGAGTAACAGGCGGTCGGTCATATCGAACTCGGGGTGGCGCTGGATAATCTGGCCCTCGAGCTTAAAGAGCAGCACGTTGATGGCCTTGATCAGCGGGGTGATGGACTCACCGGCGGTGTAGGTGGCATCGGCAAAGGCGACAAGCTCACGCAGCGAGATGCCGTAGTCGTTCTCCAGGATCTCGTAGTTGTCGTAGCGTAGGTTGTTGCGCAACACCGTGGCGATGCAGGCGGGCTCACCGGCCGCAGCGCCCATCCACAGCAAGTCGTGGTTGCCCCACTGGATGTCGAGTGAATGGTAGGTGAGCAGACGGTCCATAATCTTGGCCGCGCCGCCGCCGCGGTCGAAGATGTCGCCCACCAGGTGCAGGTGGTCGACGGCCAGGCGCTTGATGAGCGAGGCGAGCGACTCGATAAAGTCGTCGGCGCTGGCGGTCTCCAGGATGGACTCCACGATGCGCTCGTGATAGCGCACGCGATAGTTGTTCTCGTCCGGGTGCGTGTGCAACAACTCGTCGATGATGTAGGCGTAGTCGCGCGGGATGGCCTTACGCACCTTGGAGCGCGTGTAGCGGCTTGAAAGTGAGCGAGCGACCATGATGAGCTGGTCAAGCATCGTCTTGTACCAGGTTGGCGAGTCCTCGCGCCGGCTGCGGACCAGGTCGATCTTCTCGCGCGGGTAGTAGATGAGCGTGCACAGCTCGCCCTTTTCGTCAAAGGTGAGCGTGTCGCCAAAAATTTCGTCGACATGCTCGCGCACGACGCCCGAGCAGTTGTTGAGGATGTGCATAAAGGCTTCGTATTCGCCGTGCACGTCACTCATAAAATGCTCGGTGCCCTTGGGTAGGTTGAGGATGGCCGAGAGGTTGATAATTTCGGTAAATGCGGATTGTTCGGTGGGGAACTGTCTCGACAGCAGGCGCAGATACTTAAAGTCTTGCGGATTGCGATCGAATGCGACCATGAAACACCTTCCGATGGGGTTGGTAAAACTGATAAACAGCGTCAAACGTTTATCAGTATGCGCCGCTTTTGTTTCGATTGGGGGTGGGAGGTCGAATTGTTGGCCGAACGGTTTGGTAAATCGATTTAGTTGAGGTAGATGTGTTGGTCGGGTGGAGACGACAGAAGGTGTTTTCTCAGATATTTATGCGTGGAGCCGGTGGAGACGATGGTGGTAAAGATGTTCGCTATTTTTGGTTCGATTTGGTAAATAGTGGACATATGTACCGTATGTAGGCTCACTGTGCGATAATTTGCGCAGCAATGAGTAAGGAGCCTCATATGAGTGATTTTGTCCTGACCTGTGAATCCGCCGCCGACCGAACCCGTGAGTTCTTTGCGTCGCGCAATATTCCTGTCGTGTGTTTTCATTACGAGATCGACGATGTTGTCTATACGGACGATCTGTATCAGTCGATTACGCCGGACAAGTTTTTTGCCCAGATTGCCGCGGGCGCCATGCCCAAGACGTCTCAGGTGAGCGTGGGTGAGTACGAGGAGTTTTGGGAGCCGTTTGTTGCCGAGGGTAAAGACGTGCTGCACCTGACGTTGTCGTCGGGTATTTCGGGCACGTATGGATCGGCCTGCGTCGCGGCGCAGATGCTTGCGGATCGCTATCCCGAGGGCGGCAAGGTGCGCGTCATCGATTCGCTGGGGGCGTCTTCGGGCTTTGGTCTGTTGCTGGAATATGCCGCCGATGTGCGCGATAGCGGGGCTTCACTCGACGAGACGGCCGCTTGGATTGAGGAGCACAAACTCAACCTGCACCACTGGTTCTTCTCGACCGATCTGTCGAGCTACCTACGAGGCGGTCGCATTTCGGCTGCGAGCGCGATCATTGGCACGGCGCTTAAGATTTGCCCGCTTATAACGGTCGATTGCGAAGGTAAGCTGTCGCCGCGTGAGAAGATTCGCACCAAGAAGCGCGCGATTTCCGAGATGGCTAAGACCATGA
Source organism: Collinsella sp. (assembly GCA_019413955.1). Taxonomy (GTDB): domain Bacteria; phylum Actinomycetota; class Coriobacteriia; order Coriobacteriales; family Coriobacteriaceae; genus Collinsella. Next base: position 15,152 of record DXMX01000036.1, read on the forward strand.
TGGCACACGTGCAGGGCGGTACGGATTATTCGGGTAAGTGCATCATGTCGCACTCGGCGTGCCGCGAGGATGCCGAGGCAGTTGCGGCGCTGATTGAGGAACAGGTTCCGCAGCTTAAAGGCAAGATTGAGATCAATGACATCGGTACTCTGATTGGCTCGCATACCGGACCCGGTACGGTGGCGCTCTTCTTTATGGGCGACAAGCGCGTGGATTAATTTGCCCCATCACGTCGCTGCATGATTGCTCAAACGAAAACGGCCCGTCTCACGTTTGTGGAGCGGGCCTTGCTGTTGCGGCTAGCGTTTCTTTCCGCGGAAGAAAAAGCCGTGCAGCGACGGCTTGAGGCCGCGGTTGGCGCGGTGCTCCTCGACGCGCTCGTGGATCGAAGCGACGCGCTCGATGACTTCGTCGGGAATCGGCACATCGGGATTCATGTTCTCGACTTGGCTGACCTCGGCGGCGGCGACCTGGTCGATAATGGGCACGTCGTCGCGCGAGATGACAGGTGTGGCGTCTTCCTTCATCTTGCGATAACGCTGCATCATGTCGGTCTGTAGCTGCTGGGCCGAAGGCGGCGTCCAGATGATGGCGTTGGCGCCGGCGGCGATGGTCTCGCGAATGCTCTCGGGCGTCTTACCGCCCGGCGCGATAAGCGGCAGGTTGGGATAGTGCTCGCGCAGCTCGCGTAGGACCTGGGG
>DXMX01000036.1:15862-17593 GCA_019413955.1 Collinsella sp.
ACCTTGGCGTGGGCATCGTCGTCGCAGCGAACGACCGTGGCGATGACGGGGATGTCGGCGATGTTGGTGATGTGCTCGACCATCTCGGCAGTAGCGGGGGAGTTGACCACGCAGCCCGCCGCGCCCTGCATCTCGGAGACGGCTGCCATCTGCACGGAGCGCTTACCGGTCGTAGTTCCGCCACCCACGCCTACAAAGACCGGGCACTCGGCGACGGTCAGCAGCGCTTGCGTGATGGCGGGCTGCGGCGTGAAAGGGTAGACCGCAAAGACGGCGTCGGCGTTGGAGTTGCGGATAACCGCGACATCGGTGGTGTAAATGAGCGACTTGATGCGTCGGCCAAAGAGCGTGAAGCCGCTGGCCTCCTCGATCTCGTCGGGCATGCGAAGGGCCGCCTTGCGCAAACGCCCGTCGATGGGCAGCGGCTCCATGGGGAGCAGTCCGTTGGGGGTCACGGCTACCTGGGGCTCGGTGAACTCGTCTGCGAGCTCGACCTCGGAGAAATCGACCGAGGCGACGATGCCCTCGTGAACCTCGGCGGGTACATCGATGGGAGCTTGGTCGTTTGCCGCGGCAGGCGTGTCGAAGGAGCTGGTGCCGACGAAGGCGTCGACGCGCTCATTTAGATCGTTGAGGGTATCCATGGAGACTCGATTCTATGTGATGACGGCCGGCGCGATGCAGCCGGAATTGCGAATGCTAAATCGTTTGACGAGTTGATTTTTCCCCGCCGTGCCATCCGTTAGACCGAAGGGCAGGCGAACGTGAAGGAGCTGTGGTGGCGGGGATCGAGGTGCTATCTTGAAAGTCCCGTTTAAAAGAGAGGTGACGCGGTATGGAATTGACAGCAATGTTTGGCTCGATTGGCCTGTGTGTGGGCGCAATCGTTGCCGCCGCGGTCATCTACTTTGTGGTCACGGCCATTAAGGGCAAAAGGGCCGAACGCAAGGAGCGTGCGATGCTTAAACAGCATCGCGACCAGCAGGGCAAACGCGCACGGAGATAGCTTGTTGAGTTTTTGATCCGTGCGCTAGCTGCGTTTTCGGATCAGGGCAATGTAGAAGCCCTCAAAGTCGCGGCTAGGCGGAATGGTCAGCGTGCCGGGCATACCGTTGGCGACGGACGAGACGTGGCCGGCGGCGATGGCCTCGGTGAGAGCGTTGCTCTCGATATGCGGCTCCTCGCCGGCATCCTGGGCACGGCGCGTTTCGCTTTCGCTCGGCGTGCCGTCGAGGGGGATGAGCTCGCAGTCCATGTGCTTGTCGAGGGCCTCTTGCAGGGCGTCCTCGTTTTCCTGCGGCAAGATCGAACAAGTGGAATAGACGAGCGTGCCGCCCGGTTTGAGGGCACCCATGGCGCGGTCCAGAAGCGCGCGCTGCGAGCGTGCGCACTTGCAAAGCAGCTGCTCCGTGAGCCCGTGCAGACTTTTCTCGTTGCCGCTGATGACGGTGCCCGTGCCGGTGCAGGGAGCGTCGAGCAGGATGCGGTCAAAGCGGAAGAACTCGTCGAGCTCGCGTGCGTCGATACGCATGACGGGCACGTTTTTGGCACCCTGGCGGTGGAGGTTGGACTCAAGCTTTTCGGCGCGGGGAATGCTCATCTCACAGGCGGTGAGGTGCGCCTGTCCCTGGGTGAGGGCGGCGATCTGCGTTGTCTTGCCGCCGGGGGCTGCGCACATGTCCAGGATGTCCTCGCCTGCCTGGGCGACCAGGACCAACGGCGGCATCATGG
>DXMX01000037.1:0-11002 GCA_019413955.1 Collinsella sp.
AGGGGCGCTGTCTATGCACAGCGCCCCTTTTCTATGCCAAGGAGGCATGTGCAGTGATTGATTCGGAACAGCTTAAGCAACATATGGTCAAGGCCGTGGAGGAGATTCGCGCCACCAATCCGATGGCCGGCTCCATCACCAACACGGTGACGATCGATTTTGTCGCCAACGCGCAGCTCGCCGTGGGCGGTTCGGCCGCCATGGTCTATCTGCCCGACGAGGGCGAGGCTCTCGTTGCCGGCGGCGGCGCCATCTATCTCAACATGGGCACGCTCTTCCCCATCTACGAGCAGACGATTCCCCGCGCGGCCAAGGCGGCACACGACGCCGGCAAGCCCTGGGTGCTCGATCCGGTGGGCCTGGGCATCGGTAGCCTGCGCACCCAGTTGGTAAACGAGCTCAAACAGTACAAGCCCGCCATCGTGCGCGGCAACGCCTCCGAGATCATCGCGCTCGCCGGCCTGTGGGGTCTTGAGGGCGAGGCGGCCGATCTGAGCCGCGTACGCGGTGTCGATACCACCGATACCGTCGATGCCGCCCGCGATGCCGCTGTGGCGCTTGCCCGCTACACCGGCGGCGCCGTGGTGGTCTCGGGCGAAGTCGACCTGATTACCGATGGCACGACCGTGGCTAAGTCCCACGGCGGCAGCCCGCTCATGTCCAAGATCACCGGCTGCGGCTGCTCGCAGGGCGGCGTGCTGGCCGTGTACGCCTGCGCCGCCGACCCGTTTACGGCAGCCGTCTGCGGTACCGCCGTCTACAACGTGGCCGGCACGCGTGCTGCCGCCGTCGCCGATGCCCCAGCGAGCTTTAAGGTCGCCTTTATCGACGAGCTCTACCGCGCAACCGCCCAGGACATTGCCGATAACCGACTCGAGCTCGAGGAGGCATAGGCCATGTCCGAGCCTGCAACCAATACCGGTATGAACACGCTCGTCGCCGTGGCCATCGCCCCGTGCGGCACCGGCGATGAGCTATCCGCCGAGGTCGCCGAGGTCGTGCGTGTTATTCGCGAGAGCGGCCTTCCCAACCGCACCACCTCGATGTTCACCGAAATCGAGGGCGACTGGGACGAGGTCATGCAGGTCGTGCGCGACGCAACCTTTGTGTTGGCGAGCAAGGGCATCCGCACCGAAGTCGTGCTCAAAGCCGATATTCGGCCCGGATTTACCGACACCATGACCGGCAAGCTCGAGCGCATGGAAGCGCAGATCAAAAAGCAGGAGGAAGCACGATGAGCATCCGCGACAACCTTGATATCTCGGCCTATCTGGTACTCGGCCCCGAAAACACGCTCGGGCGCCCCGTGGGCGATGTGGTGGCCCAGGCGCTCGACGCCGGCTTTACCTGCATCCAGGTGCGCTCCAAGGTGGCAAGTGCCCGCGAGATCATTGCACTGACCGGCGACGCCGCGCAGGCAATCGCACAGGCTGGCAAGACCGGTCAGGTCGCCCTGTTAATCGACGACCGTCTGGACTGTGTACTCGCCGCGCGCGAGCAGGGCATTGCCGTCGACGGCGTGCACGTAGGCCAGAGCGACATTCCCGTCGAGGTCTGCCGCAAGCTGCTGGGCCCCGATGCCATTGTGGGCCTTTCGGCCCGTTGCGAGGAGATGCTCGAGTACGTCAAGACCGCCGACATGAGCCTGGTCGACTACCTGGGCATCGGCCCGCTCCACGAGACCGAGACCAAGCGCGACTGCGGACGCGCGGCCGACGGCTCTATCATCACCAAGAGCTTTGAGGACCTGGCCGCACTCCACGCGGCAAGCCCCGTGCCCATCGTGGTGGGCGGCGGCGTCAAGACGGCCGACCTGCCGCAGCTCAAGGCCACCGGCGTCGACGGCTTCTTTGTGGTGAGTGCCGTCTGCAGCGCCGATGACCCCTACGCCGCGGCCAAGGAGCTCGTCGACACTTGGCAGCAGGCATAGGCATAAGCCGAGCAACTGATCCGCAGCCTCACATCTTCAGCAATGGAAAGCACATCCCAGTTTGGACCTCCATTCCGGGATGCGCTTTCCGCCGAGATGGCGGCAGCGGCCTCTACCCTGCCAGATATGCCTCCAGTGCCGGCAAGGTCGCCTCCGCATCGCGGCGACCAATCTGGTAGATGCGTTCAAGTTCATCGGGCTCGCGACACAGCGACGGCACCTTCACCGATTCGCTCGGCCGCACCACAAAGATCTCGCCGGCAGCCTCGCGACGTGCCAGGTCATCGAGCGTGGTATTGTAGACCTCATGCCGATGCTCAAGCGCTGCGACAAACTCCGGATAGTGACGGAACACGCGTCGCAGCATGGGCATCACGCTGTTGGGCTGCTTCACAAAGCCCGCTGGCTGCGTGAGTACCACGATATTGCGGTCATACCCCTGCGCAAACAGCCATGCACTGGGAATAGAATCAGCCACGCCACCATCCAGATACTTATGCCCGTCAATAGCAACGGGACGCGTCGCCACGGGAATCGCCGACGATGCCCGGATCCACTCGATATCCCGCTCGTCGCCATAGGGCAGGTCATGGTAGACGGCCTTGCCCGTCTCGATATCGGTACACACGCACGTAAATCGCATGGGGCAGGCGCGATACGCCTCCAAGTCAATGGGATCGCGCTCGATAGGCACCTCGTGATAGGCAAAATCGGCATTGAACATATCGCCGGTCCGCAGCCAGCTTGCTACACCCGCATAGCGCTTATCGGCACAATAAGCCTTGTTATAGCGAATGGCACGGCCGATCTGGCGCGATTTAAAATTGTAGCCAAACGCCGCGCCCGCCGAGACACCCACCATATGGTCGCAGGTCAAACCGTGCTCCATCCAAACGTCGAGCACGCCCGCCGTATACATACCGCGGTAGCCGCCTCCCTCGAGTGCCAGCCCCACCGTGCGCGTCATAGTTGGCTGTGCCATGCGACCATCTCCGTCCCCGCAAATTTAAACGGAACAAGTATACCCATCAACATATACCGCCCCAGTCGCATTTTTATCGAACATCGCATCATCGCGCTGCCGTTTGTCGAATAATAGCCACCCACAGCATGTGCACCCCTATATAATTTTGCACTGTTGTTTATACTACTCAGCAGTTATCAACAGCGAACATTAGCCGGCAAAGTAACCCAACAACGCAGCAAGGCGGGGGCCTGGATACACGCAAAACGCTGAGCAACGATGCATGTACACAACGGGCTCGCCCGACGCAATCCGCTCCGACTTCAGAAAGCCGCTTAGAACATGGATACTGTCAGCAATTACACCGAAACGCTCGAAAAGACCGTCCGTGACCTTCTCGAGCGTCAGGAGGATCTGATCAGGACCGCCTTTACCGACCAGCTTACCGGGCTTGGCAACCGTGGCGGCTTTGCCCGTTCCCTCGAGGAGCTCTGGGAGCAGGACACCCCCGTTACCATGGCGTTCATCGATATCGACAATCTCAAGCACTGCAACGACGTCTTTGGGCATGACGAGGGCAACCGCTATATCTTGCAGGTAAGCCTCTATCTCAAACTGTATATGAAAGTGGACGAGGCGGCGTTTCGCATAGGCGGCGACGAGTTTGCCATCCTATCTACGATTGCGACCGAGGACGACCTCGCCGAACGTCTGGAACACTGCCGAACGATCCTGCTCAAAAACAACGATTCCGAGATGCCCCACTCGTTTAGCTACGGAGTGGCACACGCCGACCCCGCCCTGGGCGAAGCCTCCAATCGCATGACACTCGATGCCGACCATCGCATGTACGACTACAAGCTACGTCATGCCATGCACCTCGATCGGCGCAATATTACGCAAGTCCACGCCGACGACTTCGAAATAAGCGATCGTATTTTCGACGCTTTTTCGATGCTCAACGAGGGCCGTTATTTCTTTATCGAGAACTTGGACAAGGACCGCACCCTTTGGTCGCAAGGTGCCTTGCGCGATCTCGGTCTTCCTTCGGAGCACATAGACAGCTGCCGCGATTTCTGGAAGACGCGCGTCCATCCCGATGACCTCGAGGCCTACGCCAACGACATCAACCAGATCTTTAACGGCTCCAAACACCGCCGCGTCATGCAGTACCGCATGCGCAATGCCGCGGGTGACTACGTTCTCTGCCGTGCTCGCGGGTTTCGCATCGACGGCGACGGAAATGTCCCCTCGCTCTATGTCGGCGAACTCGTCAACCACTCGCTTGCCGAAACCGTCGACGCCGCCACAGGCCTCGGAACGCAGCGCATGCTGGTCAACGCTATCGATGCCTGCCGTCGCGACTGCTGCGAGACGGGGCTTATAGCGGTGCGCATTCGTGGCACGGCGAATCTCAACGAGCTCTACGGGGCCGAGGCTGTCGACAACATGCTTGCCGAATACGCAGGCCGCATGCTGTCGATCACCCGCGGCAGAAGCCGGGTCTTCCGTTCACGAAGCGTCCAGTTCGTCGTGCTCAGCAACGATTTGGACCATGAGGCATTCGAGCAACTGACCCGCCACCTTAAAGAGGCTGTTTTCGCTCCTGTTCAAATCGCGGGCGACACCATTACTCCCGTCTGCCTTGTCGTCCCGGCCTTTTACGAGCAGTTAACCCATCAAGCGACCGCCGTTTTAGGCGAACTCGACCGTCGCCTTCGCACGGCCGGCGGGCTTGTTCCCAACGACAGCCTCCCCATACCCGAGGCGGAGCGCAAAAGCGCCATCGCCGAACGTATCGACTCGCTCACGGGCCTCTATCGACCCAGCGAGTTTATGCGGCGCGCCAACGCATTTCTCGAGGCAAGGCGCGACGACACCTGGTGCATCGCCACCGTCGACATGGGTCACATGCGCCTGTTTAATGAATGGCACGGCCAGGCCGAGGGCGACCGCGTACTCGCCGATGTGGGCACGGTCCTCAAGGACATCGAGAATGCCGATATGGGCGTCGCAGGGTACTGGGGCCAAGATGACTTTTGCGTACTCATCCCCTTTAAGCACATCACCGTCCATCAAATCTACAACCGCGTTCGCGAGGCAGTAGCCAGGCATGATGACGGCGTAGGTTTTTGGCCGTCCATGGGCATTTACCCCATCGACTCCAATGAGGAGATCACCATCGATGCGCAGGCAAAGGCCATGTTTACCAATCGACGCGCCAAAAACGACTTCAAGGAGCGCATTGCTATTTTCCGCCCCGAAGAATATGAACACGAGATTGCGTTCCACCGCACGCTGACCGAGTTCCAGTACGCGCTCTCAAATGGCCGCATCACGTACTACCTGCAGCCCCAGGTCGATATGGAAACCGGCGAGATCATTGGCGCCGAGGCACTTACGCGCTGGATTGACAAGGACGGCTCTCTCATTTCGCCCGCAACGTTTATTCCCGCACTCGAGGAAAGCGGCTTTGTGGTGACGCTCGACAAGTACATTTGGCAGGGTGTCGCCATATGGCTTCGCGAGTGTCTCGATCGCGGTCTTCGCGTGGTTCCGGTCTCGCTTAATGTGTCGCGCGTGGATATCCTTGCCTGCGACGTTGCCGAGCATATGGGATCGCTCGCCGCCCAATACAACCTGCCGCCCGAGCTCATGCGTATCGAGATCACCGAGACGGCTTATACGGGAGAGTCCGAAGCCGTGGACAAACTGACAGCCGACTTGCACACCCGCGGCTTCTCGACCTATATGGACGATTTTGGCACCGGTCAGTCCACGCTCGCGATGCTCAAGAACGTCAACGTCGACGTCATCAAGCTCGACCGCACCTTTGTGCCCACCGACCGCGATCAAGGCCGCAGCGCGCAGATCGTGTCATCGATGCTCGAGATGGCGCAGTCGCTCCATCTGCCCATTGTAATCGAAGGCGTCGAGACAGATGAGCAGGCGAACATGCTACGCCACATGGGTGCCCGCTACGCTCAGGGCTTCCTCTACTACCGCCCCATGCCGGCGAAGGATTTTGAGGCATTACTCGATGGCGGCAATAACAACTGATACGCTCGCGCGCAAAACGCCACCGCCGAAGGGGGCATTTGTCTCCATTAGCTAACTTATATCCCCAGTTCAAACCGAATTGGGGATATGATACAAACCGTTGTTCCGCCCAAGGAGGTTATCCATCATGAACGAGTCATATCGCCTGGGTGAGCAATCGATTATTGCCTATCTTCAGCGACTTGCGAATGGCATCTCGACCGCCGAACTCGATGTTGCCGCGCTGCCTGCTGAGCTGCGCGCCGTTGGCGAGCAACTGCAAAAGACGCATGCCATCCTGCAACAAGAGCGCCGGCTGCTTGAGAGCAACGCCTATATCGACCCGCTCACCAACTTGGGCAACCGCGGCGGACTCGACCGTCACGTCGAGCAACTCTGGCACAAAGGTGACCCCTTCACCTGCGCCTATATTAACATCGACCATCTCAAACATTGCAATGATAGGTTTGGCCACGCCGAAGGCAATCGCTATATTCTGAGCATCTGCCGCACGCTCTCCGAAACCATGGAGCACGATGAGATGCTGTTCCGCATCGGTGGAGACGAGTTTGTGCTCATCTCGCTCTCCGCAAACGAGACCGAACTCGAGCAGCGCTTGGAGCGGGTACGTGCCGGGCTGATCGAGGCGAGCTCAGGTGGCAAGGCGCCCATGATTGCCAGCTTTAGCTTTGGCTGCTCGCGCGTCGATCCACTTGCCGGCGACACGCGTCGCCAGATGACGATGGATGCCGATCGCAAGATGTATCGCTATAAGCTTATGCATCGCGTGCAGCAACCGAAAGACAATGACGCGCCGCAACGCCCAATCGTCGACCAGCTTCCCTGCAACGACCGGGTGTTCCAAGCGATCTCCATGAGCTCCGAGACGCGCTATCCGCTCATCCTCAATCTCGATACGGGAGAATCGCAATGGTCGGTCAACGCCGTGCGCGATTTTGACCTGCCCTCCCAGCACCCTTTTAACTCACTCGACATGTGGCTCGCCCGCGTTCATCCCGAGGACCGCGACAACGTACGCGCCGAGCTCGACATGGTGATAAACGGCACGTGGCACTTCCACTACATGCAGTATCGCGTAATGGATGCCACCGGAAAATACGTGCTTTGCGACTGCACGGGCTACCGTTTGGACGGCACCGATACCGAGCCCAGCATGTATGTGGGCATTATCATCAACCGAAGCTTGGCAGATACGACCGACTCGGTAACGGGCCTGGGCGATGTCCACGCCCTGGTCAACGCTATTGGAGAGATGCGCCGCGTGGCGCGCGAGGCAGGCTTTATTGCCATTAAGGTCGACGATATCGCTGAGGTCAATGCCCGCTTTGGCTTTGATGCGGGCGACCGTGTTTTGGCAGAAAGCACTGCCTGCCTCATGGATTGTTCGCGCGGCAAGGGTCGCCTGTTCCGCTCGACGGGACCAATGTTCGTGGCGCTTTTCGATGAGCTCGGCCCCGAGGCAATCGACGAGCTCGCAAACGAAATCGAACGATTCCTGGGTTCTCCCGTGCTCATCGGCTCGCTTGAATATCAGCCGCCCATTCGCGTGGCCACGCTCCATCTGAACAGCGTTGACCGACAGCCCGTTTCCATTTTGAACGAGCTCAAAGCGTTGCTTAAAGAGGCACCGCAAGTACCGGGCACCAAGCTGGACTAGCGTTGTGGGGCGCGATGTGAAACACAGGCCGTTTCACATCGCGCCCCACGCCATCTGCCCTCTCGTGCGATAATCCTCCGCAGAAGTCACCGACAGCAGAGGGAGTTTGTGATGAAGGTTCTTTTGGTCAATGGCAGTCCCAAGGCAAACGGCAATACCGCCCGCGCACTCGCCGAGGTCGCCGAGCAACTCAACGCCGAGGGCATCGATACCGAGGTGTTCCAGCTGGGCGCCAAGCCCATTCGCGACTGCATCGGTTGCGGCCAGTGCGGCAAGCTTGACGGTCGCTGTACCTTTGACGACGACGTGGTGAACGAGCTGATCGCTGCCGCCGAGCAGGCAGATGGCTTTGTCTTTGGCTCCCCCGTCTACTATGCGCATCCCAGCGGACGCATCCTCTCGGCTCTCGACCGCGCATTCTATGCTGGCAGCAAGGCCTTTGCGCACAAGCCGGGTGCCGCGGTCGCCGTCGCCCGCCGTGGCGGCACGTCGACCACCTTCGATGTACTCAACAAGTACTTCACTATCAACCAGATGCCCGTGGTGGCCTCCACGTACTGGAACAACGTCTTTGGTGCCATGCCGGGCGAGGCCGCCCAGGACGCCGAGGGCCTGGCCACCATGCGAAACATCGGCAAAAACATGGCCTGGCTCCTTCGCTGCATCGAGGCAGGACAGGCCGCCGGCATCAAAGCCCCCGAAGGCGATCGCGCCAGGACCAACTTCATTCGATAGAGCGGCGGAACATGAATATCCAGATTTTTGGCACCAAGAAGTCCTTCGATACCAAGAAGGCCCAGCGCTATTTTAAGGAGCGCCGCATTAAGGTGCAGTTTATCGACCTTAAGGAAAAGGAGATGAGCAAGGGCGAGCTCACGAGCGTGATGCAGGCGGTCGGCGGCATCGACAAGCTGCTCAACCCCAAAGCCAAGGACGAGGAGACGCTCGCGCTCATTCAGCACCTCACCCCCAGTCAGCGCTTCGATAAACTGCTCGAGAACCAGCAGGTTCTGGCCGAGCCCATCGTGCGCAACGGCAAAAAGGCCACCGTCGGTTATTGCCCCGATGTATGGGGAGCCTGGGAGTAGCTTGTGTTATTTGCCGGCGCGTGGGTATAAGAGCAGGCGTTTGGCATATGATTCAGCTGTAAGCCATGTCTAACAAAGGAGGGCACATGCCCAACAAACCCGTGAAGATCATCATGCTTACCGGATACCTCGGTGCCGGCAAGACCACGCTGCTCAACCACATCCTCGCTAACGACGGCGGCATCCGCGCCGCCGTGATTGTCAACGACATCGGCGAAATCAACGTCGATGCCAGCCTCATCGCTGACGGCGGCCTTTCCGAGACCGACGACCTCATCCCGCTCACCAACGGCTGCATCTGCTGCACGCTTTCGGATGACCTGGCCAACCAGCTGCAGGGCATCGCCGATTCGGGCAACTTCGACTACATCATCATCGAGGCCTCGGGCATTTGCGAGCCCATCCCCATCGCCTACACCATCTCGAGCTTCTGCGACGAGGCCAAGGTGGGCGGCGAGCCCAAGCTTGCGCTCGACAACATCGTGGCCGTGGTCGACTGCGCCCGCATGTACGACGAGTTCAACGGCGGCCGCGACCTGCTGGCAGAGGATATCGACGAGGACGACATCGAGAGCCTGCTCATCCAGCAGATCGAGTTCTGCTCCACGCTGATCCTCAATAAGACCGATACCGTGACGCCCGAGCAGATCGCCGAGCTCAAGGCCATCGTGCGCAGCCTGCAGAAAGACGCCGTGATCGTCGAGGCCCAAAACGGCGAGGTTCCCATGGAGGAACTGCTCGATACCGACCGCTTCGACTTTATGCGCGCCTACAACTCCGCTGCCTGGATCGAGGCCATGGAGCATCCCGAGGAGCACGACGACCCCGAGGTGCTCGAGTACGACATCGAGACCTTTGTTTACTCGCGCCGCAAGCCGTTTGACCTGCAGAAGTTCACCGATTTTGTTGAGCAGGAGTGGCCCGACGAGGTCATCCGCGTCAAGGGTCCGCTGTGGCAGACCGGCGATCCGGACATGTGCTACATGTTCGAGCAGGCTGGCCACCAGATGCGCCTGATGGAGAACGGCCTGTTCGTTGACTCGGCACCCGAGGGCGAGAAGCAGAAGATCATCGACGAGAACCCCGAGATCATGCAAATTTGGGACGACGAGACGGGCGACCGCATGACGAGCCTGTGCATCATCGGCCGTCACATGGACAAGGATGCGCTCATCGCCTCCCTCGATGCCTGCCTGACCGACTGGCACCGCGCCTAGGTTTATCCAAGCGGGCATTTTTCCGCCTACGTAGCCGCCAAACCACCACGAAGGTGCCCTTCGTGGTGGTTTTTCGTTCTAAGCCAAGGAGATTCATGTTCAATATCGTGCTGTATGCGCCCGAGATTCCAGCCAATACGGGCAATATCGGCCGCACCTGCGTGGTTACCGGCGCCCGCCTGCATCTGGTGGAGCCGCTGGGGTTTTCGCTCGACGACAAGACGGTGCGTCGCGCCGGACTGGGCTACTGGCAAAACTTAGACGTGACGACCTATGCCGACTGGGAGGACTTCCTTGCCCACAACGGCCTCTCCCCCGCCGATGTGCGCCTGCACCTGCTGACTAAAAAGGCTCGTCGCACCTATGCGCAAAGCACCTATCGCGACGGCGACTTCTTGGTCTTTGGCAGCGAGAGCTCGGGCATTCCCGAGCCACTGCTTGCCGCGGCGCCCGAGCGCTGCGAGCGCATCCCGATGCTGCGCGATTGCGACTCGCTTGATAACGCCGAGACTTGGGAAGCCCACGAGGTGTCGCTGGGGCATATCGAGGACGGCCATGAGGCCATCCTTCGGCAGGATATCTGCGGCAACTTCGTCAATCCGGACGACTACCGCATCAGCGCACTCAACCTCTCCAACAGCGCCGCCATCGTCCTCTACGAAGCCCTGCGCCAAACAGGCTTTGCCGGCATGTGACAAAGGAACTGTCCCTTTGTCACATTCAAGCGCCACGCCGACGGCACACACGCCTAATTGATGCTCTAGATAAAGAGCCCTCACTTTTAATCAGAATTAACTAAAGTAAAATGAAGTTAAACGGCGGTGTGAAAGGAGAGTCTTGTGAAATATCTCGAGAACCCGTTTACCCCCAGTTTTGGTGAGGTTCCTGCCCATCTCGCTGGCAGACAACAGATTATTCGGGATTTGGACCGTGCCTTCTTGAGCCAGCGCAGGCGCCCAGAATTGACCTCGATCTTCTCAGGCGCGCGTGGAACCGGTAAAACCGCTCTCATGTCGTCGCTCGCGACAAGGGCGGAATCCTACGGCTGGATAGCCGTAAAGACGACCGCGCTCCCGGGAATGCTTG
>DXMX01000037.1:11012-17541 GCA_019413955.1 Collinsella sp.
CTCATCGACTCGTCCACCCACTTCGAAGTCACCGGCCTCGGAATTGCACCGCTCGGCAGCATCGAAGTCAATCGCGTTCACGATGCCTCAACCTGGCGTTATCGCATGAGCGACATCATCGACCAGCTCAACGAGGCGGGCACCGGTCTGCTCGTCACGGTTGACGAGGCGGACCCGACACTCGACGAGATGATTCAACTCGTAGCGACGTATCAGCACTTTGTGACCGATGGAAAACGCGTCGCGCTGCTCATGGCGGGACTTCCCAACAACGTCTCGACGTTGCTGAACCACAAGACGGTCTCATTCCTTCGCCGCGCCCAACAATATCATCTGGGTCGCATTGCCGACTATGACGTGCGCGAGGCCTTGATTCGCACAATTCAGGAAAACGATCGCCTGGCAGATGCTGAGGGAATCGATAGAGCCGTTCACTCGATCTCTGGTTTTCCCTTCCTATTGCAGCTCGTAGGCTACCGTGCCTGGGATCTCACAAGCGATTCGAAGGAAATCTCGTCACGCGACTTTGACCTGGGAATCAAAATCGCGCGCGACGAGATGGACGACCGAATCCTCGCGGCAACCTATCGGGAACTCACTGCAGAGGACAAGCGATTCCTCATCGCCATGCTCGATGACGAGGAAGAGTCCACCACTGCTGACCTTGTCGAGCGCCTTAAGCGTTCGCCGCAGCAGGTCTCCCGCTACCGGCGCCGCATGATAGATGCCGGCATCATTGGGGAACGTGGGCGCGGAATCGTCGCTTTTGAATTGCCATTCTTCCGCGACTATCTCGCCACTCAATGCGTGAAATAGAAGTCAATGTGACAAAGGGGCAGTCCCTTTGTCACATTGACTATAGATAACGACCGGTAATGCTCCTGGAGCAAGTAGCGATATCCGCCGGCGTACCGGCGCAGACGATTTGCCCGCCGGCGCCACCACCGCCCGGGCCCATGTCGATCACGTAATCGGCGTTACGGATAAGGTCGAGATCGTGTTCGATCACGATAACCGTGGCGCCCTTGGCAACGAGGCCGTCGAACACACTCAGCAACACCTGAACATCGAGCGGATGCAGGCCGATCGTGGGCTCGTCGAATACGAATACGGCATCATCCTGCACGCGACCCATCTCGCTCGCAAGCTTAAGACGCTGCGCCTCGCCGCCCGAGAGCGCCGGTGTGGGCTCACCGAGTGTGAGATAGCCCAGGCCCAGGTCGTGCAAGGTCTGCAAGCGCGCCTGAACCTTCTTGAGTCCCACCGTGGCGTCGAGGGCCTCGTCCACACTCATGTCCATGAGCTGCGGCAACGTAAGCAGACTCCCGTCCTTGCCCTCGCGATGGATATGCGAAGCCGCGTCTGCATAACGCGAGCCGCGACATGCCGGGCAGACGATCTCGACGTCGGGCAAAAACTGCACGTCGAGCGATATCGAGCCCGTGCCGTCACACGTAGGGCAGCGCAAGGCGCCAGTGTTGTAACTGAAGGCGCCCGCCTTGTAGCCGGCTGCCTTGGCTTCGGGCGTACGGGCGAAGGCGCGACGCAGCTCATCATGGATGTCGGCATAAGTCGCCACCGTCGAGCGCACGTTGGCGCCGATGGGAGTGGCGTCAATCAGGTTGGCGCGGGCAATGCCTTCGGCATCGACCCAGCGCACGTGTCTTGGCAGACGCTCGCCATCTGCCTGCGCCTTGAGTGCCGGAATGAGCGTCTCAAGCACCAGCGTCGTCTTGCCCGAACCCGAAACGCCCGTCACCGCAACGAGACGGCCGCGCGGGATATCGACTTCGAGCGGTTTGACGGTATGGATGGTATCGGTTGCCATACGGATGTGGCCCTGGTCGAACATTTCCTCGTCAGTCACCTGCGGACGCAAGCGCTTGGGCTCGGCGCGCAAAAACGGGGCGATGCGGCTGCCCTGCGATTGCTCGACCTCGTCTACCGTGCCAGCGGCAATCACATTACCACCACCCGCTCCGGCAACGGGGCCCATCTCGACCAGATAGTCGGCTTCCACCAGTACGCGCGTATCGTGGTCGACAACAACCACGGTGTTGCCGTCATCCACCAGATCGCGCATCACGCCCACCAAGCCGTCGACATTGGCGGGATGCAAGCCGATCGAAGGCTCGTCCAGCACATAGAGCACGCCCGTCGATCGGTTGCGCACCACGCGAGCAAGCTGTACGCGCTGGCGCTCACCCGTGGAGAGCGTGGCACCGGCGCGATCGAGTGAAAGGTAATCGAGACCCAGGTCGACCAGACGACGGGCCGCGCTCAAAAACGAATCGCAGATATCCGTCGCCATGGGCCGCATCTCGGGCGGCAAGGATGCGGGCACCCCGCGCACCCACTCAATCGCCCCGCCCAGCGTCATGGCCGCCGCTTGCGCCAGATTGATACCGCGCACCTGGGGCTGGCGCGCAGCCTCGGAGAGACGCGTGCCGCCGCAATCGCGGCATGCTCCCTCGCGCAAAAAGCGCGCAACGCGTTTTAAACCCTTATCGTCCTTGACCTTGGCGAGCGCATTCTCGACGGTATAGACGGCGTTGTAATAGGTGAAGTCGAGCGGCGTGGCGCCCTCACCGTTTTTGGGAACGTAGAGAATGTGCTTCTTAACCGCCGGACCATGAAACACGATGTCGCGCTCTTGAGGCGTGAGCTGGTTAAACGGCACGTCGGTGCGTACGCCCATCTCACCTGCCACCTGCTTCATCAGATCCCACATGAGCGTACCCCAGGGAAGCACCGCGCCCTCGTTGATAGTCTTTGACTCGTCGGGCACCAGGCTCGCTTCGTCCACCTCGCGCATGACACCGGTGCCGCCACATGTGGGGCATGCACCGCCGCTATTGAAAGCCAAATCCTCGGCACTCGGCGCGTAGAACTCGCGGCCGCATGTCGGACACGTGAGCGACAGGCCAGCCGCTACGTTAAGGCTCGGCTCCACACGCGCCCCGCAATGCGGGCACACGTGATGGGCACAGCGGCTAAAGAGTAGGCGCAGGCTGTTGTTGAGCTCGGTCATGGTGCCAAAGGTAGAGCGCACGCCCGGCACGCTCGGACGCTGGTGTAGCGCGAGCGCTGCCGGCACGTGCAGCACCTCGTCCACCTGGGCGTGTTCGGCCTGCGTTAGGCGACGTCGAGTATAGGTGCTGAGTGCTTCCAAGTAGCGACGCGAGCCCTCGGCATAAAGAACCCCCAGCGCCAGCGAACTCTTGCCCGAACCCGACACGCCGGCAATGCCCACGAGCTTTCCCAGCGGAATATCGATATCGATGTCTTTAAGGTTATGAACGCGCGCGCCACGCACCTCAATAGCCTGCGGGCTCATCTTCTGTTCCGTCACCTTTATCACCCTACTCATGCCATAAAACTCGATCGCGAACGTACGCGCCCAGCATGGGCACGGTAAACCGGACGAGGCCGTATCCGGCAGCCTCGATGACGCGCTCGCGAATCAGGCTTGCGCGATATTTACTCGCCCAGCTCTGGGTACGATCACAACGCTCAATGATATCCGCCATGCGCGTCGGTTTGTTCTCGTCAACCGCCATAGCCTCGATAAAAAGGCGCTGTGGACTGCGCAGCCCGTAATACAGGGGCGCGTCAACCGCTTCGTAGAACTCGGAGACGGCATCCGCATGGCCATCCTCGACATCGCGCCTTTCGATGACCTGCGAGCCGCGTCGAACAGCAGACCGCCACATGTAATAGCCCACCAGCTGAACCATATATGGATGCCCCATGCTCTTGCGTGCCGCAAGGTCCGCCGTCTCCGCGTCAACGTAAAGACCAGCGTCTTTGACCGTCTGGATATACGAATCGCGTACCTTGGGCAAAGAGATCGCCCCCAACGTACGCTGCTGGGCACGCCGCAAAAACGTCACGCTCGGCTCTTCGAGCAGATCGTCAACCATACTGGGTAAGCCGGCGAAGACCAGTGCAAGACCGCGCTGGTCGCTATCGGACAAGCCCGTGGCATCCTGGTCTCCGAGCACCTGCTGATAGAGAACGGCAAGAGCCGCCAGTTCCTCGATAGACGCAGATTGCGCCTCGTCAATCGCAAACAGTATGCCCTTGCCTGGACCGAGCTTCTTGAGGCGCTCGTTGACCAGCCCTCGCAACGTTTCGCCCTTTGCTCGCGCCGCCTCGACTGACATCCGGCCAAACGACGGACCGAACTCCATTGACGTCACAACGGGTTTATTCGAGCGAAGCGCGTCGGCCAATCGGTCGCATAAGCCAAGCGAAGCGGAATCGGAGACAACCGCCCATCCGCGCTCATTGGCTAGACGTTGCAGCTCCCGCAGGAGAACCGTCTTGCCACAGCCGCGGTTTCCCGTAATGAGCATGAGCCTACCCGGCGCTCCGGCGCCGTTATCGAGCCCTTCCTCGAAATCTTCGATGACCGACTCGCGGCCGATGAGTATCGGAGGCCGCTTGCCGGCCGTGGGCTTAAAGGGATTTGGATTCATGTCGGCCTCCTCGGATTGGCAAACCCTGGTAATAGTTATACCAACTTATACCGAGTTATACCAATAGCATGTGACAAAGGAACTGTCCCTTTGTCACATGTGGCCGAAAAACTCGGCGTCTGCTGCTCGCCAGGGGCGGAAGGTGGCGGGATCGATCTTTACGTGCGCCGCGGCGGGTACGTCGTACCATTTGACCGTGTAACCGGCGCCGTGAGAGCAAAAGACCGAGTCGGGCGTGTTGGGCAGATCGGCCTCGGGCCCATAGGCGGCCGTCTCGATGACGCGCTCGGCATCATGGCAAGCCGCATAGCCGGCGAACTCTAGGTACAGATGCCCACGACCACTCGTATAGGCGGCCACCTCCAGCGCGTAATCCTGCACCTCAGATGCCGGCACGCGACCCACAAGCTTCGCCCGGTCTCCCGCCATCGTCGGCGGCTCGTACTCGGCACCCATGCGCGTGGCATCCGAGAGTGCCCGGCCCACGCACTCCCCCGGCACCTCGAGCTCAAAGCGATACCACGGCTCCAACAGCACCGCCGCGCCAGCCTCACGCGCCTGCATGAGCCCCTGGCGAATCGCGCGGTACGTGGCCTGGCGAAAATCGCCGCCCTCGGTGTGTTTGGCATGCGCACGGCCGCCCGTGAGCGTAATGCACACATCGGTGATGGGCGAGCCGGTCAGCGCGCCCAGGTGATCGCGCTCCATGGCGTTGGTGAGTGCCAAACGCTGCCAGTTAAGATCGAGTTCGTCGGTCGAGGTCACGGTGCCAAACTGCACGCCCGAACCCGCTGGCAACGGCTCCAGGCGCAGATGTACCTCGGCATAGTGGCGCAGCGGCTCAAAATGGCCCACGCCCTCGACCGGCTGCGAAATAGTCTCCTTATAGAGAATGCCGCCAGACTCAAACGCAACCGAAAGGCCAAAGCGATCGGCCAACACCCGCTGCACGACCTCGAGTTGCACGGCGCCCATCAGCTGTAAATGAATCTGCTCAAGATGAGTGTTCCAGCTTACGCCGAGCATGGGATCTTCGTCCGCCAACTCTGTCAGTGCTTTGAACACCGCGTGGACATCGTGTTCGCCCGGAAGCACCGTATAGGTGAGGACCGGAGCGATGACAGGCACATCGCCCACGGGCTCCGCCCCCAAGGCATCCCCTGGGCGAACGTGCGCAAGGCCCGTCACGGCACAAATACCGCCAGCAGCAACTTCTTGGGCAAGCTCATACTTCTCGCCGTTATAGATGCGCACCTGGTCGATCTTTTGCTCCCAAGTGGAGGCGCCAGAGCATCCCTCGACAACTTGCTTTGCACGCAGTACACCGCCCGTCACCTTGACCCAGGCAAGACGCTCGCCACGGTCTCCACGACTCACGCGGTAGACTCGCGCGGCGAACTCCTGGGGCCATGTTCGCTCGCGCATCAAAGCGCATATGCCGTCGAGTAGCTCTGCCACACCCTGGTCCTTGAGCGCCGAGCCCGCAAAGCAGGGAAACAACTTTCGCTCTGCGACCAGCCGCGAAAGCGTGGCAGTCGAAAGCTCCCCTGCGTCGAGAAACTCCTCGAGCGCCGCCTCGTCCAACGCAGCAGCGTCCTCCTGAACGGCACCACCCACCAACAGTTCGCTGGCATCCAGGCAGCCCTCGGAAAGACGTTGCCCAAGCTGTGCCAGCAAAACATCGCGGCCGGGATTCTCCAAATCGATTTTGTTGATAAAGATGAACGTCGGAATGTCATAGCGCGCAAGCAGGCGCCACAGGGTTTCGGTGTGCCCCTGCACGCCGTCGTTGGCACCCACAACCAAAATCGCATAGTCGAGCGCGCGCAGCGTGCGCTCCGCCTCGGCCGAAAAATCGACGTGGCCGGGCGCATCCACAAGCATGACGTGGGTATCGCCGTGGTCGAGCACGGCCTGCGACGAGAAGATCGTAATGCCGCGCTCGCGCTCGATCGCGTTAGTGTCCAGATGCGAATCGCCATCGTCCACGCGGCCGCGCTTGCGAATGCGACCCACGTTGAACAACATGGCCTCGGCCAACGTGGTCT
>DXMX01000038.1:0-5691 GCA_019413955.1 Collinsella sp.
TACGCTCGTCAAGGGCGGTGTGCCTATAAAGAAAGTCAACATCGGCAACATGCACATGTCGGAAGGAAAGCGCCAAGTCGCCACCTCCGTCGCAGTTAACGACGAGGATGTCGCTGCGTTTAAAGAGCTGCAGGAATTGGGGGTGGAGTTGGAGATCAGGCGCGTTCCGAGCACGCCTGTTGAGGACACGAGCAAGCTCTTCTCGTAATCCTCGTGATCCACGTTGTCAGGAGTGAAACCCTGACGTTCTGTACGTGAAATCCAAAGTGCGTACATACATTTTGAAAGGAGGAGCAAGATGGAATACTCGATCATCCAGATCGCTCTGGTCTTCGTCGTCACGTTCATCGCGGCAATCGACCAGTTTGACTTCCTCGAGTCTCTCTATCAGCCCATCGTCACCGGCGCCGTCATCGGTCTTATCCTTGGCGACCTCAACACCGGTCTTCTCGTGGGTGGTACCTATCAGCTCATGACGATCGGCAACATGCCGATCGGAGGCGCTCAGCCGCCTAACGCCGTCATCGGCGGCATCATGGCAGCCATTCTCGCTATCGCCACGGGCCTCGAGCCCAACGCGGCAGTCGGCCTCGCCATTCCGTTCGCTCTGCTTGGCCAGCTTGGCGTTACCCTGGTCTTCACGCTTATGTCCCCGCTTATGTCCACGGCCGATAACATGGCTCACAACGCGGACACCAAGGGCATCGAGCGCCTGAACTACTTCGCCATGGCTCTGCTCGGCCTGATCTTCGCTGTCGTCGTCACCCTGTTCTTCATCGCTGGCGCTACCATCGGTCAGACCATCGCTTCTGCCATCCCGACTTGGCTGCAGACCGGTCTCTCCGCTGCAGGCGGCATGATGCGCTTTGTCGGCTTCGCCGTCCTGCTCAAGGTTATGATGAACCGCGATATGTGGGGCTTCTTCCTCATGGGCTTTGGCCTCGCGCTCATCACCGTTGCCAACGATTCGCTGGCAACCCCTGCTCTGCTCATCCTCGCTCTCATCGGCTTCGGCATCGCTTTCTGGGACTTCCAGCAGCAGACCGAGCTGAAGGGTGCAGCTGTTTCTGACGGAGGTGACTTCGAAGATGGCATCTAATGAGTATGTGATCCCGGAGCACTACGAGGATCTCACTCCTGCTCCGCAGCTCGACCAGAAGACCCTCAACAAGATGGCTTGGCGCTCCTGCTTCCTGCAGGCATCGTTCAACTACGAGCGCATGCAGGCCGCTGGCTGGCTTTACTCCATCATCCCCGGTCTGGAGAAGATCCACACCAACAAGAACGACCTCGCGGCTTCCATGAGCCACAACCTGGAGTTCTTCAACACCCACCCGTTCCTCGTCACCTTTGTTATGGGCATCGTGCTTTCGCTCGAGCAGAACAAGGTTGACATCCCCACGATCCGCGCCGTCCGCGTCGCCGCAATGGGCCCGCTCGGTGGTATCGGTGACGCCCTGTTCTGGCTGACGCTCGTGCCTATCACGGCCGGCATCACCTCCAACATGGCCATCAACGGCAACGCCGCTGCACCGATCATCTTCCTGGTGATCTTCAACGTCGTCCAGTTCGCTCTGCGCTTCTGGCTCATGAACTGGTCCTACAAGCTTGGCACCAGCGCTATTGACGCTCTGACCGCCAACATGCAGGCCTTCACGCGTGCCGCTTCCATCATGGGCGTCTTCGTCGTCGGTTGCCTGGTCGTCACCATGGGTGGCACCCAGATCAACCTCCAGATCCCCAACGGCACCACCCGTGGCCTCTCCGCTACTACCGTGATCGTCTCCGAGAAGGAGGCCGAGAACTTCACCGGTATGGAGGGCATCGATACCGAGACCGCTGAGGCCGGTACCATCGCCATGACCGATAAGGACGGCAACGCCCTTACCGCTTCCGATGCCGACGGCAACGCTGTCGAGTGCGGCGTCACCGATCTGGGTAACGGCATGGAGTCCGTGACCTACGGCACCGTTACCGAGGATCCGGTCAACTTCTCTGTTGCCGACACCCTCAACACCATCGTCCCGAAGCTCGTCCCGCTTATGCTTACGCTGCTGCTTTACTACATGTTCGCTAAGCACAGCTGGACCCCGACCAAGGGCATTCTCCTGCTCTTCGTCCTTGGCATCCTGGGCGCTGGCCCGCTTGGTCTCTGGCCGAGCATCTGGTAAGGCTCTAGCTTGAGGGGTGTGTCCCTACGCGGCTCACACCCCGACCCCTTAAGCCATGTGTATGTTAAAAGCCGCGTGCTCGAAAGAGCGCGCGGCTTTTGTTTTCTTAATGATTCGGGTGTGGCAGACAGATAATGCATAACACCCTAGGTAGTTAGCCGAATTCGAGCAAAAGGGAGGATAGGATGGCGATCGGAGCGCGTAAGCAACCGCTGTACGATCAGCTGGTCGATATTCTGACCGAAAAGATTGACCATGAATATCGCGCCGGTGACATGATTCCTTCCGAGCGCGAACTTTCGGAGCGCTATGGTCTCTCGCGCACTACGGTACGCCTGGCTCTGCAGGAACTGGAGCGTTTAGGACTGGTGGTTCGGCAGCACGGTCGCGGTACCTTTGTGACCGACCGTTCGGCAAAAGCAACCAATCTTATGCAGTCCTACAGCTTTACCGAGCAGATGCGCGCGATGGGTCGAGAACCCGAGACCACGATTCTCGAGTTTTGCGAGATGGAGGCCGATAAGAATCTGGCCGAGCATATGGGATTGCGCATCGGTGATCGCATTTTTAAGCTCAAGCGTCTTCGCTCTGCCGACAACATGCCCATGATGGTCGAACGCAGCTATCTACCGGTTCGTCAATTTCTGTCCCTAAAGCGACCGCTGCTGGAGCGTAAGCCGCTTTACGATGTGATTGAGCAGGACTTTCAGCAAAAGATTCGCGTGGCCGAAGAGGAGTTCTATGCGAGCATAGCCCGTCCCACCGATGCCCACCTTTTGGGAATTGTCGAGGGCTCGCCTGTGCTCGATTTGGTCAGGACTACGTATAACGAGTCAAACGAGGTAGTGGAGTACACACTCTCGGTTGCTCGTGCCGATCAGTTTAAATACAAGGTTTACCACCAGCGCAGTAACTAGTGCTCGCATCGTTTCCATATGGTGATTCTTTGCATTTAACTGGTTACTACCAGATAACCAACCGAAGTGTATAATTGCACGTCAGAGGATTACTTCTAGAGAGAGGTATTAGAAATGTTCGAGAAGAGTGTCGAGGAACTCACCGAGCTCGGCGCCCAGATCACCACGGCCGAGATTGCTCAGCAGCCCGAGCTTTGGCGTGATACGCTCAACATCTATCGCGAGAACAAGGAGGCCATCGAGGCCTTCCTGGCCGAGGCTCGCGCTATGGGCGAGGGTCGTCTGTCCGTTGTCTTCACCGGTGCCGGTACGTCCGACTACGTTGGCGATACCTGCGCCCCGTACCTGCGTCACGCTGGCAACACTGATCTCTACGACTTTAAGCCCATCGCCACGACCGACATCGTGAGCGCCCCGCGCGACTTCCTGCGCGCCGAGGATCCCACGCTCGTGGTTTCCTTTGCCCGCTCTGGCAACAGCCCCGAGAGCCTTGCCGCCGTTGCCGTTGCCAAGGAACTCGTCCACAACGTCAAGTTCCTCAACATCACCTGCGCTCCCGAGGGCAAGCTTGCCGTCGAGTCTGCCGATGATCCCAATGCGCTGACGCTGCTCATTCCGCGCGCCAACGACAAGGGCTTCGCCATGACCGGTTCTTATTCCTGCATGACCCTGCTCTCCACCCTTATTTTCGACACTGCCTCTGACGAGCAGAAGGCCGAGTGGGTCGAGACGATTGCCAAGATGGGCGAGGAGGTCATCTCCCGTGAGCCCGAGATCGCCGATTACCTGGCTGGCGATTTCAACCGCGTGACCTACTTGGGTTCTGGCTCCTTCGGTGGCCTTGCTCAGGAGAGCCAGCTCAAGATCCTCGAGCTCGCTCACGGTCTGGTCGCTACTTCCTACGACACCTCCATGGGCTATCGTCACGGACCTAAGTCCTTCGTCGACGATAAGACGCTCGTCTTCGTGTTCGTCAACAACGACGCCTACACCCGTCAGTACGACATCGACATCCTCAACGAGATCGGTGGCGACGAGATCGCTCAGCACACCATCGCCGTTCAGCAGGAAGGTGCCACCGTCTATGAGGGTGAGTCCTTCACCTTTAAGGGCTGCGAGGCACTTCCCGAGGGTTACCTTGCTCTGCCGTTCGTGATGTTTGCCCAGGCTATCAGCCTGCTCAACTCCGTCCGCGTGGGCAACACGCCCGATACGCCGAGCCCCACCGGCACGGTCAACCGCGTGGTTAAGGGCGTGACGATTCACCCCTTCACCGCTTAATCGCGTCCCCCTGTAAGGGCGCCCGTCCGCTCATAACGGCGGGCGGGCGCTTTTTGTTTTACGTGAGCTGGGTATAAGCATTACCACAGTCAACTGCTTTAGAAGCGAGGAGTGCATATGAGCACGTACGCAATTAAGGCTGACAAGTTCTTCTTGCCGGCAGGCCCGCAACTGGGCGGCTATCTTATGGTCGAGGATGGCGTTTTTGGCGCCTGGCAGGCCGACGAGCCCTCTTGCGAGATTAAGGACTACACGGGATCGTGGATCGCACCGGGTATGGTCGATACTCACATCCATGGCTTCTACAACCACTCAACTACCGATAACGATCCCGAGGGCATCGATATCAGCTCAACCGAGCTCGCCCGTCGCGGTACCACCAGCTGGCTGCCCACGACGTTCACCGATGGCGTCGAACAGATCAAGGACGCCTGCGCTGCTATCGCCAAGGCGGACGAGGGCCGCGGCCCCGACTTCTGCGGTGCCCGCATTCAGGGCATCTACCTGGAGGGCCCCTTCTTTACCATGAAGCACGTGGGCGCGCAGAACCCCGCTTACCTGATTGACCCCTCCGAGGAGGTTTTCGACCAGTGGCAGGAGGCTGCGTGCGGTCGCATCGTTAAGAGCGCCATGGCCGCCGAGCGCGACGGTGCCGCTGCTTATGCGGCTGCTCTGAACGCCAAGGGCGTGGTGACCAGCATCGGTCACTCCGACGCCACCTACGATGAGTGCATCGCCGCTATCAATGCCGGTGCCAGCTGCTTTACGCATACCTATAACGGCCAGCGCGGTCTGCATCACCGTGAGCCCGGTGTCGTGGGTGCTGCCATGTCCACGCCCGAGACCTACGCCGAGATCATCTGTGACGGCAAGCACGTAAACCCTGCCGCCATCAAGGCACTGCTGCAGGCAAAGGGCTGGCAGCACACGGTGCTCATCACCGACTGCCTGGGCTGCGGCGGCATGCCCGAGGGCAGCTACACCAGTGGTGGCATGGACGTCATCATGAAGGACAACCTGTGCTGGCTCGCCGACGGCAAAAGCATTGCCGGCTCGGTGCTCACGCTTGCCCAGGGCGTCAAGAACATTGTCGATTGGGGCATCGCCAGCGCTGATATCGCCATTCGCATGGCAACCGAGGTGCCGGCTCGCTCTGCGCACATCGAGGATAAGTGCGGCAGCATCATGCCGGGTCGCGACGCCGACTTTGTCGTGTTCGACCATGAGCTCACCCTCGTCGAGACGTATGTTGGCGGCCAGAGCGTCGGCAACGCCTTTACCGATTAACGATAGAAAAAGACGGCGGGCCCGAATCTGCTCGG
>DXMX01000038.1:5701-6599 GCA_019413955.1 Collinsella sp.
GCTCGGACCCGCCGTATGGGTTAAACGCTCAAAAGCACCTTAACAGTTACAGCTTGTTAACGATCTTCTTTGCCGTGCGCTTGACGCCGGCCACAAGACCCCCCGCGGGATGCTCCTTTTCGTATGCTAGACGCTTCTCGCGCTTGGCGTACTCTTCGACGATGATGTCGCCATACTCGTCTTCGATCTTGTCGAAGAAGTCGACGGCGCCCTTAATTTCCTCAGCGGTCGGGTGTCCCTTCTGGACGCCGCCGGTGAGTTTGAACGGCCCCCACGTATCAAAGCCGGGACAGCCGTAGACGCCCATAAAGATGGCCTGCCTCATGCGGCAGATGCCATCGATATCCTTGCCGTACCACTTGTTTTTGCCACCGTAGGTCATAAGGCCAAACACCTTGTCCTGCGGCTGCAGCACGTTCGTGAGCACGCGTGCCATGTCCTTGTCGATCTCGGAGTAATAGATGCCCGTGGCGACACCGATCAGATGGTATTCGTGCAGGTCGGGGTACTCGTTTTTACCGAGTGACTTCACGTCGAGGGTATCGATCTCGGGGTGCGCCTCGACGATGGCGTCCACGAGCTTTTTCGTATTGCCGTGGTGGTGTGAGGCATAAAGGATGATGGTTCGCATAAGAAGGCCTTTCAGCTGTAATTGCATCAATGTCTGTATGGTACCCCGTTGCATGGCTGGGAAACCGGACGCATCGATGAACGTGCGGGTTTGTCCTTTGGTCAGGGCCGAGACGGGTTCTTGCGAGCAAAAAGCAGTTGTTCGAAAGGATGGACAATGGAATACGCTCTCTCCAACGATTCGATTTCTATCAAGGTCTCCACGGCCGGTGGTTCGTTTACCTCGATTGAGGCTGGAGGTCGCGAGTACTTGTGGCAGGGCGATCCC
>DXMX01000038.1:6609-8911 GCA_019413955.1 Collinsella sp.
CCCGCCGTGTGGTCCGGCCAGGCACCGATTTGCTTCCCGATTTGCGGAGGTTTGCGCGATAACAGCGCCATGACGTTTGCCGGACATCATGTGAAGCTCGCCCGCCATGGGTTTGCGCGCAAACAGGAGTGGAAGCTGCTGAGCCAGAGCGAGAACGAGCTGGCGATGTGCCTGGCTTCGGAGGATAACGCCGCGCTGCTGAGCGATTATCCGTATCCGTTTAAGCTTGTCGCCCGCTATACGCTCGAGGACGCCGCCGTGCGCGTCTCCTATGAGGTTACCAACGAGGGCACCGAGGACATGCCTTTCTTTATCGGTGGACACCCCGGCTTTAGGTGCCCGCTCGATGAGGGCGAGGCCTATACGGACTACGAGTTGCGTTTTGAGAAAGACGAGGCTGCTGAGCTTTGCGCTGCCGTCCCCTCGACTGGCTTGATTGACGTGACCAACCGCTCCAAGAACCCCATGGTGGGAAAGACGCTGCCTCTGTCACATGAGCTCTTCGATTTTGCGGAGACCATCTTTGACGTGCTCGAGAGCCGTCAGGTCACGCTTTCCAAAAAGGGCGAGGACAAGGGTGTTCGCCTGAGCTTTGAGGGCTTCCCGTACCTCATTGTGTGGAGCAAGCCCGAGGGTGATTTTGTGGCAGTTGAGCCCTGGGGCGGTCTTTCGACCTGCTCCGATGAGGACGACGTGCTTGAGCACAAGCGCGGCTGCCTTATCGCCAAGCCCAAAGAAACCATCGTGCGCTCGTTCACAATCGAGATTCTGTAGTCGCATGTAGCCAATTCGTTTTGCAAGGCATAAGGAGCCTGCGAGATAAGGAGCTAGAAATGATCCTCACCGTTACGATGAACCCGTCCGTCGATACGCGCTATCAGCTCGATGAGCTCATTATCGACGACGTCAACCGCGTGACGCCCGAAAAGACCGCCGGCGGTAAGGGCCTCAACGTGGCCCGCGTCCTGGGCCAGCTGGGCGACGATGTCGTGGCAACCGGCTTGCTTGGTGGTCATATGGGCGCCTATATGGCCGAGCTCATGGATGCTAACGGCATTAAGAATGATTTTGTGCCCATCAAGGGCGAGACTCGCATTTGTCTCAACATCCTCCACGCCGGCAACCAGACCGAGCTGCTCGAGAGCGGCCCGACGATTGCCCCCGAGGAGCTCGATGCCTTTACCGCCAAGTTCGCCGAGCTTGCGAGCAAGGCCGATGTCGTTACCATCTCGGGTTCGCTGCCCCGCGGCGTCGAGGCGGACTACTACGCTAAGATCACGGGCATTGCAGAGAACGCCGGCGCCAAGGTGCTGCTCGATACCTCGGGCGCCTCGCTCGAGGCTGCGCTCAAGTCCGAGGTCAAGCCTGAGCTGGTTAAGCCTAACCTGACCGAAATTAACGGCCTTCTGGGCACGAGCTTTACCACCGACGATGTGGACGAGCTCCGTTCCGCGCTCGCCTCTGACGCCCGCTTCTCCGATATCCCCTGGGTCGTCGTATCTATGGGCGCTGCCGGCTCCGTTGGTTTCCATAACGGCCGTGCGTTCCGCGCCAAGACCCCCGATATCCCCGCCGTTAACGCTACGGGCTCTGGCGATTCGACCATTGCCGGCTTCGCACATGCGATTGCTGCCGGAGCCGACGACGAGACGGTGCTGCGTACCGCCAACACCTGCGGCAAACTCAATGCCATGGATCCCATGACTGGCCACTTGGTTATGGATCGTTGGGACGAGGTTTACAACGGCGTTGTCGTGACCGAGCTGTAGGAGCTTGTGCTGCGGCCCCGGCATCGGTTGCCAGCTCATGTCGACGACAAGTGCAGTAGCATTATGCCGGGGCGCGACGCCGACACTGTCGTGTTCAATCCCGACCTTACCCTGGTCGAGACGCATGTGGGTGGCAACAGCGTCGGTAATGCGTTTGCCGAGTAGCCGCCAAAGAAACGATCCGAGAGGGGATTTAGATGATTTACGGTGCATTGGGCGATATCGAGGAGTACCGTGGAATGCTCAAGGGCCTCGACGTGCTGATCGACTGGCTCGAGGAGAACGATCCGGCGAAGCTCGAGGTCGGCAGCCATCCGATTCTGGGCGACAAGGTCTTTGCGAACGTCATGGCTCCCACGACGCGTCCCGAAGCCGAGGCTCACTATGAGACGCATCAGCGCTATCACGACCTGCAGATCGACGTCGAGGGTCGCGAGGCCTTTAAGGTTGCCACGGGCAGCCTGACGCTGGTTCAGGAGTTTGACGAGAAGGACGACTACGATCTGGTCGATTCCGACGCCTCGATCGCCGGC
>DXMX01000038.1:8921-17118 GCA_019413955.1 Collinsella sp.
GCGATGGCGCGCAGCCGGTCAAGAAGATTTGCTTTAAGCTGCTTGCAGATGCTTACTGGGAGGAGTAGCGCGCTGCTCGGCTGAGCTGTTCGTGTTGCGAGCGTTATCCCTTGGGGGAGCTCGCTTGGGCCCCGCTGAACGCGGTTCCTTTGGGGATTGCGGTTGGCGGGGCTTTTGTTGAGTAGGAGAGTTTCCGGCGGCGTTGTGCTTGGATTGGCGGAAGCGCGCCCGAAATCAGCAACAAAAAAGCCGCCCGAAGGCGGCTATCTTGTGCAATGGAGCCAGCGACCGGGCTCGAACCGGTGACCCCCGCTTTACGAGTACGTGAATTCGGCATTTGACGAGATGAGGCCAATTTCACTGAATTAAAAGGAAGCGCAGGTAGAAATAGGTAATTAACAATTATTGAGCTAGCTATTAGAATCATATTTCCCACTATTTTCACACTTAGAGAGACTTGAAAGTGTGAAAAGTTTCGATTAGGCTTGCTGGCAAAGCTTTAAAGGCTTTGCCAGCAAGCCTAATCGAAAATCTAACGAGGGATATGATTGCAGGGATTGATAAAAAAGACCGCTCGCGGCACATCGGAATGCATCGATAAGAGCAAAGGCGTCTATCGGATTTATTTTTCCCTGGGAAAAGATCCGGAGACAGGACGGTACCGCCGTAGTCCGTCACGCAGGGTTCACTGCAGAAGCAAGAACCCGAAAAACTGGCCGAGTGAAGTCGCCAAGGCGCTGGAGGCCTATAGAGCTGAACTTGAGGGCGCTTCCAACCGTGGCAATGGTCCTCTGGGCCTATCAGATTATGCGGACAGGTTTCACGCGAACAGGGAGTCGACCATGGGATCACCTCTTGCTTATGAGCGTGAAGGTTTGGACATTCGTCACATACGCGAGCTGTTCGGCAATCCCGATCTCACTCGGCTTAAATCGGATGACGTTCGCACTGCTTATGCCAAGGCTAGAAAAGAAGGCCGATTCAGCGAAAGTGAAATTCGCCGCATCCACATCAAGCTCAAACAGGTAATGGAGGATGCCGTCGATAACGACCTCGTGGGCAAAAACCCTTGTAGGGGAGTGAAACTGCCCAAGCAGAATGTCGAGGCTCGTAAGGCGCTGAGCGCCGATGAGGCGGCAAGGCTTCTTGCGGTCCTTTTGGAGGAGAAGCCATCTTCCTTTATCACATGCACAATGCTTCTACTTCTCTGCGGTTTGAGGAAGGGGGAGGCCCTTGGTCTCTCATGGGAGGATTATGACCCCGACGCCAAGACTCTGAGGATAGTAAAGCAATATACGAACGACAGGACATTGAGGCCGCCTAAATCAAAGATGAGCAGGCGTAAGATTTCGGTTGGAAATGAACTTGCCGACTATCTGGACAGGTGGAAAGCCATTCAGCGGAGTGAGTTCGATTCCTTTGCAGTGGGGCAGACTGGAGAAACGCCCATTGTCCATTCCATTGGGATCGTTGACGCCGCCAACGGCAAACGGGCTCTTGTGACCCGGATGGATGGACATAACTATTCAAGGGCGTTTAGGCTGTTTGCGGCGAAAAACGGCTTCGGTACTTTTAAGGAGAGCAGGGAAGTCATTGGGAGTGACGGCGTCAAACGTACCCGCTATACGGGTTATAGCGGGCTGAAGCCTCATGAGCTTAGACATACGCAAGCGACTTTGCTCGTTGGTGCCAATGCGGACATTAAGACGATCCAGGCGCGTTTGGGCCATGCTAGCCCATCGACGACGCTGTCTATCTATAGCCACTTTATCGAGGCAAATGACCAGAAGGCAGCATCAGTGCTGGATGATCTGCTGAAGGGCTAAAAAGGGCTAAAAAGAGGCCCCAAAGGGGCCTCTTTTTTAAGCGACATTGTTTCGGTAGATCATTGCGCCATATGGCGGCTCCAGCTCCATAGACTGATAGTAGCTGGCATCTAGAAGGTTGAAATAACAAATGATGGGGGCGGCTAGGTGCTCGTCCATATTTAGGTAATGTCCCTCATCATCTGTGACCAGTTTGACCTCGTCGCGCATCACGTCGGTCATGCGGGGCCAGAGTTTGGTTGCGCGCTGCAATTTGTCCTTTTGACTGTACTCTCCGTTATGGAAGAAGGCAAAATGAGGCGCATCGTATTTTGCGCCGCCGCGAATTTCGATAATTCCGACCTGGCTGCAAGACTTCGCGCATTCCTCTGTTTCCAATAAAGTCCAAGAGGAGGGGAGGACAGCGTAATCGCCGCCGAGGAGATCGACCCGTCTCATTCCCTGGGGCCTCTCCTCTTTCTCGCAATATAAAGAGAAATGGTCGTGGAGCCTCTGGAATTGCTCTCGATAAAGTTCCAATTGACTAAAACTCATTTCTTCTGATCCGTCAACGGGAAGGGCCTTCATTTCATTGGTGATTTGCCGAGCTTCCCTGAGGCACGCCTCATCGAGGGCCCTGGCGACCCTCGGCTGCAACCCCGTGAGCAGGTTGCATAGATAGTCGATAGCCTCGCCGGTGCTTCTGACTGATTCGGGGTTCTTGAGGCGTAGCTCTTCGATTTTCTCCGGGGTCGTCGCCTGAACAGTTGTTCCGAACTTAATTTTCCGCATCTTACTTCCGGATAATGGTAAACGTCCCATAACCACTCCAATCATCGTTGTATATATATTAAATCAGTCAGACAATAAAGTCTATACAGTCAGAAAGTGAATTAGAAATTAGAACTGTAACTAGATATGATTGTGCAACAGACAGTGTTACAATATAAACAGTAAGCGCCTGACCAGCTTGTTTGAAAGGAGTTATTTTATTTTCGGTCATTGATTAAAAAGCCGCCCGCCCTTCCCTATCTAAGTTTGGCGACGAAGGGGGAGGGGCGAGCTAGCCTGAAAGGATTCTACCATGATTGTAGAGCCTGAACCGTACGCTGCCGTACAAGCATCAACTGCGGTTTCTTCTGATTCCAACTTGGGCCACGAGCGCCTTCTTGGCATCGCTGAAGTGTGCAAGATAACCGGCTTGAGTCCGGTTACGGCCTCGAAGATGATGAAGGAGAGCGGGCGCGCGATTGCGTTGCACCGCCGCATTTACATCCTTGAATCGAGCTTCTTTGCATACCTCCATGAATTGGAGGCGAGCGAACCGTGCCGGCTTTAAATCCCATGAGCGTCGGCCTCGACGAGACCGCCTTGCGTATCTTAAAGAATAGGCCGCTTGGGCATATCGAACACGGTGCGCTGGATACTATCCTCGGAGGTCTTCGTCAATACCTGTGCATCGTCCCCGGCGGACCCGGTACGGGTAAAACAACGTTTATGCAGCAAATCGCCGACGGATGGGCCATTGCTGGCCATCCGGTGGTCATCTTTGAGGGCGAGCTCGGGCGAGACAGCATGCTCGCGAAGAGCCTCACCCGCATCTCGGGCGGCGAGCTCACGCACGATGATATGAACGGCGATGGCATGTCTGAGGACAAACGCGGGCTCTTCGAGAAGGTTCTCGACATTTACGCCCGCAGCATCGCCGAGCGAATGTATATCATTCCTGGTGAAATTAAATATGCCGGGATGCGAAAGGCAATCGAAGAGGTTGCCGATAAACATGGCGAACCGCCACTGGTTATTGTTGATTACGCGCAAATCGTCTCTTTGCCGCAGGAACTGCGCATTGCCGACGAGCGTATCGGTCTCAAGCTCGTCGCTTCCGAGCTCCGCCGAATCGTGGATGAGGCCCATTGTCCGCTCTTCGCTATCTCATCAATTAACCGCGTTAATTACGACAAGCAGACCACCGGGCTTCAGGCGATAGGCGGGTGCAACATGTTCGAGTATTCGGCAGATCTCGTTATGTCGCTTTCTATTAAGGGCGATAAGCCCGAAGAGCGTAATGCCAATATGTTGCTTAAAAAACGGCCCGTCATTGCTTCAATCACAAAGAACCGTTACGGTTCCTGCGGTATTGTCGAGTTTGAGTTCAACGCACCAGCAGCGATGTTTACCGAAATCGGCTAATTATGGAGCCCGGACCCTACATTGGTGGATACCGGGCTCCCAATCCATGCTTGTCGTCCGATGAGCTCGCGCGCGCCGAGAACAGGGATCTTCCTCTGCTCTCGGCCGATGAGCTCATTTGGGAATGGAAGCGCCTGCTCGATGCTCTCGATATCTATAGAGAACAATGGCGACCATACCGTATATATCTCGGCAGCTTGCCGGGAGTCCCCTTCGATGTCTGGGCGAGGGTGAGGATTGGGCGCATCGGTCAGATGCTCCAAACAATTTCAACTTAATAAAAGGGGCGGGGCCGATGCGTCGGCCCCGCTCGGATTGGATGGTTATGACTTCCATGAATACGCATATCAACGTACGGATGAGTGAGTCGCAGCGTAAGGCTATCGAGGAGAAGGCGGCGGCCATGAACATGCCGGCGTCCTCCTTCATGCGCGATGCCGCCCTGCTCTGCGGCGAGAAGCCGGTCAGGGTCGCCGACGCGGGGGAACTTGCCGGTATCAGGACTGAGTTGAAGAAGATCGGCACGAACCTCAACCAGGCGGTCCGCGCCCTCAACACCTACGGGTCCGATCCGGTCGTCCTCAATAATCTCAACCGGGCGACATCAATCGTCTCGACGGCGGTGGGCTGGGTCAACGACCTACTCGCCCGTGCGAGAGAGTAGGTGGTTCTCGTGAAGGAG
Organism: Collinsella sp.; assembly: GCA_019413955.1. Taxonomy (GTDB): domain Bacteria; phylum Actinomycetota; class Coriobacteriia; order Coriobacteriales; family Coriobacteriaceae; genus Collinsella. The sequence goes on from DXMX01000038.1 coordinate 13,602, forward strand.
AAGGTGGTCATGGCGCTGGTTTTCGCAGCGCTGCTTACCGCGGGGTTTGCGCCACTTATCGCCATTCCCCTCGATTGCATGATCCTCGGATTTCCAATCGAGCTGAGCTCGATCGGATTCACCCTGAGCGTGGATAACACCATTTGGTGGTGGATTAACGTGGGGCCTCATTGCGTCCCTGGCTGTCTCGCCTCGTTCGCGCTGTTCCTGTCGGTATTCGTGCTCATGCAACTATCGGCTTCCTCGAAGGAGCGAGCCGCCGACGGAGGTGTACTTGGGGAGGCGCGGGTGAAAACGGGGCCGGAGACCATCCGGGGCTCGGAGATTTGGGACGGGCACGGACAGCCGAAAAGCAGAGGATTCGTGTACGGGTTTGAGAAGACGCTGTTCGGCTCCAAGTATCTGTTCGAACCGAGGCGGCACATGTTCCTCGACGGCTCAACGGGTGCCGGAAAATCAAGATCGCTGCTGATCCCGACAATTGATCTGCTGACGTATGGGGCGGATGACGGGGAATCGAGGCCGCAGACCATTATCGTGTCCGATGTGAAGAGTGAGCTCATCGAGTTGACGGGCGACGAGCTGGAGCGTCGCGGGTACCGGGTGCTTCTGCTGGACGCCCAGCATCCCGAGAAGAGCGACACGTTCAATCCACTGGAAATGGTCGATAGGCTCGCGAACGGGGGGAATCTGCCGGGGGCTGAGCAGGCCGCGGATGCCGTCGCCCGTACGCTCATCGCCGGGGAGGGCGATGCGAAGGCGAGCCACTGGACGGAATCCGCGCGGTCGCTGCTCGCCGCGACGATCCTTCTGGTCGTGCTGGACGAGGGCTGCCCGCGGGGCTGCAAGCACCTCGCGACGGTCTACCACATCATGTGCCTGGGGACGGAGGGGGCCGGCGAGGATCCGTGTGAGCCGCTGAAGGGCCTGTTCCGTTCCCTGCCGCAGGGGCATCCGGCCCGCTCGCGTGCCTCACAGTTCATCTCGAGCGGCGGCAACGAGCTGAGGAGCATCGTTTCCACGCTAAAGGTCAACCTGAGGATCTACGCTTCGGCGCCGATTGCGCGAATGGTCTCGGGCGATGATATCGATCCGAGTAGAATCCTGAGCGAGAAGACCGCGCTGTTCCTCCACGTGATGGACGAGGGCTCCCCCTACAACGCGATCGCGGCGGTCCTGTTCGAGCAGCTCTACGCTGCCGTGTATTCCATCGCGGACGCAGCTGGTGGAAAGCTGCCGCGGCCGGTGTCCATCCTCGGCGACGAATGGGGGAACCTGCCGAAGGTCGAGTGCCTGCCTAGCCTTCTCAGCCTTGGGCGCTCGTACGACCTGTTCTGGATGGGCGCAGTCCAGAACATCTCTCAGCTGAACAAGTACGGCGAGCGCGACGGACGGAAGAAGATCCTGGCAAACTGCGGCGTCAAGGTCGCCATGAAACTGGGCGAGGCCGAGGACCGCCAGTATTTCACCGAGCTAGTCGGGAAGACGACGCGGCACACCATGGGAACCAGCTCGAGCAGGGGGCCTTCGGGCGGTACGGGGTCGACATCCTACAGCGAGCACGCCGACGACCTGATTCATCCTTGGGAGTGGACGGAGATGTCCCCCGACAAGGACGGCGTCATCGTGGTGAAGACCGCGGAGAACGGCGTGGGCAGGGAACATGCGGGGTGCTTCCGGGCCCCTGTCTGCGATTGCACGCGGATGCCGACGAAGGAGCACTTCGATCTGGGGACGCGCGAGCACGAGGCGGCCAAGAGGATGGAATACCAGGCCAGGCTGATATCAAGGCAAATGGGTCGGGAGGACGGCGTCGATCTCTGGACTCCCGAATTCGAGGAAGAGGCCGCGGAGCCGCCTGTTGCCGACGGATGGTCCGGCCTCTTCGTCGACTGACGGCGGTTTTTGAAGGGAGTTGGAAAATGACCGCAATCAAGCAGGCGAGCGTCATGAGCGGGGAGCACCTCCAAAACCTCAAGCGGTATTTCGATTGGGACAGGGAGAAAGTCCTGGACCACGATACCCAGCACATCATCGATGAGGATCGATGGTTCGAGGAAATGGACGCCACCCGGGAGGCGGCCGGGCACAACCGGCCCGGGAAGCAGGGCGCAAGGTGCACGTACATGCAGCATCAGGTGATCGGCTTCAACCCGGACGAGTGCTCCTGCAACGGCGGGCCGATGACGCCCTCGCGTTGCATGGAGTACGCGAGGGACTACATCGCCAAGCGCTATCCCAACCAGGAGATCGTGATTGTGCTGCATGAGGAGAGGTGCAGGTCGGATGGATCGGCCCGATTCGCCGCTCACCTCGCCATCAATAGGACGGACCTCGAGACTGGGCGGCGTCTGAACGACGGGCCGGCGAGGGCGGCGGCGAAATCCCGCGTGAGAACGGTGAAGGAGCTCGATACGAAGTACGGCCTGAGCCAGCTCGAAAGGGGCCTCTCGAACTCGAAGGTGCACGCGCGCCAGCCCGGTCGCGAGGAGCGCGAGATGGCAAAGAAGGGGAGATCCGACAAATCCGAGAACGCAAGGGTCCGAGCGATTGTCGCCCAGAGGGCAGAGGAGGTCGGGAGGCTCAAGAGCTGTCCCGACCGCTTCGGAGAGTTTGCAAGGCGGTTGGAATCGGATGGGATCAAGATCGCCCGATCCAAGCGGGGGGCGCTGCAATACCGCTATCACTCGGAGTCCCTCGGCAAGACGAGGAAGATCAACGGCGCGAGGCTCGGCTACGCCGTCAACCGCTCGACCGGGCGGATTATGAGGTTCACGGCAAGGGGAATCGACCTTGCCATACGGGCCGCGTGGGAGCTGGCTCGCGAGGGTGTGGATGACGAAAGAGGCCGGGACTGACTTTCATATCTGAGGTCCGTGCAACAGCCGGTAAGCCTGTTGCACGGTTCTGCGGGAGCGACTTTGGAGCGGTTCGCACATCCCGGCTTCGGCCGGGCAAGATATTCCGTTGCACGGAATACATATCTTGCATGCCCCGAGAAGCGTAGGCCGAATCGACCGGAGTGCAACGGGACAGGTGAGCGGAGGCGCAGTGATGGCGACCCAGGGGAGCCATCGAACGGAGCCGGAGCGAGAGCCGGCGGGGCGATCGCGAGTTGAAGCCGAGTGATTGTCCCGCCGTTCACGGCCCGCCGGCGGCGGCCCGGGGTTCCAAGGGGACTCGTCCCTTTGGCGCGAAGGGGTCCGGGGATGGCGCGAGACATCCCCGTGAAACGCCGCGACGGGCACGCCCCTGTTAGCGTCAATCTAATTTTCACCAGTTTCACTAATCAAACGCGCCGTTCGCGCAAAGGCGGCTTCACCGCTTGCGCTAACGTATTTTCACCGATTCCGGTCACGCCTTGACGGGTCCGTCCCTCGGCAGGTCCTTCAGCCTGTAGGACCTGCCGGCTATCTTGACCAGGTGGCAGTGGTGGCAGTGGTGGCACACCCTGTCCGCGATCGCGCTCGCCGCCACGTCGTCCCCGAACACCCTGCCCCAGCCGCCGATCCCCACG
>DXMX01000039.1 GCA_019413955.1 Collinsella sp.
GCCTATGCCGCCGCCCTCAACGACGGCACCTATGGCAAGCGCGGCGCACTGCTCACCAACCGCGGAAAGGCTCTCGCCGCCGTGGGCGACTACACGACGGCCGCTCAGGCGTTTTCTGCCGCTACGCAGGACGCTTCCTATGCCACGCCGTTCAAGGCCTATCTCGGCCTGGGTAACGCGCTGTTCCAGTCGGGCGACTATGCCAACGCGGGTACTGCCTTCCGTCAAGCTGCCATCGACGGCGCCAATCCGGCTCCTGCCGCCGCACTCGGCGAGCTCGGTCGTTGCTTCATTAAGCTCGGCCGTCCGGCGGATGCCGTGGAGACCTACCGCACGGCTATCGACTTTGCCGGCCCCCGCGACGACACGCGTGCGCTCAATGCCGGCATGGGTCAGGCGCTTTCTGCCGCCGGCCGTCCCTCCGACGCACTCGACGCCTTTAACGCCGCTACTGCCGATGGCATCTACCAGCTCACTTCCGAGCAGGCCGATGAGCTTGCCCGCGTGCATGATTCGCTTGCCGCACTGTCTGCCCAGACGGCTATGGTCACGGCTCCGGCGCCCGCGATGGACGCTCCTGCCGTCGATCCGCTCGATCCTACGGGCGCGACCGGTCAGTTTATGCCCGATCCCTCGGACACCGGCTTCTTTACGCTGTCCGAGTCCGAGATGGTCCAGCAGGACCGTAAGGATCGTAAGCAGGCCAAGGTCCGTCGTCGCCATCGCCACACGGGTCTCAAAGTCTTCATCGTGCTGCTTCTGCTCATTTTGATTGCTGCGGGCGGTCTGGGCTTTGCCTACACGCGCGGCTTTGGCTTCCCCTCGCAGGAGTCGGTTATCACCGATCTGTTCCAGGCTGCCGGCGACGGTGACACCGCAAAGGCCGAGTCTTGCCTGGCCTCGAGTCTGTCCGAGGACGCCAAGTCGATGATCATCTCCTCGATTCCGCAGGGCGCCACCGTGTCCGTCGAGGGCATGGATCAGTCCATGACCGAGACGAGCGCCAAGGTCAAGGCTTCGCTGTCCAAGGGCGGCGAGCAGGAGTACACCGTCAAATTCGTGCGCTCCGACAATCATATCGGCTGGGCCGTTTCCTCGCTCGATATGGATTTCTCGGCTGCTGACAACCAGTAGTGACCTTATGGGATTTAGCTTTGCCCGGCGCTTCACCGCAAGTGAGGTGCCGGGCTTGCGCTAGTATCATGAGCTAGTAGTTTTCCAGCAATCATCCAACACATCAGGAGTTGCGTTGTTTTCTTTGATGGATATGTTCTTCGGTAGCTATGCGGGCGATCTTGCCATCGACCTCGGCACCGCCAACACGCTTGTCTCCGTGCGCGGCAAGGGCATCGTCATCCGCGAGCCCTCCGTCGTCGCCATCGACAAGAACGACGAGCGCATCCTGGCGGTCGGTATCGAGGCAAAGCGCATGCTCGGCCGTACGCCCGGCAACATTGTGGCCGTTCGTCCCCTGAAGGACGGCGTCATCGCCGACTTCGACGTTACCGAGGCCATGCTTCGCTACTTTATCGACAAGGCGTCCGAGAAGCGCTATCCGTGGACTCCGCGTCCGCGTGTTGTCGTCTGCGTTCCCTCCGGCGTCACGTCGGTCGAGAAGCGCGCTGTCTTTGAGGCCACGATCCAGGCCGGCGCTCGCCAGGCCTACCTGATCGAGGAGCCCATGGCTGCTGCTATCGGCGCCGACCTGCCCGTCGAGGAGCCCACCGGCTCCATGGTCATCGACATCGGTGGCGGTACCACCGAGGTCGCTGTTATCGCTATGGGCGGCATCGTCGTCTCGCAGTCCATCCGTATTGCCGGCGACGAGTTCGATCAGGCCATCCTCACACACGTTCGCGATGCCTACAACCTGGCCATCGGCGAGCGTACGGCAGAGGACATCAAGATCAAGGTCGGCTCCGCCGTGCCGCTCAAGGACGAGCTCGACGTCGAGGTCAACGGCCGCGACGTGATCACGGGTCTGCCCAAGACCGTGCGCATCGAGAGCGAGGAGATTCGTCGCGCGCTCAACAAGCCGCTCGACGAGATGGCCAAGGCCGTTAAAGACGCCCTCGATGCCACGCCGCCCGATCTTGCCTCTGACCTTATGTACTATGGCATATTGCTGACCGGTGGCGGCGCGCTGCTGCGCGGTCTCGACGTGCGCCTGCGCGATGAGACCGGCGTTTCGGTCAACGTCAGCCCCACGGCACTCGATAACGTCGTTAACGGCTGCGCCCGCGTGCTCGAGGCCAATGCGTTTGATGGCGGCTTCGTCCAGACCAATGCTTAATTTCCAAAAGGTGGATTCCATTTGGCACGATCTTCGGGTTTCTCCACAAATCTGAATACCAAGCGACAATCAACGGGTATGCGCCCGTTGATTGTTTTCAGCCTGATTTCGGTGTTGCTGCTCACGTTTTACATCCGCGAGGGCGAGGCAGGACCGATTCATGCCGTGCGTTCGGGCGTAACGACGATTACCTCGCCGGTGCGCTTTGTGGGTTCGGCTGTGGCGGCTCCCTTCAATGCGATCGGCAACGTGTTCTCTAACCTTACGGCGTCGCAGGACACGCTTGACGAGCTTAAGAAGCAAAACGAGGAACTGACCTCTAAGGTTGCTGAGCTCTCCGAGGCTCAAAAGACCGCTGAGCGTCTGGAGGGGCTGGTCGGCCTGCAGTCGACCTACAACCTCAAATCGACCGCAGCTCGTATCGTTGGTGCCTCGGGCGATGCCTGGACCTCGACCGTCACGATTGATAAGGGTTCTGCCGACGGGCTTACCATCAACATGCCTGTGACGAGTTCGGCCGGTGTTATCGGCCAGATTATCGAGGTATCGGCCAAAACGTCGACCGTGCGCTTGATTGGCGACGAGAACTCGGGCGTGTCCGCCATGGTGCAGGACACGCGCGCCCAGGGCATGCTGCAGGGTCAGGCTGACGGCACGCTGCGTCTTGAGTACGTGAGCGTCGACTCCGATGTTAAGGTTGGCGACATCATCGTGACCTCGGGCATCGGTGGCGTGTTCCCCAAGGGTCTACCGCTCGGCACCGTCTCGTCGGTTGAGAAATCGGCAAACGATGTGTACTACACCATTGTGGTGCGCGCTCAGACGACGGCCGAGAACAACGAGGAAGTGCTGGTCATTACCTCGCTGACCGACGAACAGTCGGCCTCGGATGAGGACGTGAGCACGGCCAACAGCACGCCGCAGGGAACGTCGCGCGATGCTGCGACCAAGACGAAGGACGAGAGCTCGGATGACAGTTCCGACACGTCCGAGACGACCGATTCCGGCTCGAGCGAATAGGGGGCATGTCCATGGATCTACACGAGCAGGGGATGAGCTCCCGCACGTTTGTGATCGCCGCCATTGTGTGCGTGCTGCTGCAGGCAGGCCTGGCACCGCAGATCTCCATTGCGGGCGGTCGCGTCAACTTCATGATTATCCTGGTGTGCCTAAGCGTGTTCTCGGGCGACCCGACCCGTGCCGTCGTGTGCGGTTTTTGCAGCGGCTTGTTCTATGACCTGTCCGCTGCCGTGCCGGTGGGCGTTATGTCGCTTCTGCTGACCGTGGGTTCTTTTGCCCTGGTGCACAGCGCCGTCGGTCAGACGGGCGGTACCTCGAGTGCGCGCGGCGTCACTGTGGGCGCCTTTGCGCTCGTCATTAATGTGATCTACAGCATCATCTTGCTGTTTATGGGTTTGGAGACGAGCTTTGTCGTGGCGATCTTCGGCCATGCGCTGCCGTCCTCGATCCTGACGGGTCTGGTTGCCATTCCGTTTTTGATGTCCGGCGTCGTGCCGCAGTCCGGCTATGGATTCTCCGCACGTGGCGGACGCCAGGCGGGTATGCGCTTTAAGCCCAAGACCCGCAAGCTCAAATAGGGGAGGCCCGTAGATGTCTTCCCAGTTGACGGTTATTATCGCCGGTATCGTGCTGGTTGTGGCCATCGTGGTCGCGCTGGTCATCATGCGTCGCGGCGATTCCCGTTTTACCTACGATACGCAGCATGGAACGGCCCCGCGCGCCACCGAGGGCGAGGGCAATACCGCGGCGACCGCCTTTAAGGGCCGCTTTTCCATCCTCACCACGGGTGTGGGCGCGATGTTTGCGGCGCTCGCCGTCAAGCTGTGGGGCATGCAGATGGTCTCGTCGGACTATTACGAGAAACAGGCCAATAGTAATCAGACTCGCACCGTTACCACACCCGCTGTGCGCGGCCGCATCCTCGACCGCAATGGCGTGGCGCTTGTCCAGAACCGTCCCTCACTTGCTGTCGTGGCCTACCGCGACCTTGCCGAGGATGAGGTTCTGGTTCGCCATCTTGCCAACGTGCTTGGAATGCCTTATGTGGCGGTCCTTCGCAATATTCAGGACAATACAGAGGGCGCTCAGAGCCTGCATACCATCGCGACGGACGTCCGTCGCTCCACGGTTGCCTATATCAAGGAACACGCCGGCGAGTTCCCGGGCGTCAAGATTGCCGAGCGTACCGAGCGCCAGTATCCATACGGCGAGACGGCATGCCATATCTTGGGCTATACCGGCACCATTACCTCCGAGCAGCTCGAGGCCCAGAATAAGAAAACCTCTGGCGATGATGATGCTTCTGCTGGCAAGATTACGTACCAGTCGGGCGATATCGTGGGCCAGGCGGGCGTTGAGAGCTACTACGAAAACCTGCTGCAGGGTATTCGTGGCGAGCAGACCGTCAAGGTCGATGCCTCGGGCAATGTGACCGGTCAGGCCGGCGCCGTGCCCGCGAAGGCCGGCTCCGACATTAAGCTCACGCTCGACCTTAAGATCCAACAGGCCTGTGAGACGGCGCTGGCGAGCGCTATCGAGCTTGCCAAGACCACTGGCTACAGCAATGCCGGCAACGGCGCTGTGGTGTGTCTCGATCCCAACAATGGCGAGATCCTGGGCATGGCGAGCCAGCCCAAGTTCGATCCGTCCGTCTTTATCGGCGGCGTCTCAAATGACGTGTGGACCGAGCTCAATGATGACAAGGGTTCGCAGCCGCTGCTCAACCGCGCCATTAGCGGACAGTACATGTCGGCCTCGACCATCAAGCCGCTCTCGGCACTGGCCGGTCTTGAGTTTGGAACCTACACTTCAACGCAGACAACCAACTGCACGGGTTATTGGACGGGTCTGGGCAAGGCTTGGGGCAAGCGCTGCTGGCTGACGTCTGGCCACGGCACCATGACGCTGCAGTCGGGTATCGCCAACTCGTGCGACCCCGTCTTCTACGACATGGGTAAGGCGTTCTTTTATGACGAGCAACATCCCGAGGGCCTGCAGGAGGTCTTTCGTCGCTGGGGCCTAGGCAAGACCTGCGGTATCGATCTGCCGAGTGAGGGCGCGGGTCGTATTCCCGATGCCGAGTGGAAAGAGTCATACTTCACCGACGCCTCTGCCGAGGACCGCAAGTGGAATGCCGGCGATATGACCAACATTGCCATCGGCCAGGGCGACATCCTGGTGACGCCCCTGCAGATGGCGTGCGCCTATATGGGTCTTGCCAACGGCGGCAAACAGTACGTGCCTCACGTGTTTTTGTCTGCCGTGTCGCGCGATGGCGACGGCGATGCCTATAAGTACAACGGCAAGGGCAAGAAGAAGCGCCTGGAGGCCAAGATCAACAGCGATTCGGATTTGGCTCTTGTTCGCAACGGCATGCACGATGTGATTTACACGGCATCGACGTCCCTGGCGGCTCACTTTGGCACCCTGACGCCGCAGGTATACGGCAAGTCGGGCACGGGCGAGAAAAGCGGCGAGGACGAATATGCGTGGTTCTGCGCCTATGCACCGGCCGATGATCCCAAGTATGTCATCGCTACTGTCCTGGAGCAGGGCGGCGGCGGCTCAGATACCGCGATGCATGTCGTGCGCGACGTGCTCGGCGTGATTTATGACGAGCCCGATACCTCTTCGGCCTCGGGCGATTCTTCGGTTCGATAGGAGGTTGCGATGGATTTTTCTCCGGCGGATCTGTTCCGTTCAACCAAGACCGGCTCTCGCAGCAGCCTGGACCGTGTCAACAAGCAACTTTCGGCCTCGCGCGGCACGTTTCGCCAAAAGGTGCATATCGGTGTGCTCGTGGCTACTGTGGCGCTCGTCGCCTACGGTGCCATCATTATCTGGTCGGCTTCGCAGTTTAAGGCCGATGCTTCGTTCTCGCGCCATTTGCTGGGAATTGGCATCGGAGCGGTGCTGGCGGTGCTCGTCTGGCGAACCGACCTGCGCGGTATTTCCAATTTCTCGACGGCGTTGCTCGTCATCGACCTGATCGTGATCTTCTCGCCCAAGATTCCGGGTCTGTCCTATACGGGCGGTCTGGGCATGACGGGCTGGATCAAGATTCCCGGTATCGGCTTGACGTTCCAGCCGGTTGAGCTTGCCAAGCTCATCACCATCTTCTTTATTGCTACGCTTGGCTCGCAGTATAACGGTCGCATCGATACCGTTCGCGACTACGTCAAGCTCTGCGGCATGCTGTCCATTCCGTTTTTGGCCGTCGTTGCCATGGGTGACCTGGGCTCGGGCCTGGTCGTGCTGGTTTCGGGCGCCATCGTCATCTGCATGAGCGGTGCACGCCGCGAATGGGTGCTGTCGACCCTGGCCCTGCTCGTGGGCCTGGTGGCCCTCGTCCTGGCGCTTGATTCGGTCTTTGATTCGTTGCTCGGCCACGATGTGCTCATCAAGCAGTATCAGATGAACCGTCTGACGGTCTTTATCGACCCCGATAATGCCGATTCGGACGATGCCTACAACCTGCAGCAGTCGCTTATCGCCGTTGGCTCGGGCGGCTTCTTTGGTAAGGGCCTGGGGCATGCGACGCAGTCGGCCGGCGGCTTTCTGCCTGAGTTCCACACCGACTTCGTCTTCGCCTTCCTGTCCGAGACCTTTGGCTTTTGCGGTTCCTTTTTGCTCCTGTGCCTCTACGTGCTGCTGATCGCTTCGACGATTCGCGTCGCCTTTAAGTGCGAGTCGCTGTTTTTGCGTCTTTCGTGTGTGGGCATCGTTGGCATGTGGGCGTTCCAGACTTTCGAAAACATCGGCATGTGCATTGGCATGATGCCGATTACCGGTATTCCGCTACCGTTTATTAGCTTCGGTTCGTCTTCGATGATGATTCAGCTGCTGACGGTGGGTATCGTACAATCCATATGGCGGCATCGTTCGGGCGCCGCGTAACCGCTGGAGGGGTTTGCTATGAAAATTCCCGTAGATAAGCTGACCCGCGCTTTTAAGATGGGCGCGTCCGTTAAGAAGGATTCCGATACGCCGGTGCGCGTCTCGGTCTATCTGGATTCGTCCGCCTCGCGCTTTCTGGCCGAGACGGTGCGTGACGCCTTTGTGCCGCAGACGACCTCGGGCATTGTGCGCGTCGAGCGTCTGGGGGAGGAGCGAATTGCTCCAAAGACCGATACCGATGTGGTGCTGGTGCTCTCGTGTGGTTCCGACCGCTTGGAGAGTGCCGTGCAGGAGCTCGTGATCGCCGGCGCGCCCGTGTGCGTGCTTGCCGAGTCTGCTGTGGAGGTGCCGTTTATCGAGGAGTCCACGCCCATGCTCGGCGTGGTGGCGGCAACCGATAAGACGTATCTGCTCGAGACGCTTGCCCGCTGGATTCTCGATCGCACCGACAAGGAAACGGCTTTTGCGGCGAACTTTGCCTTCATGCGCATCGCGGCGGCCAATCGTATTATCACCTCGTGTGCGCTCACCAATATGGCGACCGGTGCGCTGGTGTTTTTGCCGGGCGCCGATTATCCCGTTATGGCGCTGGCGCAGGTGGGCATGCTCTTTGAGCTCGCTGCCGTCTTTGGACGCGGCATTAAGCCCGAGCGCGGCTACGAGGTCGCGGGCGTGCTTGCCGGCGGTCTTGTGATCCGAGCGGTCACCCGCGCACTTGTCAAGCAGACGCCGCATATTGGGTTTGCCGTCAAGGCGCTCACTGCTGCCGCGGGCACCTATGGCATGGGCCGTGCGCTCGTTTCGCTCTACGAGCGCGATGTCGACTACAGCCGTGCCAACGAGGTGGTCACTGCCACGTTCTCCCGCGTTCGCGATCTGGTGTCCACCGTCGCGGGCGCTACCCGTCCTATGGCGTCCTATCAGGACGTATCAGATCTCGCTGCTTAGGGGTTTTCCGTTGCGCGTTGCATACCAAGACTGTTTTCATTTAATTGAGCCGTTGCTCGCCAAGGTCGAGAAACCGAGCCGCTATATCGATCACGAGTGGGGCACGCTTTCCAAGGCCGATGCCGACTACCGTTGCTGCCTGATCTACCCGGATGTGTACGAGGTCGGTCTGCCCAACCAGGGCATTGCCATCCTCTACAACATCCTTAACCAGGCCGAGGGCATCTCCTGCGAGCGCGGCTATGTGCCGTGGCCCGATATGGGTGACGCCATGCGCGAGGCAGGCATTCCGCTGCTCTCGCTCGAGGGTGCAGCGCCGGTCGCTTCGTTTGATATCGTCGGTCTGCATGTGCCGCACGAGATGGCGGTGACGAACTTCATCGAGGCACTCGACCTCGCTGGCATTCCACTGTTGGCGGCCGACCGAGGCGAAGACGACCCCATCATCATCGCCGGCGGCCCCTCGGTGTACAACCCCGAGCCGTACGCGGCCTTCTTCGATGCCATCCTCATCGGTGAGGGCGAGGAATCGCTGCTCGAGACCTGCCAGCTGCATCGCCGCCTGCGTGACGAAGGAGTTCCGCGCGCGCAGATTGTCGAGCAGCTTGCATCCATTGCCGGCAACTACGTGCCGTCGCTCTATGAGGTTTGTCACGACGAGCCCTGCTCGCCGCATGGCTACACCGTGCCGCGTGAGGGCAAGGATGCGCCGACCGTGGTCTACAAGCGCGTCGTCGAGGATTTCGGCGCCACGAATCCGCTGTCGCAGTCGTGCGTGCCCTATGCGCAGTTGGTTCACGACCGCCTGTCTATCGAGATCCTGCGCGGCTGCGCCCGCGGCTGTCGTTTTTGTCAGGCCGGCATGACGTATCGCCCGGTGCGCGAGCGCTCGGCCGACCAGATCGTCTCGTCGGTGATTCAGGGTCTGGAAAAGACCGGCTATGACGAGGTGTCGCTGACCTCGCTCTCCACGACCGACCACTCCTGCATTCGCGACGTGCTCGGCAGGCTCAACCGTCGCCTGGAGGATACGGGTATTCGCGTGTCTATTCCGTCGCAGCGCCTGGATTCGTTTGGCGTGGATATGGCCGAGTCGGTCGCCGGCGAAAAGAAGGGCGGACTGACGTTCGCGCCCGAGGCCGGCAGCCAGCGCATGCGCGACATCATAAACAAGAACGTGACCGAGGGGGACCTGGACCGTGCGGCCAAGGCGGCCTTCGAGGCCGGCTGGAACCGCATGAAGCTCTACTTTATGATGGGCCTTCCCGGCGAGCGCGACGAGGACATCGTGGCCATCGCCAATCTGGCCGATCACGTGCTGGAGCTCGGCCGCTCCGTGGTGCCCAAGGCTCGTCGCGGCTCGATCTCGGTGTCGATCTCGGTTTCGGTCTTTATCCCCAAGGCTGCCACGCCGTTCCAGTGGTGCCCGCAGCTCGACTACGACGACGTCAAGCGTCGCCAGAAGCTGCTCATCACGAGCGTTCGCAACCGTGCCGTCCGCGTTCATTACCACGATGCCGAGACCTCGCTCATCGAGGCTGCGCTGTCCCGCGCCGGTCGTGACATGACGCCCGTCATCATCGACGCTTGGCGCTCGGGCTCTCGCTTTGACGCCTGGGTAGAGCATTTCTCGCTCGATAACTGGAAGGAGGCTGCTGCCAAAAACGGCATCGACCTCAATGAGCTCGTGCACCTGCCCTACGAGTTGGACTGGCGCCTGCCGTGGGAGCACGTGAGCCCCGGCTGCACGCGCGGCTTCCTCGAGCGCGAGTACCGTCGCTCGCTCGAGGGCGTCACGACTCCCGACTGCACCCGCACGTCATGCACCGGCTGCGGGATCTGCCCTACGCTCCACGCCAAGAATGTATTGATGGGTGATCGCGCATGAGTGAGCGCCTGACCGACAACCCCTCGCTCTTTAGACTTCGTGTTCGCTATGGCAAGCGCGATCGCCTTAAGTACCTGGGCCATCTCGAAGTGATCCATACCATTGAGCGCATCGTGCGCCGTGCGGGACTTCCCTATGCCGTCACGCAGGGCTTCTCTCCGCACATGCGCGTGGGCTTCTCTTCGGCGCTACCGGTGGGTACGTCGTCGACCTGCGAGTGGTATGACCTGTTTATGACCGAGTTCGTGGCGCTCGACGAGGCGTTTGGGCGCCTGGCTGCGGCGTCTCCGGCCGATCTGGCGCCCATCGAGGCGGCGTATATCGACGTGCGCACGCCGGCGTTGACGGCGCAGCTCACGCGCTTGTCGTATCGCATCGACCTGCACTTGGATTCCGAGGCGCCCGTAAGCGCCGACGAGGTGCGTCGTGCGATCGACACGCTGCGCGCGGGCCACGGCATCGACTACGCGCGCGGCAAAAAGAGCAAGCGCTTGGATTTGGATCACACGCTCGTGGGCTATGAGCTCACGGCGGGGGAGCGCCCGGACCATTTGGTGCTCATGCTCGACACCCATGCCGACAACGAGGGCTCCATGCGTCCGGAAATTTTGCTTTCTGCGGCTGATGTTTTGTTGCAGGGCTTGACCCCGGGCGTGGATGCACCTATTGTTTCCACCGGTATGCAAGACCTCGTGACCATCTGCTCCTACGATGTCGAGCGTCAGAATCAAGCATGCGAGGACGACGAGGGCCGACTCGTCAGCCCCATACCTGTGCGAACTTGTGGATTTGCTCCACATACTCGTTGACGGGGGTATTTTCGCCTGCTACTATATTCGGCTGTTGCACTAACTGATGCATGAAGGGCAAGTAAACATGTACGCAATCGTTAACACGGGCGGCAAGCAGTACAAGGTCGCCACCGACGATGTCATCACCGTCGAGAAGATCGAGGGCAATGAGGGCGACAAGGTCACCCTGCCGGTTATCTTCCTCAACGATGGTAAGAAGATCGTCACCGATCCCGACAAGCTGGCCAAGGCCAAGGTTACCGCTCAGATCGTTGAGCAGTTCAAGGGCGAGAAGCAGCTGGTCTTCAAGTTCCACAAGCGCAAGCGCTATCGTCGTCTGAAGGGTCACCGTCAGCAGCTCACCAAGCTGAAGATCGTGAAGGTTCAGGCTACCTCCCGCGCCAAGAAGGCTGTCAAGGCAGAGGCTGAGGCTGTTGCCGAGGCTCCCGTCGCCGAGTAGATTACACTCGTAACGAAAGAGTAGGTATACACAATGGCACACAAAAAAGGACTCGGTTCCTCCCGTAATGGCCGTGACTCCCGCGGTCAGCGCCTTGGCACGAAGCGCTATGCCGGCCAGACGGTAACCACGGGCACGATTCTCGTCCGTCAGCACGGCACGCACATCCACCCGGGTGAGAACGTTGGCCGTGGTAAGGACGACACGCTGTTCGCGCTGGTCGACGGTACCGTTGAGTTCCACAAGGGTATCAAGCACAGGGTCAGCGTACGCCCGCTCGCGAACGCGTAATTCACCCTTCATAGAGCACATATGTGGGAGGCACTTGAGTTTTAGGATTCAAGGGTCTCCCTCTTTTTTGTAGGAGGCGATTCTGTTGTCACAGTTCACCGATATCAGCCGCATTAACGTGTGCGGCGGCGACGGCGGAGCCGGATGCATGTCGTTTAGGCGCGAGGCATTTGTCCCCAAGGGCGGCCCCGATGGCGGCGACGGCGGTCGTGGCGGCAATGTCGTCATCCAGGCCGATGCTCAGCTGTCTTCGCTGATCGATTACCGCTTTAAGCATCACTTTCGCGCCGAGCGCGGCACGCACGGGCAGGGTGCCCGTCGTAACGGCAAGAGCGGCGAGGACCTGATTCTCAAGGTCCCTATGGGTACCGTGGTGCGGGAGCTCGACCCCGAGACGCAGACCCCGATGTTCGAGATTGCCGATCTGGTGCACGATGGCGAGCGCGTCGTCGTGGCGCCCGGCGGTGCCGGTGGTCTCGGCAACACGCACTTTGTGACGTCGGTGCGCCGCGCGCCCGCGTTCGCCCAGCTGGGCGAGCCGGCCGAGGAGCACTGGATTGAGCTCGAGATGAAGCTTATGGCCGATGCCGCGCTCGTGGGCTTCCCCTCGGTGGGTAAGTCATCTCTCATCGCGCGTATGAGTGCCGCCCGCCCCAAGATCGCCGACTACCCGTTTACCACGCTCGTGCCGAATCTCGGCATGGTGCGTGCCGGCGAATATTCTTACGTCGTTGCCGACGTTCCCGGTTTGATCGAGGGCGCGAGCGAGGGCAAGGGCCTGGGTCACCAGTTCCTGCGCCACATTGAGCGTACGGCTCTGATCATGCATGTCGTCGACATGACGGGTGGTTTTGAGGATCGCGATCCGGTCGAGGATTATCGCATCATCAACCGCGAGCTCGAGCAGTATGGCGCCGAGCTTTCGGAGCGTCCGCAGATCGTTGTTGCCAACAAGTGCGACGCGCCGGGCACGGCCGATAAGATTGCCGACCTCAAGCGCGCAGCGCTCGACGATGGACATATGTTCTTTGCCGTGTCTGCCGTGACGGGCGCCGGCCTCAACACGCTGATGCTTGCCGTGGGCGAGCAGGTGGCTAAGCTGCGCGCCGAGTTGGCTGTCTCCGATGAGCCGGTCGTTCTGCGCGACGATGAATGGGAGCGCCGCCGCCTGCAGCGCGAGAAGCGTTTCCGCATTGTCCAGGAAGAGCCCGGTGCCTTCCGCGTGGTCGGTCGTGCCATTGAGCGCATGGTCATTCAGACCGACTGGGAAAACGAGGAAGCCGTCATTTACCTGCAGCATAAGTTTGGGCGTATGGGTGTTGACGACGCGCTCGAGAAGGCCGGTTGCCGTGCGGGCGACGAGGTCCGCATTTGCCAGCGCGCCTTTGACTTTGAGGGCGCCGAGGACTTCTCGGAGTACGAGGAGCTCGAGGATGCTGGCGAGGACGTTGCCGTTGAGGCCATTGACGTGACCGATGCTGCGAATGAGGGCGTCGAGGTTGTCGATGCGACGGATGCCGCGGACGATTTCGAGACCCCGGAGGGCGAGTAAGCCATGTCGCTGCGCGGTGGAATCGGTTTGCCCGAGCTTCCTCTAGAGGACGGGCAGGAGTTTAGGCTCGGCATTATGGGTGGCACCTTTGATCCCATCCATTACGGGCACCTGGTGACTGCCGAGCAGGCGCGCGAGTCGCTCGACTTGGACGCTGTGCTCTTTATGCCGGCGGGCTCTCCTGCCTTTAAGCTTGACAAGCCGGTGACGCCTGCCGAGGACCGTTATGCCATGACGGTCCTCGCCACCGCCGCGAACCCGGCCTTTTTGGCGAGCCGGTTCGAGATCGACCGTCCGGGTGTAACCTATACGGCCGATACGCTTCATGCCCTTCGCGACTTTTACCCGCCGCAGGTAAAGCTCTACTTTATTACGGGCGCCGACGCGATTATCGATATTGTGACTTGGCATGATGCCGAACGAATCGCTGAGCTTGCTACCTTTATTGCGGCGACACGACCGGGCTTTGATATCGATACGGCGCGTGCCCGAATCAAAGAGTCGGGGCTGCCGTTCGACGTGCGCTATATTCAGATTCCGGCGCTGGCGATCAGCTCGACGAACATTCGTAAGCGAGTTGCCCGCGGTATGAGCGTGCGCTATCTTACGAGCGAGTCCGTGCTCGGCTACATTCGCAAGCGCGGTTTGTATGTCGATCTGGGCCAAGAAGATTTTGAGTGATGGGGGTCTACGTTGTCGGTAGAGGATCAGTTTGAGGGCGATGAGCGCGCGCTGCTCAAGCGCATTCAAGAGCTGCTCGATGTTCGCATGAAGGATAAGCGTAAGCGCTATGTGCATTCGCTGGGTGTTGCCGAGACCGCACTTCATCTGGCCGAGGTCTACGGCGTTGACCGCTTTGATGCCGCTGCCGCCGGCCTGATCCATGACTGGGACAAAGTGCTCTCCGACGACGAGCTGGTCACGCGCGCTCTGCATTACGGCATTAAGATTGCCGGCTCTCCTTCCGCCGCGACGCCGCTTTTGCATGGCCCTGTTGCCGCCTATGAGCTTCCGCAGCTTTTCCCCGAGTTGTCGCCGGCGGTCTTTCAGGCTGTCGACCGTCACACCGTGGGTGCCTGTGACATGACGCCGCTCGATATGGTGGTCTTTGTGGCCGATGCCATCGAGCCCAACCGCCACGGCGACTATGCGCATGCGCTGCGCAAGATGGTGGGGGAGTCGTCGCTCGACGAGTTGTTCTTCTCCTGTTTTGCGCAGGGTTTGGTCTATGTGATTCAGTCCGGGCGCTATCTTTATCCCACGGCTATTTCGATTTACAACCATTACGCCCAGCTGCGCTAGCTCGGGCTGTCTAGAAAGAGGTATTCCATGGCCGACGAGACCATGACCGACGAGCAGATTCTTGAAGGTGTGGAGCACAAGAGCTTCGTCGCCACGTCCGACCGCACTGCCGCCTCGCTGTCTGCGAGCGGTGTCGCCGCCGAGGATGTCGCCCGCGCCGCCGCGCAGGCCGCCTACGACAAGAAGGGCGAGGACGTTCAGGTGCTCGACCTGACCGAGCTTTCCGACGTATGCGACTACTTTGTGCTTGCCACCGGTACCAACAACCGCCAGGTCGATTCTATCGTCGACGAGATCGAGGAGAAGGTCGCCGAGGCTTGCGGCGAGCACCCGTTCTCCATCGAGGGTCGCGAGCAGAAGACCTGGATGCTCATGGACTATGGTTCGGTTGTCGTCCACGTCTTCACTCCCGAAGCCCGCGACTTCTACCGCCTCGAGAAACTCTGGGGAGACGCCCCCCAGCTCCCCCTCAACCTCCTCTAGTAGCTCATTTGAGACGGGGTTAGCTACCCTCACGCATATCGCCGGGCAGTTGCGGTTTTCCGCACCTGCCCGGCTTTCTTTTTGCCCAAAGGCGGTTAATCGTTGAAGCGGGATTGGCGGCCGAAGGATAGGGCGGTGTCACCGAATTTGTCTCGGACGGCGTCGATGGCGACGGAGAGGTCGCGGCGGTCGCTGGATTGGGCTCCGCGGTCATCGATCTCGCAGAACAGGTCGGTCTGGATGCCGCCTTGGTGGTCGAAGTCGCTCATGCCGATGCCTGCTAAGCGAACGTGCATTCCTTCCTGCCAGATGTTGCCGAGCAGTTCGAGTGCAACCGCCACGAAGATGTTCTCATCGTCGGTCGGATGAGGCAGCCGGCGCTGCGCCGAGCGACCGTTTCCATACGAATGCTTGAGCTTGAGCGTTACCGTGGCGCCTGTTAGTCCCTGACGGCGCAGACGTCGTCCCACTGACTCGCCCAGCAGCGCAATCGCCGCCTCAATATCCCCACGCTCAGTCAAATCTTTAGCAAAGGTGCGTTCATTGCTGACCGACTTGACCTCGCGCTCTTCATCGAGGCTCGTGACTTCGGAGATTTCGAGTCCCAGCGCACGCTGGCGCATGCGTTCGCCGTTGACGCCAAAAATAGAGGCCAAGGTGGATTCCGGTGCACGTGATAGCTCGCCGAGGGTGTAGATGCGCATGCGGCGCAGTCGCTCCTCGGCCGAGCGCCCGATGCCGCTCATGGCAGATACCGGCAGCGCGGCCAAAAAGCGCTGCTCGGTTCCGGGGCGCACGATGGTCAGCCCAAACGGCTTATCCCGTTCGCTTGCGATCTTTGCGACCGTCTTGTTGCAGCCCACGCCAATGGAACAGGTCACTCCCAGCCCTGCCACGCGGTCGCTTATACGCCGCGCAACCAGCAGCGGGTCTTCGGGCGCAAAGCGACCCGGTGTGATATCGATAAAGGCTTCGTCGATGGATACGCGCTCAACACGCGGGGTCTCGTCAGCGAGAATCGCCATGACCTGCGCGCTCACCTCGCGGTATCGGTCAAAGTGCCCGTGTGTCCAAATGGCTTGCGGGCACAAGCGCTGTGCCTCGGCCGAGGCCATGGCAGAGTGCACGCCAAAGCGACGCGCCTCATACGAACAGGTGGACACGACGCCACGCGAATCGGCGTCTCCGCCCACGATGAGCGGCTTTCCTCGCCATTCGGGATGATCGAGCATTTCCACGCTCGCAAAAAACGCATCGAGGTCCATGAGGCCCACCGCTGGACCCGTCCAGGGAGGCGGCGTGACGCCCATGGCATCCTCATAACCGTATGTATGTTCGCGTCTTTCCATGTCATGAGTATACCGCGCAGCTCATGTGGGGTGCGTGTATGTGCTTGCAAATCCCGAATTCTTGTCTAAGATATGGATTTGCCCTCGACTACACCGAAGAAGTTGGTCTCACGGACTTCACCTGCCCGCGTCGATGGCGTATTATGTTCAACTGTTTGTTTGTAGTTGCAGCCTAAAGCTGCTTGGTTGGAGGAGTTTCCTTTGGCAGTCAAGATTCGCCTTGCTCGTCACGGCGCTAAGAAGCGTCCGTACTACCGTGTCGTCGTCGCCGATTCCCGCGCCCCGCGTGACGGTCGTATCATCGAGGAGGTTGGCCGCTACAACCCGATGACCGCCCCCAAGACCATCAACCTCGACCTCGAGAAGATCGCCGACTGGCAGTCCAAGGGCGCTCAGCTCACCGACGCCGTCGCCGCTCTGGTCAAGGCCGCCAACGAGGGCGAGAAGACCGAGACCGTCGTCAAGAAGTCCAAGAAGCAGCTCGCCAAAGAGGCCGAGGCCGCTAAGGCTGCCGCTGAGGCCGCTGAGGGCGCCGAGGAGTAAATCGTGCCTGAGGTTGACGCTGCACAGCTCGAGGGTGAGGCAATGCTCTCAGATCGCATCGCCGATCTCGTCGAATATCTCGTTGTTC
>DXMX01000004.1:0-9232 GCA_019413955.1 Collinsella sp.
CGTGCAGGTGAGTGGCCAGGACTCCGACGGCTCTTCTGTGAGCGAAACGCTCTACGTTGACGAGCACGGCCGCGGCATCAAACTGCTGCCCGGCGATTACACGCTCTCCATCGCTGCCTCCCCCATCGCGGCCGACGGCACCATCTATACCGTCCCGACCACCAAGACGCAGGTCACCGTTAAGAGCGATGGACAGGATTTAAGTGCCCAGGCTGCCTTTAAACTCAAGGTGCCTTCGGCCGACACGGTAACCAACGACCAGATCGACGCCGCCGCCAAGTATGCCGAGGAAGGCGGCGCGAGCTCCGCCGCCACCGCCAAGGTGCTCCAGCAGGCGGCAACCGCGCGGCGCGACGCCGCCGTCAATGCCGTGAGCGCGCAAAGGGCACAGGCATCCCGTGACGCTGACGCTCGCCACAAGGCAACCGACCTCTACCAGCTCGATATTCCCGTCGAGTGGTACGGTAAGATCGCAACTTGGCAAAACGGCAGCACGCTATGCATCTATCTGGGCGACGACGCCAATACGCCGCTCGTGACGCTCGTCGCCGTGCGCGATGGCGAGACCTTTACGCCCGATGACGGCGATACGATTTTGGGCACGGTCAGCCTGGGCAACGGTTATACCGTCTATGCCAGCGGCCCCGTCTATCCGTACGTGGTGCCCCAGACTATCAACGGGCGCACCCAGAATCCCGTGTCGACCTACCCCATGGACACGGCCATTGAGCTTGTCGAGCTGACGACCGGCAACCGCTACACCTATAGTCAGATCAAGAACGACCTGGTTGGCAAAGACGGCAACGCAGACGCCGCGACCAAACTCGAGACCGACTACCTCGCGCAAATCCTGCTGCCGAGCATCAAAGCCCAGGACTAGCCTGGCGCAGCAAGGTGCTCCCCAACTGTGAGGAAGGAGCCAGGAGGTCCTGACCCCACAGGTCCATAGATGATTAGGCAAGGAGCCACTTCCATGCGGGCATAACGTGTACCACACCGTGCTCGCATGGAATATCGGTCTGTTCATCCATGGTAACGATTGCCGACTCGCCAAGATCGAACTGGGCCATCGAGGCATCAAGCGCGGCAATTTCGCGCTCGCGCGTTTTCTCACTTGCCATATCCGCACTCACCTGAATCAGGCTATAAGCCCGCATGAGAAGCGCGTCCCCAGCCACAAAGTCCACCTCATGGCTTTTGCTCTTCTCTTTGATTAGCAGGCGGCAGACCGAGCCGGTCCTCACCGCGGGAGTCCTTCTTCTTAGCGCATTGAACACTGCGGTCTCGAGCCTCTGGCCCTGGTCCAATGCCGATGCGGGAGAGAATGCTCCAAACATCGCAGGGTCGACAGCGTAGACCTTAGACGCAGACCGCATGTTATTTGCCAGTGAACGCGTGAACTCCGGCACAGAAAATAACAGGTAGGCGTCCTCATAATACTCAAATAAATCGCTGAGCGAATTACGGCTGACGGGTATCTGTCTGCTCTTGAACTCGTTGTACACTTTGTTCACTGACAGCTCTCGTCCCGAAGATGCCATACACCGCGTCAAGAACAGCGATGCCAGGCGAGGGTTCTTGACGTCGTACCGTTCAACGACGTCCATGGCGACCGTTCGCGAAGCATATTCCTGTAGCAGCTGAATCGCGTCTGTAGGCGTCTGCTCAAGTGTCGCGATGAATCCCCCTTGTTCAAGATACCCGATCAGATGATGTCGAAGCAGCGCTGCATCGCTCGGGGAAAAGGTCGCATCTGGCTCGGGAACGCTCCCCGTCTTATATCGAACGTATTCCGAAAAACTCAACGGAAAAAGCTCTCGCACAAGAGAACGACCCCTGAACTCGCTCTTAAGTTCTGAGGACAGCATCTTAGAAGAAGATCCCGTCACATAGACGGTCGCTTTCTCCGTATCGACTACACGCCGCAGAAACGCACCCCATTCGGGAATTTCCTGGATCTCGTCAAAGAAAATGTAAGCGCCCTCGGTTCGAGCAGCAGGATACAGCGCATAGAACGTGTCGAGCACGTCCGCCAGCAGCGATGGCTCATACGGGCGCAAGCGCTCATCCTCAAAATTGAAGTAAAGCATCCGGTCAAGCTCGACGCCCCGGCTCTGAAGCCGCCGCATCTCCTGATACAGGCGATACGTCTTTCCACAACGGCGGGCCCCCACAATCACATTTACGATGTTGTCGCGCTTTGGCTCCTGTGGGTTTCCTAGATCAAGGTCTCGCTCAAAGACCTGCGGAACCCCCTGCTGTTCAAAGTCCTTTATTTTCTGGGCGATCAAGTCGTTGAATGCCATGATTCTCCAATCTTGCTCTCTAGCTAATCAAAATTATAGCGATTCTTGATTAATTAGAGAGCAAGATAATGTCTGACTTGATTAACTCTTAAGCAAGTTTTTTCACTATTACTGCTCGAAGGATGCCGAGTGGCTGAGAGGACAACCAAACTCGAATGCGACTCCCTGGGCAGTCGATTTGGGACGGGACTTTTTTGACTACCCCGTCCCAGAAAATCATCGCCAAATTAGCTACTTGATGCAATTAGCGCCACGGGTCAGCTTCGAACATCGGCTCGCGCTCGGGGCGGCGATCGCTGTAGGGATCGTAGCCGTCATCGTCCTCGTTCTCGGCACGGATGTAGGGGTCGCGCGGCTTGGGCGCCGGTTTGGACGTGGGCCTGGGCGCCGGCGCGCTTGTCTTGATCTCGTCTTTCATCTGCATAGCTCCTTACATCGCATCCGCTCAACATCATCGATTGTCGCACGAAAAAGGGCGGCGGACCCGATTGGATCCGCCGCCCTTGGCGTTTTGCGATGAGGGGCGGTTTTAAAGCCGGCCCCAAAATCTACTCGGCATCGGGAACCTCGTAGGTGGCCGCCGGCGTGTTGTCGCACACGACGGTAAAGCCGCCGTCCTTGTCGACATCGACCGTCACCTGATCGCCCTCGCGCACCGTGCCGTCGATGATAGCGGCCGCGATGGCATCCACGACCTCGCGCTGCACCAGACGCTTGAGCGGACGGGCGCCAAAGACCGGGTCCAGGCCGCCCACGGCGAGCATCTGCTTGGCCGCCGGGGTGATGGCAAGCGTCATGCGCTCCTTAGCCAGGCGTGCGCGGACGTCGGCAAGCTGGATGTCGACGATCTTCTCGATCTGCGCCATGCCGAGCGGATGGAACACCACGATATCGTCGATACGGTTGAGGAACTCGGGGCGGAAGGTCTGAGCCATGGCCGCGTCGACCTGATGGCGCATCTCTTCCTCGTCCTTGCCCGAAAGCTCGGCGATAGCCTTGGAGCCCACGTTGCTCGTCATGATGATGATCGTGTTCTTAAAGGACACCTGGCGACCCTGGCCGTCGGTCAGGCGGCCGTCGTCGAGCACCTGCAGCAGCACGTTGAAGACATCCGGATGGGCCTTCTCCATCTCGTCGAGCAAGATCACGGAGTACGGACGACGGCGCACGGCCTCGGTGAGCTGGCCGCCCTCGTCGTAACCCACGTATCCCGGGGGCGCACCGATCAGACGCTGGACGCTGAATTTCTCCATGTACTCGGACATGTCGATACGCACGAGCGCGCGCTCGTCATCGAACAGGCACTCGGCCAGCGCCTTGGCGAGCTCGGTCTTGCCTACACCGGTGGGGCCCAGGAAGAAGAAGCTGCCGATGGGCTTGTCCGGATCGGAGAGGCCCGCACGGCTGCGGCGCACGGCCGCGGCGACAGCGGACACGGCCTCGTCCTGGCCGATGACGCGCTTGTGCAGCTCGCCCTCCAGGCCTTTCAGCTTGTCGAGCTCGCCCTGCATCATCTTGGACACGGGCACGCCGGTCCAGGCGCTCACGACCTCGGCGATCTCGTCGGAGGTCACCTGCTCGTTGAGGCCCTCGCCGTCCTGCTGCTTTTGTGCCTCGAGCGCAGCCTCGGAATCCTGAATCTGCTGCTGCAGACTAGGAATCACGGAGTAGCGCAGCTCGGACGCACGGCCCAAATCTCCGTTGCGCGTCGCGCGCTCCTCTTCGCTCTTGGCCTCGTCGAGCTGGCCTTTGAGCTCCTGCACGTGGTCGATGGCGTTCTTCTGGTTGAGCCAGCCGGCCTTTTGCACGTTGAGCTTTTCTTGGACCTCGGCAATCTCTTGGCGCAGGGCCTCCAGACGCTCCTTGGAGGCGTCGTCGGTCTCCTTCATGAGCGCCTGTTCCTCGATCTGCAGCTGGGTGAGCTGACGCGTGGTGGCGTCGATCTCGACCGGCATGCTGTCGAGTTCCATGCGCAGGCGGCTTGCGGCCTCATCGACCAAGTCGATGGCCTTGTCGGGCAGGAAGCGATCGGCGATGTAGCGATCGGAGAGGTCGGCGGCGGCCACGAGCGCGCTATCGGTGATGTGCACGCCGTGGAAGATCTCGTACTTCTCCTTGAGGCCACGCAAAATCGAGATGGTGTCTTCGACGGTAGGCTCGGAGACCATCACGGTTTGGAAACGACGCGCGAGCGCCGCGTCCTTCTCGATGTACTTGCGGTATTCGTCAAGCGTAGTCGCGCCGATCGCGTGCAAGTCGCCACGGGCGAGCGCCGGCTTGAGGATGTTGCCGGCGTCCATGGAGCCCTCGGTGGCACCCGCGCCCACGATGGTGTGGAGCTCATCGATGAACAGGATGACCTTGCCTTGCGCCTTTTGCACTTCCTTGAGCACGGCCTTCAAGCGGTCCTCGAACTCGCCGCGATACTTGGCGCCGGCGACCAGCGCGCTCATGTCGAGCTCGATGAGGTCGCGGTCGCGCAGGGTGCTGGGCACGTCGCCGGCCACGATACGCTGGGCGATGCCCTCGACGATGGCCGTCTTGCCGACGCCCGGCTCGCCGATGAGCACGGGGTTGTTCTTGGTGCGGCGGGACAGGACCTGGATGGTACGACGGATCTCGTCGGTACGGCCGATGACCGGGTCGAGCTTGCCGGCGCGGGCCAGATCGCAGATGTTGCGACCGTACTGCTCCAACGCCTCAAACTGCGTCTTGTCCTCGGCAGACGTCACGCGGTCATCGCCGCGCAGCTCCTCGTAGACCTGCTCGATGCGCTCCTTGGTGACGCCGGCGTCGCGCAGTACACGACCAGCCTCGCCCTTGTCCTCGGCAAGCGCCATCAGCAGATGCTCGGTCACCACAAAGCTGTCACCCATCTTGGTGGCCTTCTTCTCGGCCTTCTCGATGACGCGGACGAGCTCGTTGGACAGGCCCATCTGCTGGCCCTCGCCCGAAACCTTGGGCGCGTGGTCGATGGCATCCTGTGTGGAGCGCGCGAGCTGGGCCGGGTCGGCACCGATGCGCTCGATGATCACGGAGATATTGCGCTCGCCGGCACCAAGCAGGGCGGACAGCAGGTGAATCGGTTCCACCGCGCCGGCCTGAGCGTCAGCGGCCGTGCTCATGGCGGTCTGCAACGCCTCGCGCGACGTCATTGCTAGCTTATCGATTCTCATGGAATCACCTCTCTTGGGGCGGCCGCCCTACGGGGCGGCTTCACGTTGTTCGAGAAGTATTGTTGCCAGCTTTGCGCGATCTTATACATAAATCTAAGTCTCTATATATAAGATTTTCTGAGTGATTAAGTGATAGGGAGCAGGCACGCTCGCCTGCCGCGGCCTCGTCCCCTTACTATCTCAATCTGTAACATCTAGCGGCTGTTTATGGCTCTAGATGTTACAGATCGAGATGAAATGACCAGCGGCACCCGTTTATCTAAATCTGTAACATCTAGTCAGCAAATAGAGCTCTATCTGTTACAAATCGAGACGAACAGAAAACACCCGGATCAAAAATCTAAATCTGTAACACCAGGCCCACTTTTAGCGGCCAAGATGTTACAGATCGAGACAGACCGAAAACCACCACAAAGAGGACAGGCACCTTTGTGGTGGTCGCGGTCTCTACTCCTTCGCCGAACCCGTACTTCCCGATTCGGCGGTCCAGGGCATCTCATCCTCGAACAGCCATGTACGGGCAGACCCACTATCGCGTGCAGTCTGCGGGTCAGGCAAGCAGGTCTGTTTATAGGCATCTTGGATACACTGACCCATAAAATCGTTGAGCTCGGTCTGGTCGCCCTCCATGACATAGGCGACATCGCCGTCCATGATGTAGATGCCCGGACCCTCATTGCCCTCGTAGCCCGGATCGTACGAGACATCACATAACTTTGCGCCGTTTGCAGTGTCCAGCTCGATGGACGAGTGGCATCCGCCAACCATGTCGTTCGCTTTTGCCCGATAGGACGCATATCCGTACCAACGCTTAAATGTTTTGCCCTTGAGTAGCTCGGACGCCCTATCGATCAGGCTTGTATCCGTGGTATAGCGCATGGCCCCAAGCTGAATACGCGGATAATTGCTAATACCCAGCACAGCCGGCTGCTCATCAAAATCAACGGCAATGGTCTCGGGCTTGTCGTCGCCGGTCAGAAGTTCGACAGATTGAGTCACAGGCTTGACCACCGGCTCCGTCACCGCAGCAGGTAGAAATGCCATACCGACAGCGCCCGCGCCAACCACAGCGATCGCAAGCGCCAAGACAATCAATCCAATACGGGCAGAACGGCTCACGGCAAAACACCCCACAATGCAAACCTTCGCCACCTGCACTAATGATACCGCCAGCTAACACTATTACCAAAAGAAGCCGCGCGCTCCTCACCACCACAAAGGGGACAGGCACCTTTGTGGTGGTTTTCGACGCTAACGGTCGACCATCTCGCGCAATGAGATTAAACTTGAATTGCTCTCTGAACATATCCATTTCTGCCTATCCTCAACAGATCTTTGTCTCGAGGAGCGCATATGAAGCCGCCTCATTCCACCGGCCGCAACGTCATCGCCATTCTCGCCATACCCATCGTGATGCTCTTCCTTATCGTCATCACGCCCTTTTCCCTTGGTATCACCTCGCCCTTCGATTTATGCGGAATGGTCGACGCCGGCTCGCGTGCCACCTCGCTCTCCTTTATCTGTCGCGGCGTGTTTTACGAAGATGGAATTCCCACCGGAAGTTGGCAGTCAAAGTTGCCACTGCTCGGTCAGATCGACGGATGCTCCCCCTATTTCTGCCTTGGACCTCAGACGCTAAACTATCTAATCGACGACCAGCCACTCGACTTCATCACCCTCGCCTACGACTACGCACCAAACACCGATGAGCGCCACATGAACCAAGTCCTCGACAAGATGCTTGGACAGTGCGGGCTCACCGAGGAGGCCGGTCGAACCATCTATAGCAACCAGAAATTAAAGCGAACAGAACTCCGCCGTGTCGGAAAAATCAAAGGGCGAAACGGGGCCGCCTACTGGGATGCCTGGGCAACACGCGACAAGGGCGAATTCGGACACAGCACCTATATGGTCACTGTCTACACCAAAGACGGAATTAAGGACAATGTTGACGATTTCGCGTCATCCAAACTCGGCATCCCCAAAACAACCAAACCCGCCAGCCCAGATGAAATTCTGTAGAGCCGCCCATTAACATGCCGCTCAACGATCACAACAGCATCGAGCTCGTCCCCACCACCACAAAGGTGCCTGCCCCCTTTGTGGTGGTTTTCAACAAAAAGAAGCCGCCCCGATAACAGAGGCGGCATCAAGCAAGTCTATTTATTAGCGTCCCTCAAGACCCAACGAGAACGCAGAAATGTAGCCCGGGGCTTACCCTTTCCCGAACGCGGCCCTCGCGAAGCGCGTGAGCGGGCGGGAAAGGGTAAGCCCCGGGCGGACAATTAAGTGCGCTACTCGGCAGCGGCCTTGAACTTGTTGTAGTTGATCAGGCAGCCGGCCTTGACGATGGCACGCTCCTCTGCCGTCATATCGGCAATGTAGAGCTCAATCTGCTCGACCGCACCATCGGCGCGCACCACGTAGGCGGCGATGTTCTTGAGGTCGCCATCGAGCGCGGCATGGATGCCCGGCACAAAGACGTAGTCGCCCACCTCAAAGTTGGGCTCGGCCTCCATCTGGAAGGGCACCATGCCCCAGTTCATGACGTTGGAGCGATAGCGCTTGGTGGCGTACTCGTGAACGATGTTGGCCAGGCCGCCAATTACGCGCTGGCAGCTCGCGGCCTGCTCGCGGGCGGAACCGTCACCGGGCTTCTTGGCATAGAGCATGGAGCCAAACTCGGTCGCCTTGGCATCGGCCGCGACGCCCGCGCCGGTCAGCGCCTCAAACACACCGGCAAGCTCGGCATTGAGCGCCGCCAGGTCGCCCGTGGCCTCGCCGGCCACGCGGCGCTTCTCCACGGCGTCGACCTCCTTGGAGCGACCAACGTAGGCCGGATCGCGGCGGCTCAGCGTAAACTCGGCCAGACCCAGCGGGTTGGAGCGGAAGGAACTCGTCTCGCCCGAGGGAATGAGCTCGTCGGTCGTGGTGACCGGGTCCATGATCTTGGAGCACACCTTAAGCAGGATGTCGTCGCCGAGCGGCTCCATCGCGGGCCACGGCTTGATGTTGGGACCCTCGACCAGCTCGTCTGCCGGCTCGGCCTTGCCAAAGCCCCAGTACACGCGCTTCTTGTAGGGAGCGTCGTCAAAGGTGTACTCGCAGGCCTCGTCCCAGGTGTCCTCGGGCAGGTCGGTCGCCGGCGTCAGGATGCCGCCGTTGGCAGCCGTCGCCGCAATGGAACGGGCGTCCATCAGAGCCACGGCGCTCAGCTGGCCATTGCCCGGCTTGGAGCCCTCGCGGTTGGGGAAGTTGCGCGTAGTGTGGCGGATCGACAGGCCGTTGTTGGCGGGCGTGTCGCCGGCACCGAAGCACGGGCCGCAGAATGCCGTGCGCACGATCGCGCCGGCCTCCATAAGGTCGTAGATATAGCCGCGGCGTGTAAGCTCGAGTGCCACGGGCTGGCTCGTGGGATAGACCGACAGCGAGAACTCGCCGCAGCCGGTGTTGGCGCCCTTGAGCACGCGGGCAGCCTGGACCACGGAGTCGTAGTTGCCGCCCGAGCAGCCGGCGATAACGCCCTGCTGCACGTGCAGCTTGCCGTCGACGATCTTGTCGAGCAGGCTAAAGTGCGTCTTGCCCTCGCCGATCTTAGCGGCCTCGAGCTCCACCTCGTGAAGGATGCCCTCGAGGTTCTCGTTGAGCTCGTCAATCTCAAAGCCGTTGGAAGGATGGAACGGCAGCGCAATCATGGGCTTGATGCTCGACAGATCGACCTCGACGCAGCCGTCGTAGTAGGCAACATCG
>DXMX01000004.1:9242-43285 GCA_019413955.1 Collinsella sp.
CGCGGCCGTGCATGGCCAGGAATGCGTGCGTGTCCTCGTCGGTGGCCCAGATGCTCGACAGACAGGTGGTCTCGGTGGTCATGACGTCGACGCCGTTGCGGTAGTCGGTCGTCATGCTCGCGATGCCGGGGCCCACAAACTCCATGACCTTGTTCTTGACGTAGCCCTTGGCAAAGACAGCGCGGATGATGGCGAGCGCCACATCGTGCGGGCCGACGCCGGGGCGCGGGGCACCCGTGAGGTAGATGGCGACGACGCCGGGATAGGCGACGTCGTAGGTGTCGCGCAGCAGTTGCTTTGCCAGCTCGCCGCCGCCCTCGCCCACGGCCATAGTGCCCAGAGCGCCGTAGCGGGTGTGCGAGTCGGAACCCAGGATCATCTTGCCGCAGCCCGCGAAGTTCTCGCGCATAAAGGAGTGGATAACGGCGATATGCGGCGGAACGAAGATGCCACCGTACTTCTTGGCCGCGGAAAGGCCAAAGACGTGGTCGTCCTCGTTGATAGTGCCGCCCACGGCGCACAGCGAGTTATGGCAGTTGGTGAGCACGTAGGGCAGCGGGAACTGCTCCATGCCCGAGGCGCGCGCCGTCTGGATGATGCCGACAAAGGTGATGTCGTGGCTCGCCATGGCATCGAAGCGAATCTTGAGCGCCTCGGGATCTCCGGACGTATTGTGTGCCTGGAGGATCGAATACGCGATGGTGCCGCGCTTGGCATCCTCGGGCGTCTGCGTAATACCGCGCTCGGCAGCCTCGGCCGCAGGCACAACCTCGCTGCCACCGCACAGGTAGATGCCGTCCTCGTACAGCTTGACCATACTGTCTCCCACTCTGCCCAAAAGATTTGGGCGCATAGCATACATTCGTTCAATATCGTGCCATAGAACGGTTGCGAGTGGGTTACGAATCTCTGCGTTCACTTTATCTCAGTAAAGCAGAGGACGAGTTAGGTCCTGGGGAGGCAGACTTAGACGCTCAAATGACGAGAGTGGATAATCTCCCACTTTGAGCCTGCAAACAGGCAAAAAACGGGAGATTATCCACTCTCATTCTGCAGGTACTCATTTAAGTCTGTCCCCAATGAGTGCCTACAGGTCGCCGCCCGTGCCCAGCAGTTTGCGCATGACTTGCTCGGGGTTGACCGAGCCGTCGCGCGGGGCCAGGGCGGTGATCTTCTTCTGCATCTTATACTCGTGCAGCTCGTCCTCGAGCTGGCGCACGCGGGCGCGGAGCTTTTCGTTCTCGCGCTCGCGCTCCTCGGCACGCTCCTTCATATCGAGGATGCGCACCACGCCGGCAAGGTTGATGCCCTCGTCAGTCAGCTGGTTGATGAGCTCCAGGCGCTCGATATCGGCACGCGAATACAGACGCGTGTTGCCGCCCGAGCGCTGGGGGTTCACCAAGCCCTTGGACTCGTAGACGCGCAGAGTCTGCGGGTGCATGCCGGTCAGCTCGGCCGCCACGCTGATCATGTACAGCGGTTTGTTCCTATTGTCCTCGGCCATGCTACCTGACCCCTTTCCGTCTCGTTATCGTCCATCATAAGCCCGCGGGCGTGGGCGTGCGCCGCGACCGCCCTAGTACGTCGCCTTGTAACGATTGACCTTCTCGCGATAGTCGCGCGTGTCGGCCTCGCGCAGCTTGGTCATGGCATCGCGCTCGTCATCGGACAGGTTCGTGGGAACCTGCACCTTGATCTCGACGAGCAGCGCGCCCGTGCGGCCACGGTGCTTAACATCGGGCGCGCCCATCTCCTTAAAGCGGAACTTCTTGCCCGTCTGGGTGCCCGCCGGCACCTTCAGACGAACCGTCGCGCCGCCGGGTGTGGGCACATCCACCGTGCAGCCGAGCGCCGCCTCGTAAACCGAGATCGGTACCTCCATGGTCACATCGGCACCCTTGCGCTTAAACAGCGGGTGCTCCTCCACATGCGTGGTCACGACCAGGTCGCCGCGCTCGCCACCCGCAACGCCATACTCGCCGCGACGCTTGTAGCGTAGTTTGCCGCCGTCGACCGCACCTGCGGGAACCGAGACCGTAATGGTTTGCTGCTCGCCCGTCGAGGGAATGCGATAGGTGACCTTGTGCGTCACGCCGCGAAACGCGTCCTCGGCCGTCACGTCGACGGTCAGCGACAGGTCGCCGCCCTTGCGAGCGCGGCTGCGACCCGCGCCGGCACCGGCAGCGCCCGCAGCCCCGGCAAAGCCCGAGCCCCAATCGCTGCCCCAGGCGCCGTTGCCGCTAAAGATGCTGTCGAAAATGTCGCCCCAGCCACTGGCGCCCGCGCCGGCACCGTAGCCGCCGCCATACGCGCCACCCGCGCCCGGCATGCCGCCAAACATGAGCATCTGGTCGTACTCTTTGCGCTTCTTCTCGTCCGAAAGCGTCTCGTAGGCTTCGCTGATCTCCTTAAACTTGGCCTCGTCGCCGCCGGCATCGGGGTGATATTTTTGCGCGAGCTTGCGAAACGCACTCTTGATCTCTTTGTCGGAGGCGCTCTTGGATACGCCCAGGATGTCATAGAAGGTTTTGCCTGCAGCCATCGTAGCTCCTCTCCTGTTACGTCCGCCGCCCATGCAGACGACGGCTCATGCTTTCATATGGCACTAGGCCAGAAAGGGCCCCGGGTGTTGCCCCGGGGCCCTTCTCAATTACTCCTCGGTGCTCTCGGCCGTATCGGCCGCAGCATCCTCGGGCGCCGCTTCGGGCTCCGGTGCGGGGCGCTTCTCGCCACCGTAGGTCACCGTCACCATCGCGGAACGCAGGATGCGATCCGCCATGCGGTAGCCCTTCTGGTATACATCGTTGACGGTCTCGTCGTACTGCGATGCGTCCTCGACGCGACCCACGGCCTGATGCTCGAGCGGATCGAACGCCTCGCCCTTGGGGTCGATGGGCTCAACGCCCTCGTGCGCAAACACATCGAGCAGCTTGGCATGCACCGCGTCGACACCGTCGACGAACTGCTTAAAGTCGTCGGCAAGCTCCTGGCTGCGGGCATGGTCGATCGCACGCTCGATATCGTCGACCACCGGCAGCAGCGCAGTGACGAGCTTCTCGGTCGCGCGCTCGCGCTCGGCGATACGCTCATTGGCGGTGCGGCGACGGAAGTTCTCCCAGTCGGCCTGAAGACGGGCGGTACGCTCAGTGGCGTCCTTTGCCTTGTCCTCGGCGGCCTTCTGGGCCTCTGCCGCAGCATCGAGCTCGCTACGCACGTCGGCGAGCTCCTTTTGGGCCTGCTCGAACTTGAGCTTAAAGTCGTTGTCGGCGGCTTCCTCACCGGCGCGGATAGCGGCTTCCACCATCTCGTCCTCGGTCATCGTCGCCTCCTTGTTGGAATCCTCTACCTGGTTCTCGGCAGCCTCGGCGGCCGCGGCCTCGTTGGCCTCGGTATCGTCGACGGCCTCTACGGGAATCTTCACGTCCTTCTCCTCAGAGTCAACGGGGGCGGCGCCAGTGGCAGCCGCCTCCGTGCGAGCTTTACGGGCGGACATGATTACTTGTCCTCGTCGTCCACAACCTCGTAGTCGGCATCGACGACGTCATCGTCGGCAGGCTGGGCGCCGGCGGCACCGTCGGTCTGCTGCTGAGCGTCGGCGTAGACAACCTGAGCCAGCTCGTAGGCCACGGACTGCAGGGACTCGCCGGCGGCCTTGATGGCCTCGACGTCAGAGCCCTCGAGCGCCTTCTTGGCGTCGGCGATAGCGGCCTCTGCCTTGGACTTCACGTCGGCGGAAACCTTGTCACCGAGCTCGTTGAGGGTCTGCTCGGTGGAGTAGCACAGGCTGTCGGTCTGGTTGCGGACCTCGACCTCTTCCTTCTGCTTCTTGTCCTCCTCGGCATGAGCCTCGGCGTCCTTGACCATGCGATCGACTTCGTCGTCGGAAAGCGCGGTAGAGCCGGAGATGGTGATCTGCTGCTCCTTGCCGGTGCCCTTGTCCTTAGCGGAGACCTTGACGATGCCGTTGGCGTCGATGTCGAAGGTGACCTCGATCTGCGGCACGCCGCGGCGGGCAGCCGGGATGCCAGTCAGCTGGAACTTACCGAGCGACTTGTTGTCGCGGGCAAGCTCGCGCTCGCCCTGGAGCACGTTGATCTCGACGCTGGTCTGGTTGTCGGCAGCGGTGGAGTAGACCTCGGTCTTGGAGGTCGGGATCGTGGTGTTGCGGTCGATCATCTTGGTCATGATGCCGCCCATGGTCTCGACGCCCAGCGACAGCGGGGTAACGTCGAGCAGCAGGATGCCCTCGACGTCGCCGGTAAGCACGCCGCCCTGGACGGCAGCGCCGTCGGCAACGACCTCGTCGGGGTTCACGGACATGTTGGGCTGCTTGCCGGTCATGGTCTTGACCAGATCCTGGACGGCGGGCATACGGGTGGAGCCGCCGACGAGGATGACCTCGGTCAGATCGGAGAGCTTGAGCTTAGCGTCGCGCAGGGCGTTGGTGACAGGCTGCTTGCAGCGCTCGAGCAGGTCGCGGGTGATCTTCTCGAACTCGGCGCGGGTCAGCGTGTAGTTGAGGTGCAGCGGGCCGGACTGGTTCATGGTGATGAACGGCAGGTTGATGGTGGACTGCTGGGCGGCGGAGAGCTCCTTCTTGGCGTTCTCGGCGGCCTCCTTCAGACGCTGCAGGGCCATGGGGTCCTGACGCAGGTCGACACCGTTCTCCTGCTGGAACTTATCGGCCATCCAGTCGATGACGCGCTGATCCCAGTCGTCGCCGCCCAGGTGGTTGTCGCCCGAGGTGGACAGAACCTCAAACACGCCGTCGGCGAGGTCGAGGATGGAGACGTCGAAGGTGCCGCCGCCCAGGTCGAAGACCAGGATGCGCTGGTCGGTGCCCTGCTTGTCCAGGCCATAGGCAAGAGCAGCAGCGGTCGGCTCGTTGACGATACGCTTGACGTTGAGGCCGGCGATCTTACCGGCGTCCTTGGTGGCCTGACGCTGGGCGTCGTTGAAGTAGGCCGGGACGGTGATGACGGCGTCGGTGACGGTCTCGCCCAGATACTTCTCGGCGTCGGCCTTCATCTTTGCGAGCGTCATAGCGCTCACCTGCTCGGCGGTGTAGTCCTTGCCCTCGATGTCGACGACGGCACGGCCACCCTGGCCCTCCTTGACCTCGTACGGCACGGTCTTGATCTCGGAGGTGCACTCGGAGTACTTGCGGCCCATGAAGCGCTTGATGGAAAACACGGTGTTCTTGGGGTTGGTGACAGCCTGGTTCTTAGCGGCCTTACCCACGACGCGGTCGCCGTCGGCACGGAAGCCCACGACAGACGGGGTGGTGCGGTCGCCCTCGGCGTTCACGATAATGGTCGGAGAACCGCCCTCGAGAACGGCCATTGCGGAGTTAGTAGTACCAAGGTCGATACCAAGAATCTTGCCCATTAGAAATTCCCTCTCTCTTGTGCGTTTGCACCAACTCGGCGGTCTGCCGAGCGGTGTTTCGGCTTGTCTTTCAGGATGTAGTGTATCCCCTTATGGGCCGGAATATACAAAATCTAAGTCAATTCATATAAGATTTCTTATTGCCGAGAGTTTAGGTTCTTAAATGCGCAGGTAGATGCGCTGTTTGAGTTCTAGGCAAATCTATCGAGATCTATGTAGAGATGGCTGAGGCTTGGGTCTGGAACCCCTCGGGATGGCCTTGCGGAAAGCAAATCCCGGTTTGAGCGTGAATTCCGGGCTGCAGTTTCCGCAACCAAGGCCCTCGGGAAAATAGATCCCAGTCTGAGTATGGATTCTGGGTCGCAGTTTCCGCCAGAGGGCTCGACCGGAAAGCGCGACCCGTTTTGGACGCCAATTCTGGGTTGCGCTTTCCAGAAGCACGCTCAATCGCCCTATATTTCAAGTCACCTTTAGCTAACATTTACGCAGCTCAACGGCCCCACCTGCGCGTTTTTTAGTAAACCTTGGCATACTCGGCGAACGGTATGAAGATGCCGGCCAGAGGGTATTGCAAACGGTCGCTCCCGTGGTATGTTTTTGCCCGAATCAAACCGGCGCGCATCGTCTGTAGCGTCGGTCAACAGAGAGGAAACTACCATGGCTCATCCCGTAATTGATGCCGACGAGTGCATCGCTTGTGGCGTTTGCGTCGACTCCTGCCCCGCTGGCGTTCTGGAGCTCCAGGACGTCGCCACCGTCGCTGACGAGGATTCCTGCGTCGCCTGTGGCGCTTGCCAGGACGCTTGCCCCGCCGGCGCGATCACCGAGATCGTCGAGGAGTAACAACTCCCCCACTGCACACTCAAAAGTACACCGTGCACAAAAAGGAGGCTTCCGCATCGCCGCGGAGGCCTCCTTTTTTGTGCGGATAACTAATTTGGCACCGTCGCAGGTTGAGCCCACGTCAGCGAAAACGCCCCTAAGCGAGCAAGGTGACGTGAAAGAGGAGGGAAGCGTACTTTAGGTACGCGACCGACGATTGAACGTCAGATTGCCGCTTAGGGGCGTTTGCAGCGTCGGCTAAGAGAGATCGTCCTCGTAGGGCATTAAGTCTGCAAGGTAGCCTTTCTCCTTGAGCATAGCCTCGATCTCGTCGAGGGTCTGTTCGTCCTCCGCCGCAATGCGATGGAAGTGATAGCCGCTCGTCACCGTTAGCAGCGGAAAGCTCTTGCCGCTCTCGATATCGCGCAGATAGCGCTCGACATCGCGGCGATTGCGAATGTCCAGGTCAGCCGTGATCTTACCGTATACGCGGTGATTGACGATCACATTGAGCACGGAGCCGCCGGCGTCGACGATACTCGTGAGCTCATCGCCCGCCTGCTCCACGCTGTGGCGAACCTTGACCAAGCGCGTGGGCACGGCGGGGCTGCTGGGGGCCTCCTGCAGCACATAACCACGGTTGGTCGCCACGATATCGTGCCCGTCGGCGCGCAGCAGAGCGATGTCTTGCACGACAATCTGGCGGCTCACACCCACCTCGCGGGCAAGCGCGCTGCCCGATACGGGCCCCTTGGCCCCCTCGAGCACGGCCATGATGGCACGGCGACGCTCGCGGGCGTCCATTATTTACCGTCCAGCAGACGCAGGTGCTTAAGCGAGAGGTCGAGGATCGGCGCGGAGTGCGTCAGGGCGCCCGAGCTAATATAGTCGACACCCAGATCGGCCAGGGCGCGAATGTTGCTGGCGTCCACGTTGCCCGAGCACTCGGTCTTGGCGCGGCCATCGATAAGCCCAATCGCGGCAGCCATGTCGTCGTGGGTCATGTTGTCGAACATGATGATGTCGGCGCCGGCTTCCACGGCCTCGCGCACCATGTCCAGGTTCTCGCACTCGATCTCGACCGTCGTGGTAAACGATGCATGGGCGCGCGCCATCTCGATCGCACGCGTCACGCCGCCGGCGGCGTCGATGTGGTTGTCCTTGAGCATGACGGCCGTCGACAGGTTGTAACGGTGGTTGCTGCCGCCGCCAATCTCAACCGCCGCCTTCTCAAACACGCGCATGCCCGGCGTGGTCTTGCGCGTGTCGACGAGCACGGTCTTGGTTCCCTCGAGCGCCGCGGCCATGCTGTGCGTGTAGGTAGCGATGCCGCTCATGCGCTGCAGGTAGTTGAGCGCCACGCGCTCACCCGAAAGCAGCACGCGCGCATCGCCGCGCACCTGACCCACATGGTCGCCGGCGTGCACCTCGTCGCCATCGGCAACGTCGAGCAGCACCGAGCTCTGCGAATCCAGCAGCTCAAAGGTACGGGCAAACACATCCAAGCCGGCGATGATGCCGTCGGCCTTGGCGATAAGCTCCACCGTGGCGGGACGCGCCGTGGGGCACACGCTCGCCGTGCTCACGTCCTCAAACGTAATGTCCTCGCGCAGAGCCTGCAAAATCAGATCATCGACGACGAGCTTCATGGTAATGGGATTCATGGTCTACTCCTCTGCGGCCTGCGTGCCGGCGGCACGGGCCAAATCATCGATTGCAAGGGTATCGGAACTCAGGGCGCGATGGCGTCCATCGAGCGCGGGCTCGCCCGCCTGCTCCACGGCCAGCGACTCGCCGGTGCGCATGTACCACGCGGCGCGACGACCCCAGACCAGCGCCTCGAGCAGACTATTTGATGCAAGGCGATTCTTGCCGTGAACGCCGTTGCAAGCCGTCTCGCCCGCGGCGTAGAGCTCGGGCATCGAAGTGCGGCCGTCCTTATCGACCCATACGCCGCCCATAAAGTAGTGCTGCGTGGGCGTAACGGGGATGGGCTCGTCCAAGATGTCGCGGCCGTCCTCAAGGCAGCGCGCGCGAATGTTGGCAAAGTGCCCAGTCACCACGTCGCGCTCGACGGGGGCAAAGCTCAGCCACTCGTGCTCGGTGCCGTCCTGCTTCATCTGCTCGCGGATGGCGGCAGCGACAACGTCGCGCGGCTGCAACTCGTCGGCAAAACGCTCGCCGGCGGCATTGAGCAGAATCGCGCCCTCACCGCGGCAGCTCTCGCTGATCAGGAACGTACGGCCTGGCTGCGGCGAGAACAGGCCCGTGGGATGGATCTGCACGTAGTCCAGGTGCTCCATCTTAATGCCGTGCTCCTGCGCGATGTAGCAGGCGTCGCCCGTGAGCTGCGGGTAGTTGGTCGAATGGTCGTATACGCCACCGATGCCGCCCGTCGCCCACAGCGTATGGCGGGCATGGATCTTAAACGGCTTACCGACATGCACGCCCTCAGCGGCATTTGCCAGCTCGTCGGCGGGGCGAGCTGAATCGTCCTCGTCCACGGCAACAGCGACGACACCAGTGCACACCGTGGCCCCATCGCGCTCGGCCGTCAGGATGTCGGTCATGGC
This sequence comes from Collinsella sp., assembly GCA_019413955.1. Lineage (GTDB taxonomy): Bacteria > Actinomycetota > Coriobacteriia > Coriobacteriales > Coriobacteriaceae > Collinsella. The sequence goes on from DXMX01000004.1 coordinate 18,026, forward strand.
AACGTGTTCGAGAATCTGCACGTTGTCCAGCTTGCGGACGGCCTGAAGCAGCTTGGTCGTAATCTCCTTGCCCGTAATGTCGGCATGGAAGGCAATGCGCGGACGGCTGTGCGCGCCCTCGCGGGTAAAGTCGAGGCCGCCATCGGCCTTGCGCTCAAAATCCACGCCCATCGCTAGCAGGTCGTTGATGACCGAGCGGCTCGAGCGGATCATGATGTCGACGCTCTCGCGGCGGTTCTCGTAATGGCCGGCGTGCATGGTGTCCTCAAAGAAGGCATCGTAGTCCGAGCCCTCGGGCAGCACGCAGATGCCGCCCTGCGCGAGCATCGAATCGCACTCGTCGACCGCGCCCTTGGAGAGCATGATCACGCGCGTACTCGTCGGCAGGTTGAGCGCCGCGTACAGGCCGGCCACGCCGCAGCCGGCAATGACGACGTCGCACTCCATATCGGGGTATTGCTTGGTTTCCACAGGAATCCTCTCCCTTGAATGTGACATAAGGAACCGTCCCTCATGCCACATTGTTCTAGCGTGCTGCGTACTCGAGCATGCGGTCGAGCGTGAGCTTGGCCTGGTCTGCCGCCTCGTCCGAGACGCCGATCTGCACCTCGCCCTCGCCCGTCTCCAGGCAGCGCACGAGCTTTTCGAGCGTGATGAGGTCCATGTTGACGCAGGTGGGCTGCACCGCGGGGAAGTAGAACTTCTTGCCGGTGCCCTGGCAGCGGCGCTCGAGCTCGTAGAGCACGCCGCGAACCGTCACGATAATGAACTCGCTCGCGTCGGACTCCTCGGCATACTTGATGATGCCGGCGGTGGAGCCGATGTAGTCGGCCTCGGCCAGGACGTCGGCCTTGCACTCGGGGTGCGCCAGCACGAGCGCGTCGGGGTGGGCCTCCGTCGCGTCGACGATCTGCTCGACGGTGATGATGTGATGGCGCGGGCAGTAGCCGTTGTTGAGAATGACGTGCTTTTGCGGCACCTGCTCGGCTACGAAGCGGCCGAGGTTTTGGTCGGGAATGAACAGGATATGCTGCTGCGGCAGCTCGGACACGATCTTGACGGCGTTGGAGCTGGTGACGCACACGTCGCTCCAGCTCTTGATCTCGACCGTGGAGTTGACGTAGCAGACCACGGCCAGGTCGTCGCCGTACTCGGCGCGCGCCGCGTCGACCGTCTCGCGCTTGACCATATGAGCCATGGGGCAGTCCGCGCCCGGCTCGGGCAGCAGCACGGTCTTGGTGGGGTTGAGCAGCTTGGCGCTCTCGCCCATAAACTCCACGCCGCACAGCACGATGGTCTGCTGCGGCAGGCTCTTGGCGAGCTTAGCCAGGTAGAAGCTGTCGCCGACGTAATCGGCCACAGCCTGGACCTCGGGCGCCACGTAATAGTGCGCCAGGATCACCGCGTCGCGCTGGGTTTTAAGTTGCTGAATGGCCTCGACGAGCTCTGCGGGCACCAATGCCGCGCGCTCCGTTGCCGTCGTTGCCGATGCCAGGCCGGCCGCAATGTCGCGTGCAAGCTCCGACGCATCCATGTTCGCGCTCTGTGCCATCAAGGCCCCTCTCTTTTGGCGAATCTTGGGGCTTTAGTATGACACCTAGGTTTACAGCTGACAAGACAGCTGTAAACCTAGGTGTAAAGTTGAAATAAAGATTCAATCATGCGGCAGGTCCATTTTCGAACTGGCAAGCTGAGGACAGCCGAAAATGGACCCGCCCCATGATTCGGGCAGCCCGTTTTGTCCTGGACCAAGGGGCAGTGGTCAAAAAGGGCCAAATATGAGTACTGTCACCAAATTAGTAGCATCGATTTTCCGGTCCAGAGCAGCAAAATCGCCTTGTTTGGAGCCCGATCGCGACTCTGAAGAACGAAAATCGATGCACTTTTGGCCTCTGGCACCGATTTTTGAGGCCATTTGGCTGCCACCAAACTGGTAACAGTACTCATATTTGGCCCTTTTTGACCACCGGGTTTCCGGCAGGCCCCAAAAGCGGGCCCGAATCGCTCGATCCGGGCCCGCTGGGGGTAGCGAGCACAATCGAGGTGTAAGAAGCAAGAGAGGGCCATCGCCTAGAATCGTCAGCGCCTAGATATTCAACGAGAGGAAAGACAATGGTCCGCAGCGACATGCTACCCCAGCCGGACCGGGGGCTCGGCCTCGACCGGCCCCAGACCGAGGCATTTCACCGACGAGTTCAAGAGGAAGATAGTCGATCTCCACAACGCCGGAAAACCCAGGCGCGAGGCCATGGACGAGTGCGACCTCGACAAGAGCACCGTGGAGAGGCGGGTCAAGTCGATAAACGAGACCGGCTCGCCGCGCGCCGCCGACAACCGCACGCCCGAGTAGAACCGGATCCTGGAGCCCGAGCGCGAGAACCGCAGGCTCCGGATGGAGGTCAACGTCTTAAGACGAGCGGCGCCAGCATACGCTCGGAAGTCAGGGCCATGGCGGCCAACGGGGGGCCGCTGCCCCATATCGGCGCAGCGCTGGCATCGAGGCCTTCTGACCTGTGTCAAGATTTCGGACACGCATGCTCGAGAAATCAAGCGGCCATAGGCATGGCCTCGAGCTTGGGCTCGGTTCTCTCGAAGAAGGCCGCCATGGCCTCGGCCGGCACCTTGTAGCCGATCGTCGAGCGGGGCCTTCGGCGGTTGTAGTACGCCTCGATGAACTCGACCACCGCGTGCTTGGCGGAATCCCTGGTCGGGAAGCTGCGCCTGTAGTACATCTCGTTCTTCAGCGTGGCGAGGAACGACTCGGCCACCGCGTTGTCGTGGCAGTTGCCGGCGCGGCTGCAGGACAGCCGCACGTCGTTGTCGCGCGCCCATTCGGCCAGAAGCCTGCTGGTGTACTGGGCGCCGCGGTCGGCGTGGAATATCGCGTTGCCGGCCACGTAGCCGCGCGATTTGGCCGACGCCAGCGCCGAAACCACGATGTCGGCGGTCATGCGCTCGGAGAGCGACCAGCCCACCACCATGCGGGTGTTGAGGTCGATGACCGTCGACAGGTACAGCCATCCCTCGCCGGTGCGCAGGTAGGTGATGTCGCCCACGAGCTTGCAGGTTGGAACGGGACTGGTGAAGTCGCGGCGCACCAGGTCGGGCCGGGGCCTGGCCTTCGGGTCGGGGATGGTGGTGCGCTTCCTGGCGTTGGGCGTGCAGCCGCGTATTCCCAGCTCGCGCATCAGCTTGCGCACCCTGTACAGGGTCAATCCGGAGAACTCGCCGGGCAGGAAGCATTTCACGAACCGGAAGCCGAACCTGCGGTCCGACTCCAGCCACACGCGCCGGACCGCCTCGCGCTCGGCCGACCAGTCTTCTCGCGGGCAGCCGTTGGAGAGCCACGAGTAGAAGCCCGATCGGCTCACGCCGAGCACGCGGGCCATCATTTTCACCGGGAATTCGGCCTTCTCCGCCAACATCATCCGGTAGCACGCGGCTACGCCTGGCTTTTGGCGAAGAAGGCCGCGGCTTTTTTCAAGAAGGCGTTCTCCATCTCGAGCTCGCGTATGCGCCTTTTCGCCTCGCGAAGCTCGCGGTCCTCGGCCTTGGGGTCGGGCCCGCCGGCAAGCTCGCGCCGGCGATTCTGCACCCACTTGTTCACGGTCTTGGAATTCAGGCCCAGTTCTGCGCAGCATTCCGTTATCGGCCTGCCCGTCGAGATGATGTAGTCGGCGGTCTCGCGCCTGAACTCGTCGGTGTACTTGGCGGCTGGGTTGGACATAGCATACCGTCCTCTCGGTCGTCGATGAATGCATTCTAAAGGATTGGGCCTCTAGCATGCGTGTCCGAAAAGACGATACAGGTCAGACAACCCAATCAGACGTCGTCTCGAGCGAGTCCTCTGCACGGTCGAGCGTGCTTCTGGCCTTGGCACCCTGTTTGAACCACGAGCGCAGGTCCTCGAGCGTGCTGCCCGCTGCATACACCTTGATTTTGCGACCGCCTTTCGTGGTCACCGTGCAACGGTCGCCGCTCTCGCTGTTCTCGTGCGCCGTGACCTTCTTGAGGTAATCGCGACGGAACGCCACGACGCGGGCATTGCTGATCTCGATGAACCAATCATCGTCGACAAGCGAAGTGCCCGTGGTACCTCGACTTGCCATCTCCTCGGCGAAGGAGAAGCCGAGTTCGCGCTCCTGCCTGCCGATCTCGAGGATGCCGCGGGCGGGCATGCTGAGCATGAGCAGGGGCAGGAGTCCCCCTATGAACAGGAAGAGGAACGGGACGAGCAAGAGCAGACGAGCACCGGCATCGGTGAAAACAGCCATGAAGGCGATCACGAGCGAGAAGACGAGCGCCATGCCGTTGAAAACAATCGTCAACGGCTTGATGGCAGACCAACACAGGCCCGCCTTGGTTATGGGACCGTCGACGGCGTCCGAGACTTCGATGCCCTCTTCCTCCAGACGGGCGAGGAGGTTGAGCGAGCACACCCCCTCGAGGCTTATCGAGCAGAACTTTCGATCGCCCTCGAACAGGTCGATCCTCATCATCTGCGTGTGAAGCGTTGCACGGGTGATGTTGCCAAACGTCGTCTCCTTGCGGATGCCGAAGGCGTTACGCGAGAGAATTCGCTCACCGTCCACATCGATGCGCGGGATGCTCAGCAGGGCCCAGATGGCCATGCCCGCGAGCGCCATGGCATGACCGAACCACACAAGTTCGTGGTCCCACTCGCCCAACGAGACGCCCTGCCAGACGTAGACACCCAGCATGAGCAGTTCGAACGCGACGGCGCAGCAGGCGATGATCGTGCGAATGGCAGCGGGCATGCGCACCGTGAAGCGATCGAGGCTGTCCGTCGCCTCACTGCGCTCGCGCGCGCCGCGACGGGCGACCCATGCAGTGAGCGGACCGACGATGAACACCACCATCGCCACGCGCAGGAACGATTCGAGTATGTCGCCCATATTAACCACCATCCCAATAGAAAACGTGAATTTGGGAGACTATAGCAGAGCGAAGCGATCTGCACGGCATCGTCCGGGTGTTTTCGGCATACGGTGGAAACCAGCGGCAGCGGACGTTGAGAACTCACCCAAAAGACGCGATTCGACCGAAGCGATTCTTCTTGACTTGGTCTCAATGTGATACGACATGCGCCACTACCTGCGCGGTCTAGCGGCCCTGATCGAAGAGGGTCGCACCGATGAGGCGCTCGAGCGCATCGACGCGCTCTGCGAGACCAACGACCGCACCGCCGTGCGCCGCTACTGCGCCAACGAAACGGTCAACATTGCGCTCTCGTCGCTTTCCGCGGACATCAACGCGCACGGCATCACCGCCGACCTGCGAGCCGCCGTGCCCGAAACCGTCCACGTGGGCGATGCCGATCTGTTCAGTGTGGTATCGAACGCCCTGGACAATGCCATCGCCGCGGCGAGCGCCGCCCCCGAAGGCAAGCGGTTTGTCGACCTGGACCTTCGCTACGAAGACGGTCAGCTTCTATTGCTGGTTTCCAACACGTTTGACCGCGCGCCGCGCATGGTCGACGGCATGCCCGTGACCCGGCATGCGGGCCACGGCTTTGGAACCAAGAGCATCAAACTTGCCGTGGAGCGCATGAACGGCAACTGCCAGTTCCGCATTAACGGCGATCGGTTTGAGCTGCGCGCTGTGATGTAGAAGTACGGCGCCGATCTCGCGGCGCGCCTCGCCCGCCAGGCAATCGCTCGCCGGTGCCGATCCGCTACAGTGGAGCGACCGCCGGGGTCAGCTGCTTGATGTAGGCCCACATACGCTGCTTAGCCGCTTTGTCGGTCAGCGCCGCCTCAAAGCCATCGAGCGCGAGCACGCGGCGGCCCTGCACATGGGCGACCAGGCCGGGCTTGAGCATGGCGGTGTCGAAGTCATCAATCGCCACGAGCATATCGGCGTAGGTTTCGCGCATGACATCGGCCGCGCTGTTATCGAGCAGCAGCACCGCCTCGGGATCCAGAGCCTCAAGCGCCTCGCGGAACAGCTCGCACGGCAGAGTCTCGCCCACCGCGACCGCTCCGTCACCTGTGCCGGCGACGCTTGCCAGCACGCAAAAATCCTCGGGGGCATATCCGATGGCGCCGAGCGCCTTGCGCAACGCGGCGCCATCCGCGCCGGCAGCCAGCTCGCCGCCCGAGCACTCGGCTTCATCCAAATCGCCTTTGACCAGCACAATCGGCGAGCACGCGTTGCCCGCGATGCGCACGCCGCGATCTGCAAGCGACGCGAGCTCCTGCTCGGTCGCCTGAGCGATGGCTTCTTTTTTCTGGCTTTGTGACGTGGACATGCGCTCTCCAATCGTTTGCGTGCCCACCATTATATAAAAGAGCTGCCCGCGAGTGGTTGCTTTGCGGGCGGCTGGGTATAAGCACGGTCGTACTGAGTTTTACGCGGCCGAGCCGCGTCGTATTATGGAGGTCACCATGGCTGACATTAAGCAGATTACCCCCGAGAACTTCGGCACTGTCGTCAACGATAGCCTGCCCGTACTGGTTGATTTTTGGGCCCCGTGGTGCGGCCCCTGCCGCTCGCTCTCGCCCATCGTAGACGAGGTTGCCGACGAGCTGGCCGGCAAGCTGGCTGTGGCCAAGTGCAACGTCGACGACAACCAGGACCTGGCCATGAAGTTTGGCGTCATGAGCATCCCCACGCTGATCGTCTTTAAGAACGGCGAGGAGGTCGACCGCTCGGTTGGCGCTCTGCCCAAGGCGAGGCTGCAGGCGCTGCTGGAGAAGCATCTGTAATACGCTTGTTACTTACCCGCCGTCTATGAGCGCTTTTGCACCGCTCGCCGGACTTCTGGATGCACCGAGTGCAACCACGGATAGTATGGTAGTCACAAACAGCCCCCAGTGAACGGGTGCGGGTCGCACAGACTCGTACCCGTTTTCTTATGCAGCTGCGCACAGAGCGGGCGTAGTAAAATCTGAACCACTGAACTACCCCATAGAAAAGGAGATTTTCCATGCATGATGTTGGAATGAACATGAGCCAGCTTGCCATGAGCGTCAAACAGGTCGACGACACCATCGAGCTCGCTCATGAGTGGAGCCATCAGCTGCTGCATGCGACCGAGAATTTTGACATGGAACGCATCGGCGCCAAGCTCGAGGCAGCCATGGCCGCGCTGCACGAGGCCCATGCCGCACTCGAGGGCTACGAAGAGGCCATCGAGGCCGACCACAACTCCGTCGGATCCGTGAAGCTGGTGTAAAGTGGCCGAACACGAGCATGGCAGCGGGTACGAGCACGAGCATCCGCACGGGGCGGACGGTGATGCGGGCTGCCACTGTAGTGGCTCCGGCTCCGAGCTGGTCCGCTTTTCGGTTACCGCACCGGACGACCTGTTGCGCCGTTTTGACGAACAGATCGCGCGCCGCGGCGACGTGGCCAACCGCTCCGAGGCCGTGCGCGACCTGATTCGCGCCTCGATCGCCAAGGAGCAGATGCGCACGCCCGATGAGCATGTTATCGGGTCGCTCACCATGATCTACGACCACCATACCGGCGACCTGACGCGCCGTCTGGACGAAGTGCAGCACGACTACACCGACGAGATCGTATCGACCATGCACGTGCATCTGGATCACCACAACTGCTTGGAGATTCTGGCGCTCAAGGGTCGCGGCGAACGTGTCTACGAGCTGGCTGACCGTCTGCTGGGCCTGCGCGGCGTTAAGCACGGCGAGCTCACGTGCGCCGCCACCAAGCAGAGCTTGGGGCTGTAGCGGGATTTCCCGCAGCGCACCTGCCAAAAAGGGACAGGTTTGTTTTGGCAGGTTTAGCGTTTTACCTACCAAAACAAACCTGTCCTTTTTTGGTCGGTTTTGATGAGGGGTGTCGCATGCGGCATGTGCATATTCATGTGACGGGCATTGTGCAGGGCGTTGGCATGCGGCCGTTTGTGTATCGCGAGGCCATTGCGTATGGCATTTGCGGATGGGTGCTCAATGCGGGCGACGGCGTGCATATCGAGGCGCACGCTTGTGCCGAGGCGGTTGACGGATTTGTCGCCGCGCTTTCTGAGCATGCGCCCGCGGCGGCTCGCGTTGAGCGAGTCGATATTGCGAATTTGGAGCCTGGCGGCTGGAGCACTGCCGATGAGCAGGGCTTTCACATTGTGGCGTCGCAGGACCAGACCGCGCACACGACGCTCGTCTCGCCCGATATCGCCACCTGCGACGATTGCCTGCGCGAGTTGTTCGATCCCGCCGACCGACGCTATCACTACCCCTTTATCAACTGCACTAACTGCGGCCCACGCTTTACCATCATCCGGTCGCTGCCTTATGACCGAGCGGCTACCTCGATGGACCGTTTCCCCATGTGCCCCGCCTGCGCCGCAGAGTATGCCGATCCACTCGACCGTCGCTTTCACGCACAGCCCGATGCCTGCTTTGATTGCGGGCCGCATATTACGTGGCGTGAGGCTGTGAACGGCGATGCGTGCGGGAATTCGTCCGCGACACCGGCCGTCGGCACCACACGCGAGGCCAGCGACGCCATTATCGACCGCTGTGTTGAGCTGCTGGCCAACGGCGGTATCGTCGCCATCAAGGGACTGGGCGGATTTCACTTGGCATGCGACGCCTCCAACGAGCAGGCGGTGGCCGAGCTGCGCCGCCGCAAACGCCGCAGCAACAAGCCGCTTGCCGTCATGATGCGCAGTCTTGCCGATGCCGGGCGCCTGTGCTATATCGACGATGCTGAACGCGATCTGCTCGCCGGCAGTATCCGCCCCATTGTGCTGCTGCGCCGGTGCACTGTTGGCGAGGGCAACGGCGGTTCCCCCGACATCCTCGCCCTCGCACCATCTGTCGCGCACGACTTGCCCGAGCTCGGCGTCATGCTCCCCTATACACCGCTTCAACATCTGCTGCTTGCAGCTGCCGCGTCGCATGACATGCACGCGCTGGTCATGACCAGCGGAAACCTGAGCGAAGAGCCCATCGAGACCGACGACGCCCTTGCATGGGAGCATCTCGTTGCCGCCGGCATCGCCGACGCGCTGCTCGGCAACGACCGCGCGATCCTGTCGCGCTACGACGACTCCGTGGTACGCGTGGTCGACGGCGACGTCATGCCCGTACGTCGTGCACGCGGATATGCGCCGCAACCGCTGTCGTTGCCGGCGCTCGACGGCGCTCCGTCCTGCGTACTCGCCTGCGGGCCGCAACAAAAGGCCACGATTGCGCTCACGCGTGAAGGGACGAACGGCGAAGCGACCTGTTTTGTGTCGCAGCATATCGGCGATGTTGAAAACGGCGAAACCTTCGATGCCTGGAACGCCGCGCGCACGCGCTTGGAAGATCTCTTTGACTTGGCGCCCGCCGCTTTGGCCTGCGATGTGCACCCCAGCTATCTATCGAGCCAGTGGGCGCGCGAGCAGGCGCGAAAATGCAATCTGCCGCTCGTCGAGGTGCAGCACCATCATGCACATATCGCGAGCGTAATGGCCGAGGCCATCGCCGCTGGCCAGCTTACAACCGACGCGCGCGTCCTTGGCATCGCCTTTGACGGCACCGGCGCCGGCACCGATGGGACCATTTGGGGCGGCGAGTTTCTTGTTGCCAGCCTTGGCGGCTTTGAGCGCGCCGCGCATTTGCGCACCTGGGCGCTCCCCGGCGGGGCGGCCTCCGTGCGCGACGCCCGCCGCAACGCCTTTGCCCTGCTCAGTGAGCTCGGCCTGCTCGAGCACCCAGGCGCCGCTCGGCTTTTGGACAGCCTCGACGAGCAAACGCGCAGCGTGACAGCCACCATGATCGAGCGCGGCATCAACAGCCCGCGTACCAGCAGCATGGGGCGTCTCTTTGATGCCGCGGCAGCAATTCTAGGCATCTGCGACAAGGCGACCTACGAGGGCGAACCCGCCATCGAGCTTGAGGCTGCCGCCTGGCGCGCGCTCGACAACGAAATCGCCCATTTTCCCGACGACAACGCCGGCTATTTCGCATCTGGCCCATCGTGGCTGGACGGCCCCTATGTTCTGGACCAGAAAGCACTCTTTGAGGCACTTTTGGGAGGAATTGAAGCCGGAGCGCCCGCCGACAGGCTCGCACTCGACTTCCATGTCGCCGTCGCGCGCTCTTCGGCACGAATCGCACGCGAAATCTGCGCGCGCGAAGGCATCGATACCGTCGCGCTCTCGGGCGGCGTGTTCATGAACCGACTTTTGCTCCAGCTCCTCACCCGCGAGCTCAAAAGCATGGGTCTCACTGTCTTGATTCCCCAAACCGTGCCCGTTAACGACGGCTGCATCGCCTACGGTCAGGCGGCAGTCGCAAGCGCTCGTCTTGCGCAGATTGCATCGCAGTAGGCTGTTCGGCCAGCCCGCAAGCCGCCGTCTCACAGGTGTAGCGCGTTTGCCCGCAGCGCCCGCGAGCGCTACCATCAACTGATGGATTATTAAGCGCCCATCCAGCGCAAAGCGTATAAAAGGGGAACAATATGTGCCTTGCCGTTCCCGGCAAAGTAGTCAAACGCGACGACGACCTCAAGGCCACCGTCGACATGATGGGCATCGAGCGCCCCGTGTCGCTGCGGCTCGTGCCGACGGCGCAGGTTGGCGACTATATTCTCGTACACGCCGGCTTTGGCATCCAGATTGTCGACGAGCAGGAAGCACAGGAAACGCTCGAGCTTGTTAATGCCATGTCCGAGCTGGTCGAAGAAGACCAGCTGGCCACCAACCCGGCGGAGGCTTACTAGTGGCGCCCGAGCAGCCGGCTCGCTCCGGTATCGATTTCTCGGCATTCCGCGATCCCAAGCTGGCTCGCGAGCTCATCGAGCGCATTCATGAGCTTGTCGGCGACCGCACCATCAACCTTATGGAAGTCTGCGGCACGCATACCGTGAGCATCGGGCGCTATGGCTTTCGCTCCATTATGCCGGCAGGGCTCAAGCTGCTGAGCGGCCCGGGCTGCCCCGTCTGCGTCACCGCCAACCGCGACATCGACCACGCAATCGCGCTCGCCAACATAGACGGCGCCATCATCACCACCTTTGGCGACATGATGCGCGTGCCCGGATCATCCACCTCGCTCGCTGCGCAAAAAGCGGCAGGGCGTGACATTCGCATCGTCTACTCCCCGCTCGACGCGCTCGACATTGCCGAGCAAAACCCTGATCGCCCGGTCATTTTTATGGGCGTGGGCTTTGAGACTACGACGCCCACCATCGCCGCCGCCATCTTGGAGGCCGAGGCGCGCGGGCTTTTGAACTTCTCGGTCTATTGCGCCCACAAGACCACGCCGCCGGCGTTGCGCGCCATCGCCAACGACCCCGAGACCGCCATCGACGGCTTTATCCTGCCGGGCCACGTCGCCACCATCACGGGCTTGGCCCCCTTTGGCTTTTTGGTCGACGAGTTTAAGACTCCAGGCGTGGTAACGGGATTTGAGCCGGTCGACATCTTGCAGGGTATCTGCATGCTGGTCCAGATGGTTGTTGAGGGGCAGCCCGCGATCGACAACGCCTACCGTCGCGGCGTCAATGCCGACGGCAATCCTGTGGCGCGCCAGCTGGTCGAGCAGGTATTTGAGCCGTGCGATACCACGTGGCGCGGGCTGGGATCGATTGCGGCTTCGGGACTCGCCATTCGTCCCGAGTTTTCGCACTTTGATGCCAGCATACGCTTTGACGTGTCCATCGAGCCGACGGTCGAGCCACGCGGGTGCCGCTGCGGCGACGTGCTGCGCGGGGCCATTACGCCGAGCGACTGCCCCCTGTTCGGCCACGCTTGTACGCCCGAGCATCCCGTCGGCCCCTGCATGGTGAGCTCCGAGGGCAGCTGCGCAGCATATTTCCGCTACCGAGGCTAATAGGTTCCGCCGTTCTAACGAACGGCGGACCAGTCGACGCTGCGCCTCACCCATATAATTCCACCCACGATTGGAGTTTTCGATATGTCCCATAGCGTTACCGATAGCACCGTCCTGCTGGGCCACGGCTCCGGCGGACAGATGATGAAGCGCATCATCGATGAGGTCTTTTTGGATGCCTTTGGGTCGCCCGAGCTGCTCGAAGGCAACGACGCCGGTGTCGCCGCGCTGCCCGCGAGCGGGCGCATCGCCATGTCGACCGACAGCTTTGTAGTCTCGCCGCAGTTCTTCCCCGGTGGCAACATCGGCCGCCTCGCCGTGTGCGGAACCGTCAACGACGTCGCGACCTCGGGCGCCAACGTGCGCTACCTATCGTGCGGCTTTATCCTCGAAGAGGGCTATCCCATGGATAAGCTCCACCAGATTGTGCAGACGATGGCCGAAACGGCGCACGAAGCGGGCGTGTCCATAATCACGGGCGACACTAAGGTGGTCGAGCGCGGCGGGGCCGACGGCGTCTATATCAATACCGCCGGCGTGGGCGAGGTACCCGCGGGCGTGGCGCTCAGCGGCGCAAACTGCCGGCCCGGCGACGTCATCCTGGTGTCGGGCACACTGGGTGACCACGGCATCGCCATCATGAGCCAGCGCGAGGGCTTGGCGTTTTCGAGCAACATCGAAAGCGACGCCGCACCGCTCAATCATCTGGTTGCCGACGTGCTCGCCGCCGCCCCCGACACCCGCTGCTTCCGCGACCCCACGCGCGGCGGCCTGGCATCCACGCTCAACGAGTTTGCCCAGGCCAGCGGCGTTGCCATGGAGATCGACGAGGATGCTGTGCCCGTGCGCCCCGACGTGCAGGCCGCCTGCGAGATGCTCGGCTACGATGTGCTGCAGGTGGCAAACGAGGGCAAGATGGTTGCCGTGGTGCCGGCCGAGCAGGCCGATGCCGCGCTGGCAGCCATGCGCGCCGCGCGCTACGGCGAAAACGCCGCGATTATCGGTCGCGTGCTGCCGCTTGGATCGGACGCTCGACCCGCCGTGCGCGTACGTACCGGCTGGGGCTCGACCCGCATCCTCGACATGCTCGTAGGAGAGCAGCTGCCGAGAATTTGCTAACGACAAAGGCTCAGGGCTATTAAAGATATTCAGATTCCAAACATGCCCGGCACGCATGCCCAGTATCATGGGGTGCGTTTTACAACTCAAGCGGCAGGAGCACCCATGGCAGCAGCTTTTTCCCATGTGATCTTTGACCTGGACGGCACCATTCTCAACACGCTCGAGGACCTGGCGGCCGCCGGCAACCATACCTGCGAGGCGCACGGCTGGCCCACGTTTGCCGTTGACGAGTACCGCTACAAGGTGGGAAACGGCATGCTCAAGCTGGTTGAGCGCTTTATGCCCGCCGAGTACGCAGGCGACGGCCGCATGTTTGAGCAGACACTTGCCGAGTTTAGGGCTTACTACGGCGAGCACAAGGAAGACCACACCGCTCCCTATGCCGGCACGATCGAGATGCTCGACCGCTTGCGCGCCGCAGGCGTTCAGCTTGCCGTGCTCACTAACAAGGACCACGTCTCGGCGGCTCCGCTTATCGAAAAGTATTTTGGTTCCGAGCGCTTTGCGCTGGTGCAGGGCTGTGTCGATGCGTTTCCGCCCAAGCCCGAAGCACCCGTCACGCTGCATGTGATGGAAGAGCTAGGCGCCGACCCGGCGACCACGCTCTACGTAGGCGATTCCAATGTCGATATCCTGACCGGCCACAACGCCGGCCTTAAGAGTGCGGGTGTCAGCTGGGGTTTCCGCGGCCGCGCAGAGCTGGAAGCCACCGGCGCCGACTACGTGGTGGACACCCAGGCAGAGCTCGCGGCGCTGATTCTGGGAGAGTAACGAGCGACACTGCTTAACGCAGCTGCGACAATTCTTCCGCGCGGAAAGCGCATCCCGTTTTGGAGCTCCGGAATGGGATGCGCTTTCCGTTTGAGGCGCATCAGGGAAACCGCATCCCGTTTCAGAGCAATATTCCGGGTCGCACTTTCCGCAACCCACCCCATCCGGAAAATGCGACCCACTATTCGGGCAAAAACCGGGTCGCGGTTTCCCAAGCACTCGATGCAACGCTAGCACAAGGAATGTCCCCAACTGCCGGCAGAAAAGGAACGTCCCCAAGTGCTGCCTGGTCATTTAAGAACGTCCCCAATGACTAAAACAAGAACGCCCCCAACGACTACCCCAACAATGGCAACACCGCAGGTAGAGGATGGACAGCGAGCGACGTCCAGGACGAACAAGTTGGCATAAAAAAGGCGAGGCATAGACCTTCTGGTCATGCCTCGCCTTTTGAATGACAAATTGTCGTCCTGGGCGGCGCGCAGCGTCAACTGGTTACGCGGTTCGTAGAACCGCGTAACCCCCTAGCTCAGCATTGCATCCATCATCTCGGAGTTGACGGAGTCGTCGGCAGACCACTCACCGTCGTCGTTGCAGGTGTACTTGAAGATAACCGTGGTCTTCCTGGGCTCGGTGGTCTTGGTCACATCGACCATAACCTGACCGGCCATCTTGTACAGCTCGTCATCGGAAGGAACCGTGTCAAGCGCAGCGACCTTCTCCTGATACTGGGTGGAGAAGTCCTCGACGATCTTGTTCATAGACTTGCAGGTGATAGAGACCTCGGCGGTCGCGACACCCTTGTCCTCGTCGACCGTCACGTCGCCGATCTTGTAGTCAAAGCCCTCGAGATAGGTCTTGGCATACTCCTTGGGATCGATACCCAGCTGCTCGAACTCGTCGCCCGAAGCCTCCTCCAGACCAGAGAGGAAGTCGTCGCCACCGTTCTTGACCTCGTCAAACTGCGTCGTAAGATCCTCGGTGATGAGCTCCTCAACCGAAGGACCTCCACAGCCGGAAAGCACGACCACGCATGCAACCAAGACGGCCATGAGGGGCACAAGCAGCAGCTTCTTTTTCATGTTGTTCCTCCCAATGAGCGGCACCGCGCTTCCCGGACGCGGCACACGTTGTAATAAGTAAGCCCATACTATCCACTTATGAACACCCTCGGCAACGCGAAGGCGCGGTCGGTTCGTTTTAGCGTCCGAACGGTTTGCAAGCCCGCCCAACGCGCAATAAAACGCTTCCCCACGGTGCAATAAAAAAGGTGGCCGGAAAACCCGACCACCCTTGCACATCCTTTGAACGCCGCAGTTTACTTGCGGACAACCTTAACGATGACGTCACCGGCGGCGACGGCAGACTCGGCCTCGACGGCGAGCTCGACATCAGCAAACTCGGCGGTGTTGGACACGGCCACGACGACGCAGTCCTTGTAACCGGCGGCAGCGATCTTGGCGCGGTCGATCTTGAGTATGGGCTGGCCGGCCTTCACGACGTCGTCAGCCTTGACGAAGCCCTCGAAGCCGTCGCCGTTCATGTTGACGGTATCGACGCCAACGTGCACCAGAACCTCGATGCCGCTATCGGACTGCAGGCCCACGGCGTGACCCATGGTGACGGTCACCTTGCCGTCGCAGGGAGCGTAGACCAGGTCGTCCTCGGGCCACACAGCGCAGCCCTTGCCCAGAACCTCGCCACCAAAGACGGGATCGGGCACGTCGGCCATCTTGATGACCTTGCCCTTGACGGGCGAGCACAGCACGTCGGCGCCAGCAGAAGCAGAGATGGAGGCCGGAGCAGCGGCAGCCGCGGGCTCAGCCTTCTTCTTGAACATGTCAAACAGACCCATACGTTTTCTCCTCTTGATTAAGCGCAACGTTGTGCGCATGCCTACGGTAATTATAGTGCCAAATGGTTCAAATGCTAAGGTGGGGACTCGAATCGCGAGCCCTTCCCGGTAGTGCTCGTGGGACGAGCATCTCCTTTGCATCGCAGGTCGATAAGCCGAGTATCGCCTGCGCACGGGACGGGCAGAAGCGGGCGCACCAAACCCGATACTTCTTTTCGCTCTCGAGTCCTGCCGCCGCCTTGTCCCTAACACTTCCTGACACCGACCGAAACGTGCCAAAATAAACCTGTCCTTTTTGGCAGGTTTGGCGAGTGTGGATTTTTGGACGCTTAACTAGCGAACGTGGATAATCTCCCACTTTGAGGCCGTCACCGAGCCAAAAACGGGAGATTATCCGCTCTCATTTTGGACAACCCCCCTGTACCAAGCCGAGCTCCATGGTCAAGTAATAACGACTTCTCATCATTAGATTGTTTACATCAATTCTAATAACTATTTAATCCTTAAACTCGTTATTAGAATTGATATGATTAGCCTAATAACGAGTTTCCGGCACTAAAGATATGGAGGGCGCGATGCAAATCGAGGAGAACGGCCAGGGAACGCTCCGCAATAATCTATCGGGGAAATTGGCTTACTATTCGTTTTTTCCAACGCCCTTGCAATCATTGAGGCAGCTAAACCTCACCGAGGAAACCTATCGCACGCTTTCCGCATGCTCACGAAAGCTTGGAGAGCTTGAAGGCATGCTCTACTTTGTTCCCAACGCCGACATGTATCTGACAATGTACGTGCGCAAAGAAGCACTCCTTTCTTCGCAAATTGAAGGAACCCAGTGCACGTTTGACGACCTACTTAGTCCATCGCAAACACAACTCCATCATAAAGATGTCGCAGACGTCGTGAATTACGTCCGTGCTGTCGACCGCGGCGTAGAACTGCTCAAAAAGATGCCCTTGTGCACGAGACTTCTTAGGCAAGTTCATGCGGTCCTGCTGGACGGAGTGCGCGGAACGGAGAAGAATCCAGGCGAGCTGCGCTCCTCACAAAACTGGATTGGCCCCTCAGGCTGCACCATTGCAACCGCATCGTTTGTCCCTCCAAACATTGAAGATTTGAGTAACACGCTCCAGGACCTCGAACGCTTTATCAATGAGCCTCAAGTCGAAATGGATCCGATTGTGCGGGCGGCGCTCGTCCATTACCAATTTGAAACTGCCCATCCATTCCTAGACGGAAACGGTCGCCTGGGCAGGCTTCTCATTACACTTATGCTCATCAATGATGGCGTTCTTCATTCTTGCTTGTTCTATCCATCGTTCCAGTTCAAGAAAAATCGAAGCGAGTACTACCGGCAACTCACATCCGTAAGGGAGAGAGGCACTTACGAGGAATGGATAGAGTTTTTCTGCAACAGTCTTCTCGAGAGTGCGAAGGACTCGGTAGGGTCTTTAAAAAACCTTGTTGACCTCCATAACCGTTCCACAGCAACCATTACCGAAAATCTCGGAAGGACCGCTGCAAACGGGCAAAGGCTGTTGGGCATTCTTGAAGAGCACCCCATCGTCGACACCGCATTCATCGCTGCCCAACTCGATATCGGCAGGAGTACCGCGAGCTCGCTTGTCAAATCATTTGAAGAATTGGGTATCCTCCGTCCGCTCGACGAGTCAAGACAGAGATACCGGCAGTACGGGTATGAAGAGTATCTTTCGATTCTCAGGGAAGACGCCGAGCCGATTAGATAGGCATCGCAGCCCAGGCAAATTAAAGCGAGCGTGGATAATCTCCCACTTTGAGCCCGCACACAGGCCAAAACCGGGAGATTATCCACGCTCATTTCTGACTAGTCATTTAAGAACGTCCCCAATGACTACTCCGGCATCGCCGATGTTTCGGCAACGACAGCGAACGGGCCGCATTCGGAGCAAGACGACGCCGCAGGTAGAGAACGGACAGCGAGCGGGTCGCATTTGAGACAAGGTGACGTGAAACGAAAGGGCGCTGACCTTCTGGTCGCGCCCTTGAAGTTGAACGTCAGATTGTCCAAATGCGGCCCGCGCAGCGTCGAGCAGTTACGGCGTTTGGTAAAACGCCGTAACTAACGTGCTCCGTACTGCTCGTAGTAGGCGTCGATAGCGGTCTTGAGCTCGTCGTCGATGACGACTTTGCCGTCGATCTCGTGGTTGTAGAGGGTCTCGACGACCTCGGCCATGGAGACGATGCTCGCGACGGGGAAACCGTACTTGGCCTCGATCTCCTTCTGCGCGGTGGTCACGCCACCCTTGCCGACCTCCATGCGGTTGAGGGACACGATGAGGCCCTTGATCTCGACATCGGCAGCAGCCTTGACCTTGGGATAGGTCTCGTCGATGGACTTACCGCTGGTGGTGACGTCCTCGACCATAATCACGCGGTCGCCGTCCTGGGGCTCGTAGCCCAGCAGGTTGCCCTTGTCGGCGCCGTGGTCCTTGGCCTCCTTGCGATCGCAGCAGTACTTGACCTCCTTGCCGTACAGCTCGTGGTAGGCAATTGCGGTCACGACGGCCAGCGGAATACCCTTGTAGGCCGGTCCAAACAGCACGTCAAAGTCGTCGCCAAAGTTATCGTGGATGGCCTGGGCGTAATACTCGCCCAGCTTCTTGAGCTGATAGCCCGTCACATAGGCGCCGGCGTTCATAAAGAACGGGGACTGACGGCCGCTCTTGAGCGTAAAGCTGCCGAATTTAAGAACGTCGGACTCGACCATGAACTTGATGAACTCTTGCTTGTAAGCCTCCATGCGGGCTCCTCTCGTAATCGCGTACGTGCCTTCCAGTTTAGCGCAGGCAGGGCGCGTTGCGGGCGCGCTTTGGGGCCTCGGCATTCTGTAAAGGCTTTGTCAGGGGCAATGGTTTTCCAAACATTGGGGTTGACACGGCAAACCCCCTCATCAAGAATACGGGCGGATTGTAACGGGTACGTGATACCTGAAGCGCATCGCGCCCGGCCTTAAGGAGGTGTGCCATGGAAGGCAGTCATAGTCGAAAAACCTGCATGTCGCCCTCGGCACGCCGCGAGGATTCCGCACACGCACAAGCGCCAACAGCCGACCGTCAAAACCACCACAAAGGTGCCCGTCCCCTTTGTGGTAGCTCGCGAGCATGACGTGAGCGACATCTAGGTTTTTTGAAGCACATACGACACGTACGCTAACTCCCTTCAACAAGGAGGACCCTATGCTGATGCTCAAAACCGCCACGGTACTCGAAGCTATCTCCAAGCGCCGCCGCACGGCGCGCCCTGCCGCTCACGCCGGCCTGTCCAAGAACACCATATTCGCCGCCACCCATAGCGCCGAGGATGCCCTCGTGCTGCTCGACGCCACGGCTGGCGGACTCACCGCCGAGCACGCCGCCGAGCGCCTGAGCGCGGTCGGCCCCAACACCATCGAGGCGCCGACCAAGACGCTCGCCCGCCGCATCGCCGACGCATTCATCGATCCCTTCGCCGGCATCCTCGCCGCGCTCGCACTGGTCTCGCTCTATATCGACGTGCTCGCCGTGCCCGAGCCGCAGCGCGACCCCTCCACGGTCATCGTCATCGGCATCATGCTGCTGGTATCGGGCGGCATGAAGTTTATCCAGGAAGCCCGCAGCGGCAATGCGGCCGAGGCCCTCAAGGACCTGGTCTCCAACACCTGCTGCGCTCTGCGCGACGGCGAGCGCCTCGAGATCCCCTTCGACGAGCTCGTCCCCGGCGATGTGATCCGCCTCTCTGCCGGCGATATGGTGCCGGCCGACGCCCGTATCATCACCGCGCGCGATCTGTTTGCGATCGAGTCCGCACTCACCGGCGAGAGCAACGCCGTCGAAAAGACCGCTTCCGCCGCGGTCGTCGAGGGTGCCAACGGCTCCGCGCTGCCACTCTCCGCCTGCAAGAACATCGTCTTTACCGGCACCTCCGTGCAAAACGGCACTGCAATGGCGCTTGTCGTTGCCACCGGCTCGGACACCTACCTGGGCGGCATCGCCAAGATGCTCAACGGGCACGGCGAGAAGAGCGCGTTTGACCGCGGCGTCTCGAGCGTCTCCATGCTGCTCGTACGCCTCATGCTCGTTATGGCGCCGGCCGTCTTTGCCATCAACGCCGCCACCAAGGGCAACGTCATCGACGCGCTGCTATTCGCCACGAGCGTGGCCGTGGGCATCACGCCGCAGATGCTTCCCGTCATCGTGACCACGAGCCTGTCGCAGGGCGCCAAGGACCTCGCCCGTCGCCAGGTTATCGTCAAGGAACTGCCGGCGATCCAAAACCTCGGCGCGATGGACGTCCTGTGCTGCGACAAGACCGGCACCCTCACCGAAGACCGCATCGTGCTCGAGCGCTACCTCAACACCGACGGCAACGAGGACGTGCGCGTACTGCGCCATGCGTTTTTGAACAGCTTCTTCCAGACCGGCCTCAAGAACCTTATCGACCTGGCCGTCATCGACCGCGCCGACGTGACGCCCTCGGCCACAGCACCCGGCTCCATGCTGGGCCAGAGCCTGCGCGACCGCTATACCAAGATCGACGAGGTGCCCTTCGATTTCTCGCGCCGTCGCCTGAGCGTCGTTGTCGCCGACGCCCAGGGCAAAACCCAGATGGTTACCAAGGGAGCTGCCGAGGAAATGCTCGAGATCTGCTCCTTTATCGAGGTCGATGGCGCCGCCCAGCCGCTCACCGAAGACAAGCTCGCCCAGATTCGCAAGCAGGTCGCCGGGCTCAACGCCGAGGGCCTGCGCGTGATTGCCGTGGCGCAGAAGACCAATCCGCGCTGCGTGGGCGAGTTTGGCATCGCTGACGAGTGCGACATGGTGCTGATGGGCTTTTTGGCCTTCCTCGATCCGCCCAAAGCAAGTGCCGCGGGCGCCGTCGCTACCCTCGAAGCCAAGGGCGTGGCGGTCAAGGTTCTGACCGGCGACAACGTCCGTGTCGCCGCCACCGTTTGCGAGCAGATCGGCATCGACGCGAGCAACGTCTTGCTCGGCTCCGAGATCGATGCGCTCGACGACGCCGAGCTTGCCGAACGCGCCGAGAACACCCACCTCTTCGCCAAGCTCTCGCCGCTGCAGAAGGCGCGTCTGGTGCGCGTCATGCGTGAGCTGCTCGACCACACCGTGGGCTTTATGGGCGACGGCATCAACGACGCCGCCGCCATGCGTGCGAGCGACTGCGGCATCTCGGTCGATTCGGCCGTCGACATCGCCAAGGAATCCGCCGATATCATCTTGCTCCAGAAAGACCTGGGCGTGCTCGAGCGCGGCATCATCGAAGGCCGCCGCACCTACGGCAACCTGCTCAAGTACCTCAAGACCACGGTGAGCTCCAACTTTGGCAACGTGCTATCCGTGACCGTCGCGAGCCTGTTCTTGCCATTCTTGCCCATGAGCGCTCTGCAGTTGGTGCTGCTGTCGCTGGTCTACGAGATCGTGTGCATCGCGCTGCCGTGGGACACCGTCGACGACGCCTGGACTGCCCGTCCGCGTGCTTGGGACGCCGCGTCCATCAAGGGCTTTATGCTCGAGCTGGGCCCCGTGAGCTCACTGTTTGATATCGCGACTTTCGCCGCGCTCTTCTTTGTGGTGTGCCCCGCCGCCGTGGGCGCAAGCTGGGCAGAGCTTGCCGCTATAGGCGACGTCGCAGGCATGGCGGCCTTTACGGCGCTCTTCCAGAGCGGTTGGTTTGTCGAGTCCATGTGGTCGCAGACGCTCGTGGTCCACATGCTGCGCTCCCCGCGCCTGCCACGCCCGCGCGACCACGCCGCGCCCGCGCTGTGCATCCTCACCGTGCTGGGCCTGGTGCTCGTCACCTGGCTGCCGGCAAGCCCCATCGCCGATGCGCTGGGTCTCATGCCGCTGCCGCCAATCTTCTTCGCGCTGCTCATCGGCATTGTCGCCGCCTACATCGCGCTCACCCAACTGGCCAAGCGCCGCTACATCGCCCGCCACGGCGAGCTGCTGTAACTTCACCGGCACCCTCGTCAAGGATGTTTGGGCCGCCGCGACCCGCCCCCGCTGGCCGCGGCGGCCCAAAACAGCTAAAAACGCCCCTCACCCCCGCTTTAATTTCTTTTGCAAGTTTTAACTTCTTTTGCTTTCTTTCACTTCTTTTAACAAGGCGCCCGGCGGGCATAAGTTGCTCGCCGGGGGTGTCGGTTCGACGAAGAGGCCTCAGCCGTAGCAACGGATTGCCCAGCGAGAGATTTCCCAAGTGCCAACTCAAACAGTACATGTTTAATCTGTTTCGTTAATTGAATTGCGTAAATATGGTTAACCAAAGAATTGATATTTGGTTAAATAGTAACTGTATATTTGGTTAAATGTACTGGTAAACAATGGTGATAATTATGCCAAAGAAGTACTACACTAGAATTATCGAAAATGAGCTTGACCAGCTGCTGGGTATATTCGGCGCCGTTCTCATCGAAGGACCGAAATGGTGCGGAAAGACGACCACGGCCGGGACCCGTGCGGCGTCCAGGCTCCTTCTCATGGACCCGTCGCGCAACTTCGAGAATCGCTTGCGTGCCGAGACGGACCCGGCGCTTGCCGTTGCAGGCGAGGTGCCGCGGCTGATCGATGAATGGCAGGAGGTTCCGAAACTTTGGGACGCGGCGCGGTTTGAGTGCGACAACCGCGGCGGCGAGCCTGGCCAGTTCATATTTACGGGGTCGGCGACGCCGCGAGACGACGAACGGCCGATGCACAGTGGCGCTGGAAGGTTCGCTAAATTGCGCATGGATACCATGACGCTTTTCGAGCTTGGGAAATCCAGCGGCGCGGTTAAGCTGTCGGGCATTATTTCTGGCGAAAAGTTCAATGGCGCTTTCGGATCGCTGGATTCCGCCTCGATTGCCGAGTGCGTTGTCCGTGGCGGATGGCCCGCGGCGGTCGGTCGCGATGCGCTGGCTGCGTCGGCGATGGCGAAACGTTACATCGGCATAGTCGCCGAAGAAGATTTGTCTCGTGTCGACGGCTCTCGCCGCGATCCCGAAAAGGTCAAAGCCGTCATCGAATCGCTTGCGCGCAATGAATCCACTTTGGCGACACTCAAGACGCTCGTAGCCGATCTTGGCGGAGAGGTGTCGAGACAGACGGCGGCATCATATATATCCCTTCTCGCTCGGGTTAGTTTCGTTCGCGATATTCCCGCATGGAACCCCGCAATGAGATCTCCCGTGCACTTAAGAGAATCGAAGAAGCATCATCTCGCTGATCCGTCACTGGCGGCCGCTGCGCTCGGAGCGACTCCGGCGACATTGCTGCTAGATTTCAAGACGCTTGGGCTGCTTTTTGAATCGTTGGCCCTTCATGATTTGTGGGTTTATGCGCAGGCAAATGGAATGGGCCTCTATCACTATCACGATTCTCGCGATCTAGAAGTCGATGCAGTCATTGCGGCTCCCGGTGGAACGTGGATCCCGGTCGAAATCAAGCTCAGCTCCGCCCAAATCGAAGAGGCGTCTGACAGCCTTATTGCTGTCGAGAAGCGTATGGTTGCCGCCGGAAACAACCCGCCAGTTTCGAAAGTCGTAATCATCGGGTTTGGTTCGCAAGCCTATGTCACTGACCGCGGCGTCCAAGTTGTTCCGCTGGATGTGCTCGCGCCGTAGTGCAATTGCAAGTTTTTACTTCTTTTAACAAGGCACCCGACGGGCATAGGCTGCTCGCCGGGCGCCTTGGTTAGGATGCTATTGCTGTTGAGAACGCCTAGGCCAAATCTTCGCCGTTGGTGGCGATAACCTTCTTGTACCAGTCAAAGCTCTTCTTCTTGGAACGCTTGAGGGTGCCGTTGCCGGCGTCGTCGCGGTCCACATAGATAAAGCCGTAGCGCTTGGACATCTCGCCCGTACCGGCCGAGACCAGGTCGATCGGGCCCCAGGTGGTGTAGCCCAGCAGGTCAACGCCGTCCTCGGTCACCGCATCGCGCATCGCGGCAATATGCTGACGCAGGAAGTCGATACGGTAGTCGTCGTTGATAGAACCATCCTCCTCGACAACATCCCTGGCACCCAGACCGTTCTCAACCACAAACAGCGGCTTCTGATAACGGTCGTACAGGTCATTAAGGGTGATGCGGAAGCCCAGCGGATCGATGGCCCAGCCCCACTGGCTCTCCTGCAGGTAGGGGTTCTTGGCGCCGGCGAAGGCGTTGCCCTGGGTGCGCTTGACATCGGGGTTGTCGGCACCGGCAGAGCAACGGGTGCTGTAGTAACTAAAGCTGATGAAGTCGACGGTGTTGGCAGCCAGGACCTCGCGGTCCTCGTCGGTCATGCCCACATCGATGCCCAGGCGCTCGAGTTTCTTGACGGCATAGGCCGGGTAGTAACCGCGGCTCTGGACGTCGACGAAGAAGTAATTGTCCTGGTTGTCAAGCTGAGCCTGGCGTACATCGCCCGGACGGCAGCTGTAGGGATAGTAGGTGCCCGCGGCGAGCATGCAGCCGATCTTGACCTCGGGGTCGATCTCGTGGGCGATCTTGGTTGCCCAAGCGCTGGCGACGAGCTCGTTGTGGGCGGCCAGGTACTCGACGGCTTCCTTGTTCTCGCCCTCCTCAAAGACCAGGCCGGCACCCATAAACGGCAGGTGAAGGATCATGTTGATCTCGTTGAAGGTGAGCCAGTACTTCACCAGGCCCTTGTAGCGGGTGAAGATCGTGGTCGCGAGGTTCTTGTAGAAGTCGATGAGCTTGCGGTTGCGCCAGCCGCCGTACTCCTTGATGAGGTGGACGGGGCAGTCGAAGTGCGTGATGGTCACGAGCGGCTCGATGCCGTGCGCCTGGCACTCGCGGAACACGTCCTCGTAAAAGGCCAGGCCGGCCTCGTTGGGCTCGGCCTCGTCACCGTTGGGGAAGATACGGGTCCAGGCCAGACTCACGCGGAAGGTCTTAAAGCCCATCTCGGCAAAGAGGGCAATGTCCTCCTTGTAGTGATGGTAGAAATCGATGCCGGTCTGCGCGGGATAGTAATAGCCGTCCTCGAAGTCGAGCATCTTGCGCTGGCCGGAGACCACCGCGTAACGCTCCGGGCCGTGCGGCGCCACATCCACGTTGGCCAGGCCGCGACCGTCAACGTTGTACGCGCCCTCGCACTGGTTGGCAGCCGTCGCGCCGCCCCACAGGAAGTCATTACGGAAAGCCATGCATCGATCCTTTCACACGCTGTTTGTCGTGGCTTCAGTATCCCCGTAAGCAGCGCGCCACTCAACGGCAACGGCGCAGGTCGGCACTTCTTTTCGCGCACAGACGCCCGGCAGCCGCCCCCGTCTGACACTTTTTGATACCTGCCCGCCCAAACCGCCAACCACCACAAAGGGGACAGGCACCTTTGCGGCGGATTGGGCCCGGTTTGTCTCGATCTGTAACAGTTAGGCAGCCAAAACCGGGCCTGGTGTTACAGATCGAGATTGTTCGTTCTATCCCCTACAATTTGTCTCGATCTGTAACAGGTAGAGACGATTTAGCCCGATAGATGTTACAGATTGAGACGGAAGATTCTAATCGCAGGCGATGTCGAGGTTTTTGCCGATGAGGCCTACGTAGCCGCCTTCGGCTGCCTTGGGGCTGTCGGCGTGGCAGAGAACCCACTTGTCGGCCTTCCAGTAGCAGTAGCTGTCACCGGCGGCAGGCATGTCGGCTGCAGCCTCGGGGCGCGGGCCGTTGGTGCCCGCCGGCAGCGCCACCATC